>CAZKEV010000034.1:0-22327 GCA_964551875.1 uncultured Methanomicrobiales archaeon | reverse complement strand
GCCTTCAGCTTCTTGACGAGGAAGTTCTCCCTCGAGAGGAGGTAGGAGCCGAGCCCCAGGTTCATGGTGATGATGATGGGGAGCTCCTCGGGGATGGTGGCAAAGGCGAGGGCGAGGCCGGTGAGGAACATCGCCCGAAGCGGCTGCCCCTGCAGGGCGCCGATGAGGGGGATGGCAACGGAGAAGAAGAGGGCGACGAAGACAAGGGTCTTTGCAAGGGACTTCATCGCGATCTGGAGGGGGGTCTTCGGCGGCCGGATCACCCGCGCGAGCTCCGAGATCTTCCCGATGCGCGTCTCCCCGCCGGTGCGGGCGGCCTCCATCAGCCCTTCACCCGAGACCACGAGCGTCCCCGCATATGCCTCGCTCCCGGGGGCCTTTTCCCTGGGGAACGATTCGCCGGTCAGGGAGGACTCATCCACCTGGAGGCTGACACCCGAGACGATCGTGCCGTCGGCGGCGACCCGGGTGCCGGGCACGAAGACGAGGAGATCGCCGGGCACAACCTCGTCAGTGGGGATATCGGTGATCTTTCCGTCCCGGATCACCCTGGTACTCGGTTCGGCGAGCACCGCGAGAGAGGAGATGGCCTTCTTTGCGCGGTACTCGTTCGCAATCTCGACGAGGACCAGGGCGATGATGATGGCATAGAGCGTGAGCGCGTCGTTCAGGCTGGAGAGGATCGTGTAGAATACCCCGACCGCGAGGAGAAGGAGGATCATCGGCTCGGTGATCTCCTCTTTTGCGATCCCGAGGAGGGTGATCTCGTAGGGCGTTGTGATCCGGTTCGGCCCGAACCGCCCGAGCCGTTCGCGGGCCTCGCCTGCGCCCAGCCCGGCCCGGCCGCCTGTCACGGGACTGGAATCCATACCAGTGTATCCCCCCGGGCATATAATGGAGAAGTACTTTTCAAGCGCCACGGGGGGGCGGTCACAGGACAGAGGGTCCGGGGAGGGAGGGAAACAGGAGGTTGCGAGGGGACCTGTCCTATACAATATCCATTCCATGGCGGCGGGTGTGCGGGAACGGGATTCGGACGCCGGTTGACCAGCTTCCTTATCAGGTTAACCCGGTACAATCCAGTCATGGATGTGTCACACCGCTGGACCCTGCCGGATCAGGCATCTGCCCTCGCATGGGTCACGGAACGGAAAAGCCAGAAGATCCGGTGCACGCTCGCGCTCCTCCAGGAGTACGCGAGGACCATGGATGAGGCGCAAAAAGCAGTCGAGGGAGATATTGCCTGTATCCAGGGGATTGCCCCAACGAAATCCGGTGCCTCACTCTCGGTGAAGCTCAGTGCCATCGGGAGCATCTTCGACCAGGCAACATGCCTTGATCATATGCTCCGGATCACACATGAAGCGGCCCGATACCAGGTCCCCCTCGAGCTAGATATGGAAGGGAAGGGATCCGTGGACCTCACCCTCGACGCGGCTCTCGCGTGCAGAAAGGAGCACCCCGGCATCACCGTCGCCCTCCAGTCATACCTCCAGCGGACCGATGAGGACATCAGGAGGATGGTCTCACAGGGGATCGGTGTTCGTCTCGTGAAAGGTGCATACCTTGGCGATTACTCCGGCCTCGCCCAGATCCGGCAGGCGACCGAGCAGGATGCCGGGATCCTGAAGGCCCTGCGGGCCCCCTTCTCGATCGGCACCCATGACCCGGACCTGATCGACTGGACCGAGCGGGAGTTCGATGACGAGAGAGAACTCGTGGAGTTCGGGTTCCTGAAAGGGCTCTCTGAAATGACCAAAATCAGGCTCGCTGCAGAAGGCTGGAAGGTCTCCGAGTACGTCCCCTTCGGCCCCGGGGGCGATGCCTACGTCCTAAGAAGGGAGCGGTATCTCAGGGATCTTGAAGGGTCAGGCCGGGCCCCCGCCCCGTGAGAGACCGTCCCGGGACAGGCGGATCCTAGCTTTTAAGATCCTCAGGCTTCAGACCGCGGATGAGGACCTCGATTCCCGTGATCTCCCTCGTCAATACCTCTTCGTGAAGGTACTTGCGCAAGGTCCACTCGAACTTTCTCTTATACACCAGGTTCAGGTTGCGATGCTCGTCGAACTGGTTCTCCAGGTAGAACTTGAGATCCTTGAGATCCTGCCGTGTCAGCTTATCGATGAGCGTGGTCCTGTACCTCGCCCGTAAGGATCTCCCCAGTTCATCGGATCCCTCGCCTCTTCTCCCGCGGGGCACCCCTCCTCCTTTTCCTGCCATTCTCACGGCCCTGCCTTCACCACTCTTCACCTGGGGATACCGCGTGATAAGAATTTCGCCCATACCATGGGAAAGTCAGCACTCCCGTGACCGTAATCTTCATTAGCATCCTCCGCCCCTCCCTACACCGGTGAACGTTATGGCCGAGATGAAGAACTTCGGAGATCTGATCTACACCTTTGACAATGCAGCAGGAGAGGCCCTCGGAAAGCGCGAGAGCCACACGCCCAAGATCGTGGCCCCCGCGAAGGTAAAGCCTGACGAGGCCTTCGATGTGAAGGTCACCATCGGGCCACACCCGAACACGGTCGAGCACTCCATCCGCTGGATCTCCGTGTACCTGGTGGAGGACGGGAGGGCGTTCAATCCCATCGTCCTCTCGAACGTCTCCTTCGCCCCGGTCACGGTCCAGCCCGAGGTAGTCCTCAAGCTGAAGCTCCAGAAGGGCGGGGTGATCCAAGCCGTGGAGTACTGCAACCTCCACGGGCTCTGGTCGGGGAAGAAGGAGATACAGGTCGGCTGAATTTCACCTCTTTTTATTCCGATCAATCTCCAACCCGGAGATACCCCCTCCGAGAAACCCGATGAAGCCGGGATATCCACTATCATCGGAGTTGCAGCTCTTCCAGGGCCGAGGGCAAACGCCCAATCTTCTCCCGAAGTAAACCTTCCTCCCCGGGTAGCTCAGCCCGCATGGATCTCCCTGCTCCGTTTGATCTTCCTCATCACCTTCTTCCATGCCGGGGTGATGAGGAAGCTCTCTTCCATGTACCCGACCATCTTTACAAACTTCTTCATGGGGATGGCCATGGTCAGAACATCGGATGGGACGCACGGGCGCGACGACGGGTCGAACATCCCGAGGACTGCCCTCGGGTTCTCCTTCTGCTGCTCGAGCCACGGGTGGTAGATGATGGAGCCGCACCCTGCGCCGAAGGGGCAGAAGACGCCGCCGTTCGGATCGGTCTCGTCAAAGTTCGCCAGGGTGAAGAGACCGGAGAGGACCTCGGGCCGGGCAAAGAAGATGACAACCTCGGGTGAATCGTCGGCGGTCAGCTGGTCCCACCGTTTGAACGTGTAGCATCTTCCCTGTGCGGGGATTCGGATCGAATGCCTGGTGGCCTCGTCAACGATCTCAGGGGTCCGCTTGTACCGCTCCCCCTCCACCACGCCGGGCTTCCCGTACGAGAGGAAGTAGCGGAACTCGGGGGCCCGTTCAGCCGTGTAGCCCAGGTAGAACTTCGCCCCGGCGCAGGTGAGGGACTCATTGTCGAAGGCAAGGGGGATCCCGTTGCGTATCCGGGTGAGATCGCAGATGAGGCACCTCCAGCCCTTCGGGACCGGGGCCTTCTTCACCTTGCCGGTATCTATGCCAATCCCGAAGGTGATGGGCAGCTCCGACCCCTCGAAATGGGCCTCCCACGACCTGATGAACGCATCACGGAGCTCTGTATCCATGTGACCCCATTCCGCCAGCATGGGGATAAAGGTTCTTCACCAGGGGAGAAGCAGGATCCCGAGAGGGTATGGGAATGCCCGCATTCCGTGTGATACGAAGGAAAGGGTATTAACCGAAGATCTGCTGATGATTTCCCATGACCGAGAACCCGATGGAAGTGTTCCAGAGAGAGGCTCCGGAGGTCGCGAAGGCCTTCAACGGCCTCATCATGTCGATCGTCGCCTCGAAGGGGCTTGACCAGAAGACCAAGCAGCTCGTCTACATCGCGATGAAGGCCGCGATGGGAGATGCCCTGGCGGTGAAGGCCCACCTGCAAATGGCGAAGCAGGCAGGTGCGACCCGTGAGGAGGTGATCGACGCCATCCTTATGACCCTGACCGTGTCCGGGATCCGCGGGGTCGTGACCTGCCTCCCGGAAGCGGTGAGGTTCTTCGATGGTGAAGCCGGCCTCATGCGAACATGATCCCCGGGTTCATGATCTCCAAGAGAGGAAGAATATGAAGGATACAGACATTGCAGCCGCCCGGGAGAACATGCGGGAGTTTGCACGCATGACCGGACTTGACCCGGAGGGAGCTCCCCCGCGGCGCTACCTGTGGACAGATGCCTTCGCGGTCTGCAACTACCTCGGACTCTTCCACCAGACGAAGGATGAAGCCTTCCGCGATCTCGCGTTGCACCTTGTCGACCAGGTGCATCACACCCTCGGCCTGCACCGCGACGATGACCCGAGGAGAGGCTGGATAAGTGGCCTGGACGAGCGGGAGGGGGAGATGCATCCGGCCATCGGGGGCCTGCGGATCGGGAAGAGACTGCCTGAGCGCAGGCGGGGCGAACCGGCCAGCGATCGGCTGGAATGGGACCAGGACGGGCAGTACTACCACTACCTGACCAAGTGGATGCATGCTCTCAACAGGGCGAGCCGGGCAACCGGAGACCCGAGGTATAATGGGTGGGCGATCGAGCTCGCGAAGACCGCCCACGCAAAATTCACCTATGATTCTCCCCGAGGCGGCGGGACAAGGATGTACTGGAAGATGAGTATCGACCTCACCTATCCCCTCGTTCCCTCCATGGGCCAGCACGACCCCCTCGACGGGCTTGTCACCTACTGCGAGCTGCAGCTCACCGCGGCAAAGGATCCCGGACCCTCGCCAGCCCCCGATCTCGGCGCAGAGATCGCCGAGATGGCCGGAATCCTCCAGGGCATGGATCTGGCCACGGACGACCCGCTCGGTACGGGTGGCCTCCTGTTCGATGCCCTGCGGATCGCGCAGATCATGGTTCATGGTGGCCCCGGGTTCATGGAAGACCTCGGATCGCCCGTGGATTTACCGGGCCTGCTCGGCGATGTCCTGGAGGCGACCCTGTTCGGTCTGGACGCCTTCGCTGACAGCGGGTGCCAGGGCTTACCCGCCGATTACCGCCTGGCCTTCCGGGAGATCGGGCTCTCCATCGGGCTCTCGGGAGTCGACAGGCTCCTCCATTTGATCCATGAAAACCCGGGTCTCTTTGGCACGGACAGTTCCCTCCAGGTGCAGGCGGAAGCCCTCGAGACGTACATGCCTCTCGGGGAAACCATCACGAAGTTCTGGATGGACGAGAGGAACCGGGAAGCGGGCAGCTGGACCGAGCACCGGGAGATCAACATGGTGATGCTCGCGACGAGCCTCGCGCCGGAGGGGTTCCTCCACATATAGTAGTGCCCATGCAACTCGCCGAGGCCCACCGGTTCACCCTCTCCGGTTCATTCCATTGAGGAATTGCTGGCCGGTTTTTTTTAAAAAAAGTCCAGTGAAGATTCTATTTATGGGGTATTCCTGTGCACGTTTGTCCCTTGCGTCCGTTAGAATAAATGTTTTTGAGGCAATTCACCATGTCTGCATCCATTTCCCTGCATTGACTCCAATCACCTCCGGCCGTTCCCAGATTCATCACGTTATTCCCGGAAGACATGTCCTGAAGGCCCAATGCGTGTAATATTTCGTGGATTTCCAGAGACGGATAATCACACTCAGAAGTACCCGGCGGAAGGGGATAAAAGTCAATCGTGGCATCATGGATGAATCCCCTATCGTCGATCCATAAGCTTGTCCAGGCCGTCGTTTCCAGCGGCGCCGGGGAATCATGACAGGCGATGACCAGTTGAGCGTCTGGACTCCTGACAAAGGAAACCAAACCGTCGGTCTTATCATTTATGATTTTGAACGCCCGGGCGAGGTTGCTGGTTTTACCGGCACTGCAGGGATTCGCTGAGTCAAAGGAATAGGCTATGGTTCCCGAAGGCCAGTAAGGGAAACCGGGATTCGCATCTCCATTGATCACAAGAGGAGCGTCCTTCGTTGATGCCCCCTGTGTCACAGAGGTTGGTGTGTATTTAGGCTGTTCTGCGGCCGGTAGTGATGAGGACGCCGGCTGGGTTGTATCCGGAACAGGTGTATACGCCGGCCGAATCGTGTCCGAGGGCAGGATATACGCCGGCCGCGTTGTTTCAGAACCTGGAGCAAATGACGCCCATAGCGGTCCAGAAAAAAGTGCGTACATACAGATTACCAAGACACATGAAATGAAAAATATTCCAATTTTCCAGTTTTTGTTCCTTGTTTGTTCCGATGCAATTTCCTTCTCGAATAAATCCTTTAGGTATTTATCCTCCATTTCCGGGGATTGTTCCCTGGCCTGAGGGGAGATCCCCCTCTCCTGATCATCACCCGGCATACATGAATTTTTAAAATGACTGTATAAATATCCACCTTAAACCGGATATGGTGGGCGATCCTCGTCGCAGACGCTCCAGGTACATCGAATGCCGGACCTCGCATGGTCTCGCGCGGACGTGAAGTTATCCTGGTCTTCAGGGAAGACTTATGGTCGCACCATCCTCGAAAACGGTGCTCCTATTCGCCTTCATGGAAGGCTCATCGTCGCATGGTGTTCACAGAAACCATGCTTCCCCTCGTCTTCATGAAAGACAGAGGGTCCCCATCACCCGCAGTTTGCCGCCCTCGAGGTAATGGAGGACCGCACGCGCCCCGGGCGGGTGGACGATCTCTTTGTCGAGACGGAGGGTCACATGCGGCCGTTTGTCGCCGTTACTGTCATCCACCATCTCGATCCTGCCCTGGAGGAACTGCATCCAGTGGCCGGCGTGGATCACCATGCCCTCCTTCAGAGGGATGGTCCAGAACTTCACGAGATCGATCCGCCCCGTGATGAGAGCCGTGGTCTTCATACCCGGATCACTGGAAAGGACGTATCCCCGGTCCAGCTCGCCGGCCTCGATGCCCTTGAGGCTGACCCCCACCCGATCCCCCTTCACGGCGATATCGGCATCCTCGTCAAGCTTCTGGATCGACCTCACCTGCGCCTGTTTCTTTATTGACAGGACCTGAACGGTGTCGTGGGCGTGGATCGCACCCGAAACAACACTCCCGAGGACCACCGTCCCGATCCCCTTGACGTTGAAGAAATGGTCGACTGGGACCGTCCCCACCGGTGCAGGTTCGCCCGCGATCTTCCCGATTGCCGCAGCCTCGTCAAGAAGCATCTCCCGGAGCTCGTTCACGTTCCCTGCAAAGACCTCGTAGCCCTCGAGAATGGTCCCTCGGATCAGGGGCAGGAGCTGGTCCCTCGTCAGGTAGTTCCTCAGGATAAGGTGTCCCTTCGAGATCCCTGCACACTGGAGCATGAGAAGCGTCTCACCGAAGGCCGCGTTCACCTCGTCGACCACAAGGATCGCCCGGTCCGCGGTCGAGACCGCGAAGAAGAGCGGGGCGATCTTCTCCGGGTACCTCGTCGGCTCGATGAAGGTGACCGACACATCATCGCGTTTCAGGTTGTAGAGCGTGATATCGGATATGGTGCCCGTCTTTCCCAGGTCTTTCGCAAAACCGGGCTGCCCGAGGACCGCCACGGTGAGGTTCGGCATATCCCGAAATTTTGTCACCGGAAGGAGATGAGGGTATGGGTGTGGGGAGGTCCTAAGATTAGAATTGTCAACAATTAAAACCTAAATTGTAATTCGGTCTCACCGGGAATAACGATATAAAAAAATAGTTTGGAAGAAGATAATCAATCAATCTGATCTGGTCTAAAAATGGTCACAATTAGGATTGCTAATATTCCTAAAATAATCATTATTGAACTTAGATTGTTTGGATCATAAAATATCAATAATTTATAAAACTCAGGGCTTGTTGACGGAACAATGACTGACAATAATGTCTGGTATAACATTCTGTATATTGTTTGGAAAAAAATAACAACTATAATAATACTGAAAACTATGGTCAATATTCTTCGATTGAAAAGTTGCATTTTCTAGCTACCCCCTGTGAATAATGCCAGAACATAAAAAATTAATCCGATTACTAGGCCTAAAATTACTGGAATAACGATTATAATTAATAATTTTCCTAATGCATCGCGCTTTTCCTTCTCAATACTGAGATGTTGAGGACCTGTAAAGATTTCTATGCATGGATACAACAATTTAATTTTATCCATCATTGTCGTTATAAAAATAAATGCAAAAGTTATGCTTGGAATAAAGGAGAATAATACAACTGAGATATTGATTAAATTGATTTTAATCGCCCAACTTAGGAGTTCTAAGAGAATATAGTCAAATGAGAAACCAATAATTACCGTTGAAAACAATACGAACAGTTTACCTTTGAGCTCGTAAACCCAAGTGCTTTGAGTTTCCCATCGGCTTATCATTTCCGTTAATTGGGTGAGAATCCCTGAGATCAGAGTTTCATTATAGCCTTCGATAGTTACTGAATTAGTTGCGCGACAAAAATGACTGTGTTTTAAGACTATGTCGATATCCAATCCATTAATTCCTGAATACTGAATATGAATCGAATCTATCTTTCTTACTTCTAAAAAATCTCCGTTTATGATATCTATATTATTATATGAATATCGATTATTTTCCCAAATAAGTTCATATTTACATTCTGGTTTAATCGGATGGGGATGGGTTAAAAAATCGTCTAATGAAACTTCTCCTTTGAGCGTTTTTGCTTTCAATTCTTCATTTCTTTTTCTTTCTTCTTCATAGATTTGATAACTTACAGCATATAAACTGTTTAAATATCTTGCTAATTCTCGAATATTTTCAATTTTTATAAGTTTATATCGAATCCCTACTTCTTTTCGAATATACGGATTTTCCATATTACTTTAGAATAGCATAAAGCTGGTTATATATTTTTTTAGTAAATGTGAAAAACGCGAGGTGAATCTATGATTCACAACAAAAATGGGATAATTCAACCGTTCCCTTAATCACCCCTCCCCTCCACAATCGAGCTGCCCATGCAGCTGAAAGAGATCCACCGGTTCACCCTTACCATCCCCGATCCTTTCGACTTCTCCCTCACGGTCGCGAAGCCAGCGGGGTGGCACTGGTCCACGCTGCGGGAGACCTTCGAGGACCGGACCCTGTGGAGCGGGATGTATCTCCAGGACATCCCCGTGGGGTTGAAACTCTCGGCGGAGGGGAACACGGTGAAGGTCACTGCATATGGTCAGTCCCCTCTGGAAGAGGATCAGGTCGGGCTCCTGAAAACCGAGGTATGGTCTGCCCTCGGTGGTGACGAAGATCTCCCCGGTTTCTACCGGTTTGCGAAGAAAGATCCCATCCTCTCTGCCGTCGTAAAACACCTCAACGGTATGCGGATCGGGGGGGCGACCGATCTCTTCGGGGATGTCATCCTCGCCCATCTGCTCCAGATGGCGCCGATGGCCCGGAGCAATAAAATGATGGACGCCCTGCTGGAGCACTACGGAAGATCGATCTCCTTCAGTGGCCGGGAAGTGACCCTCTGGCCGAGGGCAGGGGAGATCGCGGTTGTTGATCCTGACGAACTGTGGAAGAAAACGAAGATCGGCTACCGGGCGGAACGCCTGGTCAAAGCCGCACGGTTCCTGTCAGAACACCCGATCTCATACGACGACCTCTCTTCCTTGTCAGAGGAGGATGCAGTCAAACGGCTGACAGAGATCCCCGGCGTGGGGCCGTACTCGGCCGGGATCATCCTCGGGACGTTTCCCATCGATGTCTGGAGCGTGGTGATCTTCTCCGAGCTCTTCCTTGGAAAAACCCCGAAGGACCCGCGTAGAGCGATTCCCGAAGTGGTCTCACGGCTTACTGAAAGGTGGGGGAAGTGGCGCTGGTTCGCGTTCGTCTACGTCGCCCAGGACCTCCCCTACCTGTCGGAGACGTACCACCTGTCCCGGGTGACGTGACTGACGGGGAACGCAATGTCGGAGGATGTGTTCGAGCACTATGCAGAAGAATATGACCACTGGTACGAGGAGCATCGCAGCGAGTACCACGCGGAACTGGACCGAATCCGGCGTCTCCTCCCCCAACCAGACTCCCGTGCCATCGAAGTGGGAGTCGGATCCGGGAGGTTTGCCGGCCCCCTGGGAATCACGCTCGGGATCGAACCATCGCGTACTCTTGGCCGGATGGCACGCCGGCGGGGGATCGAAATAATCCGCGGAAGAGCGGAATCAATCCCAATCAGGGACGAGTCCTGTTCATCTGTGCTCCTGGTGACGGTTATCTGTTTTTTGGATGACCCGGTTCTGGCATTCAGAGAAATTCACCGGATCCTTGTCCCGCAGGGAACCCTCATTATTGGATTTATTGAACGCGAAGGGCAGATTGCCCTGAAATATCTGCGAGAGGGAGGAAAACGGAGGTTCCTCTCCCGTGCCCGTTTCTATTCATCCGATGAAGTTCAGGCACTCCTTAAGGGTACCGGGTTTCGCGTGGCCAGAGTTGACTCCCAGGCTGGCTTCTGCGTAATAGCAGCACAGAAGGATTGAAAATGCAAACCAGAACGGGAGATCCAAAGAGCCGGGAGTCGCCGTGTACTGTGTCTGTAATGTCCTGGGTATCGTGTTTCCCGATGGGATGCAGGTAGATTGCCCCGCTTTGCAGGGAACGGGGCACGCTGTGATTTTTTAATGGTAACGGTACAGGGGGACGGCACCTTTGAATAGATTCATCATGAAAATGAATATCGGAACTGCATGCCATCCTCTCTCCAGAGTCTCGACTTTTTTACGGTTTCATATGAGCTCCGTATCGCCCAGCTGAAAGAAGAGAGAGAAATGGGAATAAAGGTCGTCGGGACCTTCTGCCTCTATGTTCCGGATGAGATCATCTTTGCAGCGGGTGCCGACCGGATTGTGCTCTGTGGCGGGAGAACCGATGCGATCCCCGTGGCAGAGCAATCGCTTCCAAGGAACATATGTCCGCTGATCAAGTCCTCGTTCGGGGCGGTGGTCGACGCATGCTGCGGGGGAAACCTGGCGTGCCCTCATGTCCCCCTGGTCGATGTAGTGGTTGCAGAGGCGACCTGCGACGGGAAGAAGAAGATGTACGAGATCCTCCCTGATTACATACCCACCTATGTCCTGGACCTCCCCCAGAAACCCGGGAGCCCCGAGGCCCTGGACTATTTCCTTTCTGAGCTCCGGAAGTTCGGGAAGTTCATGGAGGGCCTTACCGGAAACGTCGTGAGCAACGATGCACTGAGGCGGCAGATCAGGTCGGCAAATGAGACAAAGCGGCTCCTGCACCGGCTCTTCGAGATTCGGAGGCGCGACCCGCCCCCGATCGGGGGGTCCGAAGTCCTCCGGGTTATGCAGAAGCAATTCTTCCTCTCTCCCGACCAGTTCAGGCAGGGGGTCAGCCAGCTCTGTGACGAGATGGAACACGTACCACGGGCCGCCCGGACAGGACCGCGGATCATGATCTCGGGGTGCCCGATGGCGGCAGGGAATACGAAAGTGCCGGACATTATTGAGCAGAAAGGCGGGGTGATCGTGGTTGAGGAGAGCTGTACCGGGACAAGATCGTTTTGGGATCTCGTTGACGAGAACGCAGACCCCTGGAAGGCCCTCGCAGAGCGGTACCTGGAAATCCCTTGCGCATGCATGACCCCTAATGACCAGCGGGTCGCCCGTATCGTGGATCTCGCGAAACAGTATGATGTCCAGGGCGTGGTATATTACACCTTGCAGTTCTGCCATGCCTACAATATCGAACGCCTCCGGGTGCAGAGGGCCCTGAAGAAGGAGAAAATCCCATTGCTCGCGATCGAGTCCGACTATGGAGACTCGGACATGGAACAGATCGGGATCCGGGTCGATGCGTTCCTGGAGATGATCGCGTGATCTCTGCGGGGATCGACGCGGGTGCCGCCACGACGAAGGTGCTCCTTCTAAAGGACCGGGAGATCATGGGATACCGGATCGCAGGCACCGCCTTCGACTTTCTCACCGCTTCTGGGAATATGTTCGACGAGCTCCTCGTGAGCATACACATCGGGAGAGAGGAGATCGGGAAAGTGTATGCCACAGGGTATGGCCGGAATTCCATTTCGTTTGCAGATAAGTCGATAAGTGAGATTACGGCACACGCGAAGGGAACATCATTTCTCTTCCCTGAGGTGAGGGGGATCATCGATGTGGGTGGCCAGGACTCCAAGGTCATCGTGGTGGAGGACGGGAAAGTCACGGACTTCCTCATGAACGATAAGTGTGCCGCAGGGACCGGGAAATTCCTGGAGTACACGGCAAAAGCGCTGGAGGTTCCGATCAACGACCTTGGCGGCCTTGCGCTTGCGTCCAGTCACCCTGCTGCCATCACCAGCATGTGCACGGTATTTGCAGAGTCGGAGGTGATTTCGCTCCGGGCGAGGGGCATCACAAAGGAGGATATCGCGGCAGGCCTGATCGCGAGCATCGCGCAGCGAGTCGTGGTGATGGCGAAGCGGATGGGATTGAAGGAGCATATCGCGTTCGTCGGTGGGGTGGCGAAGAATGCCGGGATGAAGGCAGCGCTCGAGAAGGATCTGGGTGTCACCCTTTACGTCCCGTTCGAACCCCAGATCACCGGGGCCCTGGGTGCTGCAATTGCAGCACAGGGGAATATGAAACACTCATAATCAGCCGACACGGTTGATATCGAACGCTCCGGTGAACCCGAGTTCGAAGGATACTTTATATTCCGATCGCATTTTGGGGATACCTTTATAATTCTTGATTAAAATCGATAAAATTAAAAAAGAAGCAGATAACCTTTTGTTCTTATGCTGCTATGGGGATTTGAACCCCAGTCCTCGGCGTGAAAGGCCGGGATGATTGGCGGGCTTTCACCTCTATCTCCGGGCTGGAATACCTCCGGTTCAGGTTCAGGTCCCGGCCCCACCACTTCCTTTAATACCCACTTCTGCCTAGGTATCGATTCGAAGATCAGGAGGGAGTGAGATGACGGATGCGGAGAGAGAGAAGGTGGTACTGGCGGCGTGCATGGCCGCCACGTTCAAGCCCGACTACATGACGAACGACAAGCTGGAGGCCGCGACAAAGGGGCACGGTTCCCTGGTCATCCCGGTGTACTGCGCCGCTAACTCGCTCGCGGAGGATGTCTTCTGCAACATCGGTTCACCGGAGATGCAGCTCATGAGCAGCCGGATGGTGATGGTGGACGCAGCTGCGGCGAGCCTGCCCCTCGACATGGTGATCGAGAAGGCGGTGAAGCAGGCGATGCTCGCGGGGGCCGCACCGGAGAACGCGGCGCTGATCGTGGCCGCCCTCGCGTACTTCACGGGCACTTGCGCCCGTGCCGGGGTCCCCCTCGGGAACAGGAAACTCGGGGCCATCGCCCGGATGCATGCCGGGGCGCCGAGGACGAGCGCCATCGCGCTCACGACCGGGAAGTTCACCCACAAGGTCCCGGCCTTCCCCGCCTACCTCGCTGTCTACACCCAGCTCCGGGAGAAGAAGCTGACCCGGGTCGACGGGTCGATCCTCCCCCCCTTCATCGCGGGCGGCGCCATCTACGGCCACTCGGCCCTCGGGGAGGACATCAACATCCCGGAGCTCGCCCGGAACACGGCGAAGGTCGGGACCGAGGCGATGATGGAAGCGATGGTCGGGGCCGGGATCACCCCGTACCCCCTCTGGCCCGCACTCATCGGCGCAGCCGTCTCGATGGAGCTGGTCCACCCGGACGCTGCCCTCGGTGAGGAGTTCGGCCCCTTCGGGACGGTCGACTCCGCGTATCTCGCGGGGAAAGGGGCGGTCGAGGCCGCGAAGCTCCCGGAGAAGATACATGTCCGGGGAACGAGGGAGGAGTACGACACAGCCCGGGTCGTCGGGGACTTTGGGCTCATCCTGAAGGATATCGGGGGACCGTCGGTCATCGCGTCCATGGCCCTCGACGAGATCTTCGCGGGGTTCGAGGAGTCCCCCATCATCGGCGCCGGGTTCTCCGGCGGGCCGGTGAACCCGCCCCTCGGCCATGTCTGCGGGGATGTGATGCCGGCCCTCCGCCTCCTCATCGCGAACGGGGGCGACGCACACAAGGCCGCCGAGGTGATCACGGCGTACAAGCTGAACTCCTTCATCGACCCGGAGATGGCGCTCTGCTCCTTAAACACCATCGCACGGAAAGCGGAGACCGTCTCCCGCGGCCCTGTCACTCATGCCTGCGTGCTGGCGAGTGAAGGGGTGAGGGACCGGGCTATCTACCGGCGGGCGGTAAAGGTCTACGAGATGCTGGAGGCGGGAAGAACCGTCGAGGAGGCCGCAAAGGCCCTTGACGAGGAGCGTATGGCCGCCGTGGAAAAGCGGGGGTCTGCCATCCTCTCCGGCTTCACCGGGCGGAAGATCGGGCTGAAGTTCACCTCCATCCGGCCGCAGGGGAGGCGTACCGACCGGTTCACGAAGAGGTACTGGGCCTTCGATGCCTTCATCTCGTATGACATCACCATTGACGGAAAGCCGTACCACATCGAGAACCTCTCGGCCCGCGTTGTCCCTGAGTTCGTGGTCGACGGGAAGGGCCGGGATAATCCTGACATGGGCACGGCGATCTTCGCCGGCGCGGTTCTCGCACAGGAGCTGATGTACATCGGCCATACCATCATCAACGTGACAGTCCCGGCGGCCGTCGCCGCGTTGAAGGGTGCGAAGGAAGACGATGCAGCGGGGGATGCCGAGAAGGGTGCCTACCTGACCCGGGCAATTCCGGGCGGGAGGGACCGGGCGCGGGAGGTCATCGCGGTCGCGAAGGGGATCTATTCCCGGCTCACCGAGAAGGCTCCGGAGTGACCGGACCGGCCATGAAGGTCCTTGTCATCGACCCCAGGGTATCGGGTATATCGGGGGATATGCTCCTTGCGGCCCTCGTGGACCTTGCCGGTTCGCCTGAGGCCCTCGAACCGGTCGCAGAGGCCATACGCAGCCTTGCCTGCTGCCGCCAGTTTCAATATGAGGTCAGGAAGGCCGGTTCCTCCCCGATCGCAGCATCCCAGCTCAGGATCGATATCGAGGAGCTCAAGATGTATGAGCCGGGTGAGCTCCGGGAGGCGGTCGCGGTGGTCTCCCGGGAGGCCGGTCTCTCCGATGCGGCTGCAGGAATGGCCCTCCGGGTCGTCGAGGATCTCATTGAAGCCGAGATCCGGCTCCATGGTTCGGGTTTTCACCTCCATGAGATCGCTTCGGTGGACACCGTCTTTGACGTGGTCGGAGTGGTCTCCCTCCTCAGCAGGGATGGGTTCCTGGACGGCGAGATCTACGGAACACCTCCGGCCCTCGGTGGCGGTGCGGTGAAGACGGCGCATGGCGAATTCTCCGTGCCCGCGCCGGCGACGCTCGATATCCTCTCCCGGCACAGGATCGCCTGTTCGGCTTTCCCGTCGCCAGGCGAGCTCACCACCCCTACGGGTGCCGCCCTCCTCGCGAACCTCGCCGGTACGATGACCGAGGTCTTCCCTGCGATGACTCCGGTCCGTGCTGGTTACGGGATCGGCACGAAAACGGAAGGCGGGACTCAGGGCGTGCTCAGGGTCATCGAGGGGAGAAACTTTCGGGCGATCCCTGACCGGATCACCATGCTGGAGACGAACCTCGATGATATCTCCGGCGAGGCAATCGGGTACACCTTCGAGCGGCTCCGCGAGGCGGGGGCGGTCGATGTGTTCATCACACCGGCGCTCGGGAAGAAGAACCGGCCCGTGCACGTTGTCCACGTCATCTGCCCGCCGGAGGGATACGAGGGGATCCTCGCGATCCTCATGGAAGAGACAGGGACCCTCGGCGTCCGGGTCCTCGACCAGCCCCGCCTGGTAGCGCTGAGGTCGAATGAGATCCGCAAGGTTCCGGTGGCGGGTGAGATCTTCGATGTGCGCGTGAAGACCTCGACCGTGGATGGCCGGCTCATCAGCGTAAAACCCGAGTACGAAGACCTCCGGAGGATCGCGAGGGATCTCCACCGGCCTCTCCGCGAGATCGAGGAACGGGTGCGGGAACACCTTCACGCGAACCCCTCCTGACTGGAAGATCGGGTTGGCTTCGGATTCGCGGCCTCATGGATCGCCCGTCCTGAGCCACGCATCGGGTGTGAAGATAAAATGCGGTGATCCATCAAGGAGAAGCCGAACGGTGTCTCTAATGAGAGGAATTCGGAATGTCACGCGGATAGGGTCACTTCCGAATCCCATCACCTGGATAAAAACAGGCAATACCGGATGCAGCTATGAAGATTTGAACCCCAGTCGCCGACGTGAGAGGCCCGCATGATTGGCCGGTCTTCTCGCGATGAAAACCCGTTCATCGCGCCAGAGGCGCAATGACAAGGAAGAGAGCAATCCTCGCCTTGACCAAACTTTATGCCGTCCCTTCCCGAGCGATGAGCGAAAGGTGGCAGCAGAGCCCCCCTGGGAGCGACGAGAGGCCGGGTAAGTGGGTGGCGAACAATCCACCAAACGGTTGTTATGTTCGAAGCACCTAGCTGCCCATGGCCTCATGGCAGTTTATATCCTCCGTGGCATGGTCCTCTTGTGCAGGTACATCGTGCCGGCGGTGAAAACAAGAGTGAAAACTCCAAGAGCGGCGACATCGATCAGCACGGGATAATAGTGCGCATCGGTAAACGAGTATCGCACAAGATCGGTGAAGTAGGTGAGCGGAGAACAGACGGAGAGCACTAGTCCCCATGACGGCATCTGCTCGAGCGGGATGAAGATGCCGGAGATAAAGACGAGCGGGAACTTAATCAGCGAGGAGAGCATCATGATGTTCGACGGCACGTTCGTTGGCGGCACTGCAAGCAGCATCCCGATCGCAGAGAAGCAGCACGCGGCAAGGAAGATTGCGGCAAGCAGCGTAATCCCGTGGAGGAGAGAAAGCCCGAGCGCCAGCCCGATGATTATAGTCACCAGGGTGATCCCGATTCCGAAGAGGATCGAGGCAATCATATCACCAAAGACAATTGCCTCTATCGTTATCGGGCACGAAGCAAGCCGTTCAAGAGTCTTTGCCTGCCCTTCCCACGGAAAAATAGCGGGAGACACTGCGGTGGCCGTGAAAAAGAGCGTCATCCCGATCAGTCCGGAGATGAGAAACGCAAGGGGGAGCTGCCTGCTCCCCATGAAGAAGGCAAGGAACAGGAAGACCGGCATGAAGACTCCGAAGATGAGGACAGGGCCTTTGAAGTAATAGATGCGGATGTCTTTCTTTGCAATCGCCCAAGACCGCCGCAGCTGTTCGAAAGAACCAGCCGGGTTCATGGTTTCGCCTCCTGCGTCAGCCTGAGGAACGCTTCATCGAGCGAGGGGGCAAGTGTGTTCAGCGTTACAATCTCTACTCCATTCTGCTGGCTGAAGGTCACCATGGATCGGATGGCGGCATCCCTCTTGTCTGTGGTGATCTGCCATTTGTCACCGGTTCGGTTCACCCCGGTCACGCCGCCAAGTCCGGCAAGGGCATCACCGGATACTTCACGGTCAAAACTCACTTCGATACGGTGCACCCGGTCGATTGCCGTCTTGAGTTTTTCCGGCGCATCGATTGCGACCATCTTCCCGGCCCGGATAATACCGACGCGGTGGCAGAGCCGGTTGGCCTCCTCCATGTTGTGCGTGGTAAGAAAGATGGTGGTTCCCTGCCTGTTCAGCTCGCGCAGCATCGAGAGAATCATCTGGGTGCTCTGCACATCGAGCCCGCTCGTGGGCTCATCGAGAAAAAGCAATTCCGGCTCATGGAGGAGTGCCATCGCCAGGATGAGCCGCTGCTTCATGCCCTTTGAGTACCCCTGCACCTTCTGGTCTTTCCTCTCCAACAGCCCCAGTGTCTCAAGGAGATCGGCTGAACGCCGCGTTGCCCGGGAACGGTCGAGCCCGTACAGCTCGCCCATCAGCATCAGGTTCTGCCAGGCGGTGAGGTCGGTGTAGGCATTCGAGGTCTCGGGCACGACGCCAAAACCCTGTTTTGCGGGTACAGGGTCCGTCCGGATGTTGTATCCGAGGACGGTGGCACCCCCGGCATCAGCCGGTATAATGCCGGTCAGCATCCGCGTGGTGGTGGTCTTCCCTGCACCGTTCGGTCCGAGAAAGCCAAAGATCTCCCCCTTCTGCACCGAGAACGAGATATGATCAACGGCAGTGGTGGTCCCGAATACTTTGGTCAGGTCACGGACTGCAATAATATCACTCATCAGGATTCCTCCTCATAGAAGAACGATGAACACCCCCGCATAAGGTTCCGGGTTGGGCGGAATTTCCTGCCCTTCTTGGGGGAGCCCCCCTTTCTCCTCGATTGTAAAACACGAATGGATGAGAAGGGTGGAGGATTGTTAGCCCCATATCGGGTCATCACCGAACCGTTCCATCCAGTAATCAACAGGGTTCTGATCCAGGTTCTTTACTAGATCTTCGACCCGGAAAGAGAAGATATGATTCATGCAGTAATCGATCAGAAGATCATAAGCATCCTTCAGGCGTATAGTCATCTCATGGGACAGTGCAGGCTCTTTCTGGGACATATCCGGGTGCCATTCCTTAATCCGCTCATAGTAATGGAGACGAATCTCGTTTAAACTGGCCTGTTCCCGAATTCCAAGCAGCTCAGCTGCTTCCCTCAACGTTTCAGCAGTTATCGCTGCCATCGGATATCTGTACACTTACCATTGCGATAAGGGTTATCCCGAATATCCGATCCGATTCTTTTTTCAGGCATGGTCACCAGATCATCAGAAAACGAGTCACATGGTTCACAACCCACCAATTATCTACTTGAACAATGCTGCAACTTGCTGGCCGAAACCCCCAGAGGTGCTGGCAGCTGTCACGGAATCCCTCACCCTGCCGGTCTTTGGGTCGGGAAGGACCACAGGGAGCCAGGGTGCGGATTATATCGCACTCGCCCGGGCGGCACTCTCCAAGCTGCTCGTTGCAGAGCCAAAGGAACACGTAGTGTTCACCCAGAACGCGACCGATTCCCTGAACATTCTCATCCAGGGATTTCTTACCGGAAAGGAGAACGGTTGCCATGTCCTCACGACCGCACTTGAACACAACTCCGTGCTGAGACCGCTCCACGAATATGAGCGGCAGCATCGTATCCGGTTGACCATCCTTCCCTTTGAAGGATGCTTCGTCCATCCCGATGTTGTCGAAGCGGCCATCCAGCCCGATACCAAGCTCATGGTCATGACTCATGGAAGCAACGTGCTCGGGTCAGTGCAAGATATCCACCGCATCGGGGAGATCCTGCATGATCGCGGGATATATCTTATCGTCGACGGGGCACAGACAGCCGGCCATATCCCTATCAATCTCCAGGAACTTCCGGTGGATGCGTTCGTCTTCACCGGCCATAAAGGACTCTTCGGAATCCCTGGTACTGGCGGGTTTTACGTGCGGGATCCGGAACTAATCGCCCCAGTCCGGTTCGGGGGTACCGGGACGGACTCCTTCTCACTCCTCCACCCCCGGGAGATGCCGGAGCGGTTCGAGGTCGGAACCCACAATTACCCCGGCCTTGCTTCTCTCGCGGCCGGAGTGTCTTTTATCATGTCAACAGGTTTGGACATTATCACTGAAAAAGCGGAGCGCCAGACATCATTTCTCGTTAGGGAGTTGAAGAAAGAGCCGAACATCACCATCTACAACGACCATCCCTCACTGCCCATCGTTTCATTCAACATCAACGGCATGGAGAACGACGATGTGGGATTCATGCTGGCCCGTGCTTATGGTATTATTGCCCGGACCGGGCTCCACTGTGCTCCCCTCGTGCACAAGGCTATTGATGCGGGGAAGGGCTGCGTGCGTCTCAGTCTCTCCTGGTTCACCACGGATGAAGAGTGCCGGATCGCGGCGAAAGCGGTTCGGGAGATTGCCGGGAATGCGGATTCTTCGATCGGTTCGCCATAAGATCTGCGCAGACGGTTCCTTCATGAAGGAGTTCCTTCTCGACGCCCTGGTAACTAAGGAATTTTTCTCCTATCTCGGGAACTTCGGGCAGGTTGAAGCACTCCCAAATGTCGGCGACGGGTTCTATAAATTCGAAAAGACCGACTGGTTCTCCATCAAGGGTTTTATTGGGGACACCACTGTTGAGGTCCGGTTCAAAAAGGAGGTGATGGACCTGACGGTAGACTTTGTCTACTTCCTTTTCTCATCGTACCGGGGGGGAACGATGGACCTCTCCCTGCTGAAACAGAGAGAGCATGCTATTGGGGAACGGGTGAGCAAGCACCTCCATGGGCCATGATTTTTGGGAAAAGCACCATGCAAGAGGACGTGTTCGAGCAATATGCAGAAGAATATGACCACTGGTTCGAGGAGCACCGCAGCGAATATCACGCAGAACTGGCCCGCATCAGGCGGGTCCTTCCCGCAATAGACTCCCGTGCCATCGAAGTGGGGGTCGGGTCCGGACGGTTTGCTGCCCCCCTGGGAATCACGCTTGGGATCGAACCATCGCGTGCCCTTGGCCGGATGGCACGCCGGCGGGGGATCGAGGTAATCCGCGGAAGAGCTGAATCGATCCCGATCAGGGACGAGTCCTGTTCATCTGTGCTCCTGGTGACGGTCATCTGTTTTCTGGATGACCCGGTTCCGGCATTCAGAGAACTTCACCGGATCCTTATCCCGCAGGGAACCCTCGTCCTTGGATTTATCGAACGTGAGGGGCAGATTGCCCAGAAATATCTGCGAGAAGGAGGAAAACGGAGGTTCCTCTCCCATGCCCGTTTCTATTCATCTGATGAAGTTCAGGCGCTCATCAAGGGCACCGGGTTTCGCGTGGCCAGAATTGACTCCCAGGCTGGCTTCTGCGTAATAGCAGCACAGAAGGACTGAAAATACAAACCAGAACGGAAATCAGGTAAACAGTTATTTTTCATTCCGCCAACTCGTGCGACAAGAACTCTCGACACCTCTGAATCGATAAAAAAATGATATCATTATTTTTTCAGGTCTTCACTCATTGTTTTGAATTGTTCGCTCGTGATCTCTCCCTTCGCATAGCGCTCTTTAAGAATGTCCATCGCATTCTTCCCTTCTGGTACGAGTTTCTGCGAGCTGCTTTCACGTATGACTATATAGAAGATCAGAAAAATGATTCCCACCATCGGGATGATAACAAGTATTCCCCAGAGAAGCCCGTTCATCCCCCTTTTATTCGCGTCCTGGTATACCAAATATCCAATGGCAAGGAAGACGGCAAGCCAGATCAGCATCATGCCCCATCCGAAGAACGGGAATCCATAGCCATTGTAACCGCCCCACATATAATCCATCATGTCTGCCATGCCCGGAAGGATGCATCCTGAAGTTGATAAATATTGCCACGTTACCAAATGAATGCCGGATAATATACAGAGCCTTCGTGGTTCCGGTTCGCAGGCCGGACCGAAACATCTCTGGCAGTCATGCGGGGCGGGAAGATCATCGACATCGGCCCGCCCGCAGAGATCCTTGCTCAGGTTAATCAGGTAGGGTGTCTTTTTCTCAAACCCGATTGTGTAACTCCTAAATAGATTTATGAAAAAATGAATATCGGAACTACATGCCATCCTCTCTCCAGAGTCTCAACTTTTTTAAGGACTCATACGAGCTCCGTATCGCCCAGTTGAAAAAAGAGAGAGAAAAGGGAATAAAGGTCGTCGGAACCTTCTGCCTCTATGTTCCGGATGAGATCATCTTTGCAGCGGGTGCCGACCGGATCGTGCTCTGCGGCGGGAGAGCCGATACGATCTCCGTGGCAGAGCAATCGCTTCCGAGGAACATATGTCCGCTGATCAAGTCCTCGTTCGGGGCCGTAATCGACGCATGCTGCGGGGGAGACCTGGCGTGCCCCCATGTTCCTCTGGTCGACGTGGTGGTTGCAGAGGCGACCTGCGACGGAAAGAAGAAGATGTATGAGATCCTCCCTGATTACATACCCACCTATGTGCTGGACCTCCCCCAGAAACCCGGGAGCCCCGAGGCCCTGGATTATTTCCTTTCTGAGCTCCGGAAGTTCGGGAAGTTCATGGAGGGCCTGACCGGAAATGTCGTGAGCAACGATGCACTGAGGCGGGAGATCAGGTCGGCAAATGAGACAAAGCGGCTCCTCCACCGGCTCTTCGAGCTGAGAAGGCGCAACCCGCCCCCGATCAGGGGGTCCGAAGTCCTTCAGGTGATGCAGAAGCAATTCTTCCTCTCTCCCGACCAGTTCAGGGAGGGGGTCAGCCGGCTCTGCGACGAGATCGAACATGCCACACCGGACAACCGGACAGGACCGCGGATCATGATCTCGGGGTGCCCGATGGCGGCAGGGAATACG
>CAZKEV010000033.1:0-22437 GCA_964551875.1 uncultured Methanomicrobiales archaeon | reverse complement strand
AGAGGCAATCCGCCTGATTAAAATCTATATCGGCGACCAGATGACCAATGCCGTTGGTCGCAGCAAAATTGCCAAAAATAAAATCGAAGAAGCTGATATTGAGGTGGTGGCGGTATGATTGTTGAAATGAAAAAAGCCACCATCCTTTTCGAAACAGGAGACGCAGAAGCAACAGTAAAATATTTACGTACATTAGGGGTTTTGCACGTAGAGCACCAGAACCCGCCCGAAGGGAGGGATGTATCCGTACTCCAGGAAAAAGTGGCCCTGATTGACTCCTCGTTTGAGGTCATACTCCGGGTGATGGGGTCAGGGAAAAATATTCAGCCGCAAAAGGAGATCAGCGGTGACTGGACCGTGGTTACAGACCGTCTTATCGAACTCGGCAGGCACCAGGAAGAACTCGGGTCCTCATCCAGGAACATAATCGGTCAAATCAATGAATGGGAGCGCTGGGGCGATGTCGATCTCAGCCAGATATTGCAGCTGAGACAAAACGGCATTTACCTGAAGCTGTACCAGGTTCCAGAAAAGGAAACAGGAAGATTACCCGATGACGTGATCGTGAAAACGATATTTACCGCAGGCGACATCGCCCATTGCGTCGTGATATCCCAAAGGTCGTTCGAATGCCCTTTTTTGGAAATTGCACCGCCAAAGCAAAGCGTATCTTTGCTCCGATCACGGCTCGCCGAAAATACAAAGGGCATGGAGATGATGAAAGCCGAAATTATTGAATCTGCCTCGCATTACGAAGCCCTTGTTAAAATAAAGAAAAACCTGGAAAAGGAGATCGAATTCCAGCAGGTATTGAGCGGCATGGGAAAGGAAGGGGCAATAAGCTATGTAACCGGATACATCCCGTTTGACATGGAAAGGGATCTGATTGCAAAAGCCAAGGACAATAAATGGGGAGTCATGATCACTGAGCCTTCGGCGGAAGACAACGTTCCGACGCTCCTGCGCAATCCTCGATGGATCAGCATGATCGATCCGGTGCTTAATCTCCTGGGGCTGACACCGGGCTATCATGAACTTGACGTAAGTATGCTGTTTCTGATTTTCTTCAGTATATTTTTCGGAATTCTTATCGGTGATGCCGGATATGGGCTTGTCTATATCCTGATTACGATACTGATCGCTCTCTGGTTCAACAAAAAGATGAAACTGAATGCAGAGATGAAAACGATCGTTTCGCTTTTTTCTCTCCTGGGTTCCTGCGCAATCGTATGGGGTCTGCTGACCGGTACATTTTTTGGTCAGGGATGGTTAACGCCCCTTGTTCCGCAGTTGAACAATCCCAACGTTATGGGAACGTTCTGCTTCTTCTTGGGAGCGTTGCATTTATCCATTGCCCATTCCTGGCGGGCATTCCTGAAATTTCCGTCGCTGACAGCACTTTCTGACGTCGGCTATATCTGCATACTCTGGACCGCATTTTTCCTTGCGAGGACGTTAATTCTGGGAGATGCATTTCCTTCATTTGGGTTATGGCTGGTTGCTGCAGGAGTTATTCTGGTGATCCTGTTTACCAATCCCCAGGCTCATAGTATATTCAGGGGGGTTGGAGAAGGGCTGGGGACCATAGCGTTGAGCTTTATGAATAATATTACCGACGTGATCTCGTATATTCGTCTTTTTGCAGTCAGCCTGGCAGGTCTGGCAGTAGCTGAGACTACAAACTATCTGGCATCGGGATTCGGCAGTGGTGTTGTCGCGTTAGCGGCAGGTGTCGTAATTCTTTTATTCGGCCATAGCTTAAATATGATTCTGGGACTAATGTCAGTGCTCGTGCACGGTGTCAGGCTTAATGTTCTGGAATTTTCTGGGCATGCGAACGTAACATGGAGTGGATCTACATTCGAGCCGCTCAAAGAATGAAGAGGAGGATATCATGATTGCGGATCTGGGATTAGGCCTGGTGCTTGGCTTATCGGCTTTGGGATCTGGCTCCGGAGCAGGTGTCGCCGGAATGGCTGCAATAGGAGCATGGAAGAAGAATTACAGCCAGAATAAGCCGGCGGCATTTATGCTCGTTGCTTTTTGCGCTGCACCTCTCACCCAGACGATCTATGGCTTTATCGTCATGAACAGGATGGTTGAACTTGCCATACAAGGCAATGAACTTTTAGGTATCGGCGCTTTTTGCGGCGCGGCCATAGGCCTTTCTGCATACTTTCAGGGTACATGTGCTGCCTGTGCCTGCGATGCAATGGGAGAAACCGGTAAAGGATTTGGCAATTTCATGATCATACTGGGACTGACCGAAACCGTCGCTTTACTTGTGATGGCGTTTACGTTGGGTATCCTCGGCAGACTTGCCGGGGGATAAATTCGGAGGGTGAAAGAGAGTATTCCACACCTCTCCGGCATTTTCACTCGTAAAAATTCTATTATTTTTAACTTCATCCGAAGAATTCAGGCTTTTTCGTTCCCATCATTTTGGCGTACGGATGATCATCACCGGCCGTTTTGCGTTCATCGCCACCGTATACGCTGTGCTGCCGAGCAAAAGTTCACGGAACCAGCCTTTTCCATGGGAGCTCATCCAGATGACCGATACGTCCTCCTCATCGGCAATTTTCGCGATCTCGAAGGCAGGGTTCCCCGTCCTTACCATGGTCCTCGCGTTGAGGCCCTGTGCGGAAAGGCTGCTTCCGATTGCTTCTATCTGACCCTTCGCCGCGCGGGCAGCATCCTCGATCTCCCCCTCGGTCTCACCCCGGGATACGACATGGAGAAGGATGACCTCCCCCACCCCCTTTGTCGTGCGGAGAAGGGCGATGGCATTGTCCGAGTATGGGGAGAAATCGATCGGGCAGAGGACCCGGGAGAGGATCATCGGGCAGAACATCTCATAGGTCTTCCCTGTCAGGCTCTCGACAATTTTATGGCGCATGATCAGGACACTTTTCCTGCTGCGGCGGAGGACTGCCATCGATACGCTGCCAAGGAGGATCCCCTCCACGAGGCTGCTCCCGCGTGCACCGAGAACGATCAGGGAGACACCCTTCTCCTCTGCCGTCTCGAGGATGGCACCGGCGATGTCGGATGATACCTTTACCGCCGTTGTCACCCTGAGGTTCTGGCTGAGGTTTTCAAGGTGGCGTCTCTCTTCCTTGAGGAGATTTTTGCCAGTCTGGTCCAGTACATCACCTATCTCGCCACCCCCCCTCGGAGACCTGACCTCTTCGATGACATGGAGCAGGATGACGTCCCGGGCTCCGGGAAAACCGGCTATGCAGTGGAGCGCACTCTCCGCATACTCTGAAAAATCCGTGGAGAACAGCACTTTTTCAAACATGGTTCACCGGCCCGGCACGCTGATACCCCGTTCTTCCAGAGTAGGGATGGGGATGCAGGAACTTATAAGCTGATGGATTCGCAGGGCAGGTATCTCCCCCACCTTTTCGCGGGGATCCATGCCTGCCCGGAACGGATTCCTGATGGATCACAGGGGGTATGAGGTGCAACCCCCACCTTCATCCCCAGGGCGTGCTAACGCGTCCGGCATGAAGCGATCGCTCGGAGCCCGCACGCTCCTCTACACCCACCCGGTGGTCGTCATCGGGACCTATGATCGGAACGGGAAACCCAACGCCATGACAGCCTCCTGGGCAGGGATCTGCTGCTCGAGCCCCCCCTGTGTCGCCGTCTCCCTGCAGAGACCCCGCTACACCTACGGGAACATCATGGAGAAGAAGGCCTTCACCGTGAATATCCCCTCTGAAGACCATGTGGTGGAGGCAGACTTCTTCGGGATGGTCTCGGGGAAGGATACCGACAAGTTTGCGGTATCGGGACTGACTCCGGTGAAGGGGACAACCGTGAATGCCCCGTTCGTGGATGAGTTCCCCGTCGTCCTGGAGTGCCGGCTCCTCCACAGGTTTGAGCTCGGGGTCCACACCCAGTTCGTGGGCGAGATCCTGGACGTGAAGGTGGACGAGGATGCCCTCGGCCCCGACGGGAGGCCGGATATGGCGAGGGTCCGGCCCTTCATCTACGATTCGGTGAAACAGGAGTACTATGGGATCGGTAAGTTACTCGGGAGGGCGTTCTCCATCGGACGGGACCTGAAAGGGTGACCGCCCACGAACCCTTCGAGGAGAGGAAGGTGCAATGAAGATCACGGATTCCGTGCATTCCCTCAAGATCCCCTTCCGGATCCCTGCCGGAGGAGGACAGTTCATGGAGCGATCCGTGAACACCTTCATGGTCACGGACAGGGGGATCTGCCTCGTCGATGCCGGTGTTGTAGGATCCGTAGGTCCCATCCTTGGCATGGTAAAGGATGCCGGAAGAGATCCCGGCGAGATCTTGCTCCTGATCCTCACCCACGCCCACCCGGACCACCTCGGCGGTGCCCTTGCCATCCGGAGGGCAACGGGCTGTCTCATCGCCGCGCACCCGGCCGAGATGGCGTGGATCGAGGATCCCTCTCTGCAGGCACGGGAAAGGCCGATCCCCGGCTTCTCCACGCTGGTGGGAGGACCCGTGCAGGTGGACAGGCTCCTCCAGGATGGCGACCGGATCAGTATCGGCGGGGACCGGTACCTCACCGTCATCCATACCCCCGGCCACTCGCCTGGATCCATCTCCCTCTTCTTCGGGGACGAGGGAGTCCTCATCTCCGGTGACGCTCTTCCGGTGAAGGGGGCGATCCCGGTCTATGACGATCCCATCGCCTCCATTAGATCGATCGAGAGGCTCGAAGGGCTCCCATGGGTGAAGATCCTCCTCTCCTCGTGGGACAGCCCGAAGAGGGGCGGGGAGGTCCTCGGGGCCTTGACAAACGGGAAGGCGATCATCCGCGCCCTCCATGCAGCCGTAGTCCAGGCTGCCGGGAGAGAGGCCGACCCGCTCAAGATCACCCGGACGGTCGTGGAATCCTTCGGGCTGCCGGAAGCGGCACTGCCCGTGATCTCGAGGACCGTGGCGGGGCACCTCCGGGCGCTGGAGCGGGAAGAGCAGGTTTAAAAAAGACCATGCTTGATCCGGGATTGATCCCAGCCTCATTTCAATCCCTTTTCATCCTCTCCAGCTCCTCCAGCTTGTTCACGTTGGTAAAGGTCTTCAGCTCGGGGTCCAGCCTCCTCAACTCGTCAATCTCCACGAACCTCACCCGCATGGACCCCACCATCTCGTGGAGCGAGTCATGTTCCGGCTGCTCCAGGTAGGCAAGGAGGGCCTCCCTGCGGTAGATCGCATGGAGCGGTTCGATCATCCCCGGCTTCCACGACGGGATGACCGCGTCGTAGTCGTCCATGAAGGAGAAGAGGTGCTCGATGACCCGGGGGTTGATGCAGGGCATGTCGCAGGCCACCACGACAACGAGGTCTCCCCTGACCTCGATGACACCGGCATGGAGCCCGCCCATCGGGCCAATTCCCTTCCGGATATCCGAGACGCACTTTACCCCGTCAAGGTGGCTGAACCGCTCGCACTGGGCAGGGTCCTTCGCGGCAAGGACGATCTCGTCCACCACCTCGCGGAGGGCCCCGAGGATGTGCTCGATGAAGGTCTTCCCGTTGTAGCTGAAGAAGTACTTCTCCTGCCCCCCGGCCCGCCTGGCCTCGCCCCCGACAAGGATGATGGCTGACCTCATCTGCATTCTCCTGTGAGAAACCCGGCCCCGGCAAGCGGGAGGTGCCTGGGGCAGCCATCGTTCCCCGCCGAGGAGAGAAGGGGCATCATGATCTCTCCGGAGTATCCTATCGTTTCGGGGTTAAACACTTCCCTTTCCCCCATGGCAGACGGACCGCTCCATGGCGAGGAGGTCCCGCTTGATCTCCAGCGGCGGGGTAAAGCCGCCGAGGCCGTGCTTCGAGACGATCCGGTGACAGGGGATGACAAGCGGGGTCGGGTTCCGCGCCATGGCCTGGCCGACCGCCCGCGGGGAGGTTCCCACCATCTCCGCGATCTCCCCGTAGGTTGCCGTCTCACCGTACCCGATCTTCCTTACGGCCCGGTTGATGGCCGTGCTCATCCCGCTCCCCTCGTCAGCGGGTGATGCAATGCCCGTGAGATCCACCACCTTGCCCATGAGATACCGCCGGATGAGAGGATGGACCGGCCCGGCCGGCCCTGTCCTCCCGAAATGGACACGGTACACGGCATCCCCCTGCCAGCTTACCGTCACCACCCAGAGCCCGAATGGGTGGGACCCGGTCGTCACCGCCATCTCTTCACCAGCTCCCCGAACCCTTCCAGCCCCGTCTCCACCATCTCCTCCCGGATCCAGGCCGGGAGAGCCCCCCGGATCTGGGGCTCCAGGAACCTCTGCTCGCAGAGGACGAGGAATCCCCGGTCCTCGGGGGACCGGATCACCCTCCCCAGGGCCTGCAGCGCACGGTTCATGGCCGGAAGGGTATAGGAGAGGAACTCCCCCTCGTCCCCGAACTTCCTCCGGAAGTAGTCGATGACCATGGCGCGGACACGGGTGTAGGGGGCGAGGGGGAGGCCCACCACCATGGCACCGGTCAGGAGCTCCCCGCGGTAGTCAAGCCCCTCGCTCCACTTGCCGCCGCAGACCGCGAAGATCACCCCTGCCCTGCCCTGTTCCGGCAGCCGGAGGAAGGCGCGGAGCGCGGCGGATGCGTCGGCCGAGTCCCTGGGTTCGACGATGACCTCCTTGCCCCGGATGGCTCCCGCGCACCGGTCCGCGAAGGAGGAGAGGAACTGGTACGAGGGGAAGTAGACGGCAAGATTCCCCGGGAGACGGGCGAACTCCTCGATGTAGCGGGCGATCCTCTGGCTGTTTCCCGCCTGGTCCCGCATGCTGTACAGGGTCGTGACGTCCCTGGCTCCGACGATCATCCGGCGGTCTCTCGGGAACGCGTTCGGGAGGGTGAGGGTCGAGACCTTCTCGTCCCCGAAGTAGAGGCGCCGGAAGGACTCCACGGGGGAAAGGGTCCCGCTGATAAGGATAGTGCAGGCATGGGACCGGGCAAGCTCCAGGATCTTCACCTGGGGGTCGATGTTCCTGACCTCCAGGATCACCCCCTCGTCGTCCCGGCGGTACACGGTGAGGTAGGCGGGGTCGTGGGCAGAGAGGAAGATCCGGTAGAGGAAGGTCGTGAGCCGTTCCACGGCGCTCTCCCGGAACTCCCCGGCCTTCATGTTCCGCTCGCGTATGGCCTCGGAGACCGTGAGCATGTCATCGACGATGGCCTCCATGTTCGCGTACAGGGATCCCTGGACCACCATCCGCTCGAAGATCGCGGGGTCGAACCAGTCCTCACCCTCCCGGGAGGCCCTGAGGAGCTCCATGAAGCGCCTGACCTGGGGGAAGACCCTTCCCACGGCCTCAACGCTCCGCACCTTGCCCCTCAGCCGGAGGAGCTCCGACTCCGCCCCCTCGAGATCCCGATCGCCGAGGGAGACCGACTGGACGGACTGGACCGCGTCCCCGAGGTTATGGGCCTCGTCCACGAGGAGGAGGGCCTCGCCTGCCCCGATGCCGAGCTGGAGGTAGAGCTGCTCCCGGATGCTCGCGTCAAAGACATGGTGGAAGTTCAGGAGGATGACATCCGCACCCCGCGCAGCGTGGAGCATCACCTCGTAGGGGCAGCAGTCCCCCGAGGCAGCCGGGAGGTCCTCGGGCCAGACCGTCTCCCGGCTCACCCGATCCGCCCGGGTGCGGAGGTAGGCCGACGGGATCATCCGGAGGCCGGCCCCTTCTTCGGCGGAGAAGGCGCGGCTGTGGATGAAGGCAGGGCAGATGAGGGGCTGTTCGGCCGTGGCCTTCCTGATCTGCTGCCTCACCACCCGGTCCTTTGACGGGATGAGGGATCCCGCCTCGGCTCGGTCGCGCATGAGGGCGGTTGAGAGGGCCTTTAACCCCTCGCACCGCCGGTAGATGTCCCCGCCGCCCCCGAGCCTGCACATCTGGCCCTTGCCGATGAGGTAGGCGAACCGGAGGTCAGGCTGGCGCTTGCGGACGAGGGCGAGCTCCCGCACGAAGGTGGCAAGCTGGCTCACGGTCCGCACGGCGATCACGACAGTCCTCCCCCTCCGCTCGGCAAGGAGCGCCGAGACCACGCTCGACTTGCCACTCCCCGTGGGGGCGTCTATCATCGCGATTCCGCCGTTCCTCCCCGCTTCTGCGACGGCATCGAGCATCTGCCGCTGGTGGGGGCGGTAGGTCCCGTAGGGGAAGTAGGCGGAGATGGCGTCCATGTATACCTATCTATCAACCCCAACTCCTTTTTACTCTTGCAGGATCACACCTCTTCATGGCGATCCACCCCATCGACTCGCGCTACGGGACCCCGGAGATGCGCGCAGTCTGGACCGAGGAGCACCGTTTTTCATGTATCATCCAGGCTGAGGTTGCCCTCGCGAGGGCAGAGGCCTCGTGGGGGCTCATCCCCGGGGAGGATGCAGAGGCGATAGCAAAGGGGGCAAGACGGGCGTCCCTTGAACGGGCAAAGGAGATCGAGAGCGAGATCCACCATGACATGATGGCGGTGGTGAAGGCCCTCTCCGAGGTCTCCGGTGAGGCCGGGCGGTGGGTCCACTTCGGTGCGACATCGAACGACATCCTGGATACCGCAACCGGGCTCCAGCTGAAGGAGAGCCTCGCCCTCCTCGAGGTGAAGCTCGTCCGCCTCCTCTCCGTCCTCCTCCGGAGGGCAGGGGAGACACGGGCCCTGGTCTGCGCAGCCCGGACCCATGGCCAGATCGGGATCCCCACCACGTACGGGATGCGCTTCGCCCTCTGGGCGTCGGAAGTGGGGCGGCACCTGGAGCGGCTCCGCGAGATCCGCCCGAGGGTTGAGGTGGGGAAGCTGACCGGGGCGGTGGGCACCATGGCAGCCCTCGGAAAGGACGGGTTCGCGGTCCAGGAGAGGATGATGGAGGGTCTTGGCCTTCGCATGGTTGATATCTCCAACCAGATCGTGCCCAGGGACCGGTACGCAGAATACTTCATGTTCCTCGCCGGCCTCGCGACCACCCTTGACAGGATCGGCATCACCCTCCGGACCCTCCAGAGGACTGAGATCGGGGAGCTGGAGGAGCCCTTTGGATCAAAACAGGTGGGTTCGAGCACCATGCCCCACAAGAGGAATCCCATCCGCTCTGAACAGGTGTCAGGCCTTGCGCGGATCATCCGCGCCGCGGTGGAGCCTGCTCTCCAGAACAACACCCTCTGGGATGAGAGGGATCTCACCAACTCATCCTGCGAGCGGGTCATCTTCCCCGAGGCGACGATCCTCACCGACCACATCCTCGGGGTGATGACCGGGGTCCTCGACGGGCTCACCATCAACGAAGAGAACGTCAGGAAGAACCTCACCATCCTGGACGGCATCCCGATGGCCGAATCCGTTATGGTGGAGCTGACGAAGAGGGGGATGGGCCGCCAGGACGCTCACGAGGCGGTTCGGGTGGCGAGTATGGAGGCCATCCGGAAGAAGGAGGACCTTGCCAGCATCCTCGCAGGGGACCCGCGGGTGAAGCAGTTCCTCACCCGCAAGGAACTGAAAAGCCTCCTCGACCCCGGGAAGTATATCGGCACGGCTCCCGAGCAGGTGGATCAGGTCATTCTCCGGCTCTCCCCCTTATGCGGCTCCTAGGCTGGGTGGAAACCGGCGGGAGGAAACTGACCAGCCCCGAGATAGAGGCCATCATCGGCGGGGATCCCGGCAGGGTCGCGAGTTTCGGAGGTGAGTTCTCCCTCTCGTGGAACGGGTGCACGGCCACCGACCGCCTCGGCACTCTCGGCCTCCCGGGGCCCTTCGGTGTGATCACCTGCCAGGGAAAGATTGTCGGGGAGGTCAACCCGGATCCACCGGCCCTCGGCCTCGAACAGGCCATACGAACCGCAGTCAGCCTCAGGGCGGACGAAGGAGCTGTAGCCCTCTCGGGCGGGGTGGACTCCGCCCTCATCGCCGCTCTCGCAGGCCTCCCGTGCGTGACCGTGGGGCTTGCAGGGTCCCGTGACCTGGAGAGGGGTCCGGCGACAGCACGTGCCCTCGGGCTCGCATGGGAAGGAGTGACGATCACCCCCAAAGAGGTGGAGGCGGCCCTCCCGCGGGTGATCCCGGCGATACCGAGGGCAACCCCCCTGGATGTAGCCATCGCAACGGGTCTCTTCTTTGTGGCCCGATGGGCAGGGGAGAACGGCCACCGGCGTATCCTCGTCGGCCAGGGAGCCGACGAGCTCTTCGGGGGTTACGCCCGGCACCGCACGGCCAACGACCTCGCCCCGATGCTCGCCCGGGACTTCGCATCCCTCAGGGACCAGGCCCTGCGCGACCAGGCCGTTGCACGGCTCCACAGCACCTGTTTCTCCCTCCCCTACCTGGATATCCGGGTGGTGCGCGCTGCCCGGTCCCTGCCGGCAGACCATTTCATCACGGCCGGCACCGGGAAGATGCCCCTGAGGGAGGTTGCAGCGCGCCTCATCCCGCCTGAGACAGCCTTCGCCCCGAAGAAGGCGATGCAGTACGGGAGCGGGATCGCAGGCGCCATCCGCAGGCTTGCACGTAAAAACGGTTATAAAAGGTCGGTGCAAGGGTACATAATCCAGATTTCGGGGGGCAGAGATGGTCTCACCTGACGACGTGGAGAAGATCGCAAACCTTGCCGATATCCGCCTTTCCCGGGAACGGCTCGGCGAGTTCACCCGGGAGTTCAACGCCATCCTCGATTATTTCAACATCCTGGACACCGTCCGTGAGGAAGCAGGAGAGAGGAGGGGTGAGTTCAATATCATGCGCGAGGACGAGATCACCGCTTCCCTCCCCCAGGGCGAGGTCCTCGCCCTCCCCCGTGACGCCGAGGACGGGTTCATCAGGGCACCGAGGGTGATGGAGTGAAGGCACAGGCCGCCATCGCCGGTGATGACCCGTTCAACGCCTTCATCACCCGCTGCGAGGGGAAGCCCGCCGGGACTGGGAGGCTCGCCGGGATGATGGTCGCCGTGAAGGACAACATCTCCACCTGCGGGATCCCCACGAGCTGCGGTTCTAAGATCCTCGAGGGATATACCCCCCCGTACAACGCCCATGTCGTGGACCTCATCCTCAGCGAGGGGGCAGTGATCGCCGGGAAGACCAATATGGACGAGTTCGGTATGGGCTCCTCCACCGAGAACAGCGCCTTCGGTCCCACGAAGAACCCTGTCGAACCTTCGAGAGTACCCGGGGGATCCTCAGGGGGCTCGGCAGCAGCGGTCGCCGCCGGGATGGTCCCCATGGCCCTCGGGTCCGACACCGGCGGGTCCATCCGGTGCCCGGCTGCCTTCTGCGGTATTGTGGGGCTGAAACCCAGCTATGGCCGCGTATCCCGGTACGGGCTCGTCGCCTATGCCAATTCGCTGGAGCAGATCGGGCCGCTGGCAAAGACAGTAAGCGACGTCTCCCTTCTTATGGAGGTGATCAGCCGGTACGACCCCAGGGACAGCACCATGCATGACCGGCCTTTTACACCCCGGCTCACCGGTGAGGTGAAAGGCCTCCGGATCGGGGTCCCTGCCGAGTTCTTCGGGGCCGGCGTGGACCCTGCTGTTGCAGGGAGCGTGCGGGAAGCGATTGGCGTCATGGAGGAGATGGGAGCCTGCGTGGTCCCCTGTTCGATGCCCTCCATGGCCTACGCCCTTGCGGCCTACTATGTCACCTGCACGAGCGAGGCCTCCTCGAACCTTGCCCGTTTTGACGGTGTCCGCTACGGTGCACCGGATGATATCCGGAAGCCCTGGCATGATGCCTTCAGGGAGGTCCGGGCAAAGGGGTTCGGCGAGGAGGTGCGCCGGAGGATCCTCCTCGGGACATTCGCCCTCTCGGCGGGTTATTACGGGAAGTACTATGCAAAGGCACAGGCTGCACGGAGGAATGTCAGTGGAGACTTTGCACGTATCTTCCGTGACGTGGACGTCATCGCGGGGCCCACCATGCCCACCGTTGCCTTCCGGATCGGGGAGAAGACCGATCCCCTCTCGATGTATCTCTCCGATATCCTGACGGTTCCCGCGAACCTGGCCGGCATACCCGCTCTCTCAGTCCCGTGCGGGAAGGTGGAGGGGCTCCCCGTCGGCCTCCAGATCATGGGTAAACCATTCGAGGATGAGAGAGTTCTTGATGTGGCTTATGCCTACGAGCAGGGGGCGGGGCAATGACGGTCATCGTCGGGCTCGAGATCCACTGCCAGCTCACCACGAAGACGAAGCTCTTCTGCGGCTGTTCAACAGACTACCGGAACGACCCCCCGAACACCCACACCTGCCCCATCTGCCTGGGTCTTCCCGGCTCCCTCCCGTCCCTCAACCGGAGAGCCGTCGAATACGCCCTCAGGGTTGCAAAGGCCCTCAACTGCACCGTCCTCGAGGAGGCCGAGTTCGCGCGGAAGAACTACTTCTACCCCGACCTGCCCAAGGGGTTCCAGATCACCATGTACGACCGGCCCCTTGCTGTTGACGGGTACCTGGAGATCGAGGCTGATGACGGGACCGAGAAGAGGATCCGCATCACCCGTGTCCACATGGAAGAGGACCCCGGCAGGCTCGTCCACGTCGGGAGCGGGGACCGTCCCCGGTATTCACTCGTGGATTACAACCGGAGCGGCATCCCCCTCATCGAGATCGTGACCGACCCGGACCTCAGGTCCCCCAAGGAAGCGAGACGGTTCATCAACACCATGCGCACAACCCTCGAGTATCTCGGGGTCTTTGACGGCGATAGGGAGGGGGGCCTCCGGGTAGACGCCAATATCTCCATGGAGGGGGGATCCCGGGTGGAGGTGAAGAACATCTCGTCCTACAAGGGGGTTGAGAAGGCGCTCATGTTCGAGATCACGAGGCAGAGGAATGTTATCCGGCGGGGCCTCTCGGTCGAGCGCGAGACACGCCACTTCCTGGAGGCGAGGGGGGTCACGACCTCGGCGAGGTCCAAGGAGGAGGAGCATGACTACCGCTACTTCCCTGAACCCGATCTCCGCCCCCTCCGGGTCAGGGAGTGGTGCGAGGCCATCGTGCTCCCCGAGCTCCCCGCTGCCCGGCGGGTGCGCTTCGCAGAGGCGTTCGGCGTCTCCCCGTCCCATGCCCGCACCCTCTGCGGGGAGCTGAAGCTCGCGGACTTCTTCGAAGAGGTGGCCGTCTGCGGGGACCCGATCCTCGCCGCCACCTGGGTCGCAGACACCCTCCTCGGGGAGATCTACTACCGGGACATGGAGATCGCGCGGGTTCCTGCCGGCCACTTGGTGGAGCTCCTTGAACTCCTCAGTAAGAAGGAGATCACTGACAAGGGCGGAGTGGAAGTGCTCAGGACCATCCTCGACCAGAGTGCCAGGGGCGAGGTCGCCGAGACCCCATCGGCAATCGTTGCCCGCCTGAACCTGGGAAAGGCTGCCACGGATGCCTTCGGGCCGGTCATCCGCGAGGTGGTCGAGTCCTGTCCTGCGGCGGTCCAGGACTTCCGGAACGGGAAGCCCGAGGCCCTCAACTACCTGGTGGGCCAGGCCATGAAGCGGACCCGGGGAAGGGCTGACCCGAAGGAGCTCGCCCGGATGATCCGGGAGGCCATCGGGGAGAAGGGGGTGACGGGATGAACCTGATCGTCGCCGAGAAGAACATCTCAGCAGAGAGGATCGCCCAGATCCTCGCAGGGAAGGGGAAGGTTGCGACCAGAAAGGAGACAGGGATCTCCACCTACTCTTTCGGCGATACGGTTGTCGTGGGCCTGAAGGGGCACGTGGTGGAGGTGGACTTCGTCCCTGGCTACGACGACTGGCGGAGCGAGGAGAATACCCCGCGGTCGCTCATCGATGCAGGCACCCGGAAGGTCCCCACCGAGAAGAAGATCATCGCCACCCTCCAGCGGCTGGCAAAGAAGGCCGGGGAGGTCATCATCGCCACCGACTTCGATACCGAGGGTGAGCTCATCGGCAAGGAGGCTGTCGACCTGATCAGGGAGGTGAACCCCAGGGTGCCGGTGAAGAGGGTTAGGTTCTCCGCCATCACCCCCCAGGAGATCCACGGGGCATTCTCTGACTTAAAGGATCTCGACCTCGCCCTCGCCGCGGCCGGCGAGGCCCGCCAGGTCATCGACCTCGTCTGGGGGGCGTCCCTGACCCGGTTCATCTCCATCGCTGCACGCCGCGGCGGGAAGAACATCCTCTCGGTGGGGAGGGTCCAGTCCCCTACCCTTGCCATGATTGTCGACAGGGAGAAGGAGATCGAGGCCTTCGTCCCCGAGAAGTACTGGACCCTGCAGGTGACTTCCGAGAAGGCCGGCGAGGCGTTCACCGCCAGGCATGCGACGGCACGGTTCACTGACGAAGCTGAGGCAAAGGCTGCCCGTGACAGGACCCGCCCGCCCCTCGTCGTTCTCGATGTGAAGGAGGGGGAGAAGGTGGACCGGCCCCCTGCCCCCTTCGACACGACGGGGTTCCTCGTGGCCGCAGGGAGGTTCGGGTTCTCGGCGTCGTACGCGATGCGAATCGCCGAGGACCTGTACATGAACGGATTCATCTCGTACCCGAGGACCGACAACACCGTGTACCCGAAGAGCCTCTCCCTGGAATCCATCCTCGCGGTCCTCCTGGGATCCCCCTTCGGGCGGGATGCCGCGTGGGTGAGGGAGAACCGGAGGAAGGAGCCGACCCGGGGGAAGAAGGTCTCCACCGACCACCCCCCCATCCATCCCACCGGGTCCGCGACCCGGGAGCTGCTCGGCGAGGAGCGGTGGCGGGTCTACGAGCTCGTCGTCCGGCGGTTCCTCGCGACCCTCTCACCGGACGCTGTCTGGAAGACGGTCCGGTGCGCCCTCGAGGCCGGCGGTGAACCCTACGTGGCGAACGGCGCGCGGCTCGTTACCCCCGGCTGGCGGAAGGTCTACACCTACCAGGAGACCGAGGACCACATCCTGCCTCCGCTTACGGCAGGGGACCGCCTGCCCGTGAACGAGGTGCTCCTCGAGGTGAAGGAGACCCAGCCACCGTCCCGCTACACCCAGTCGCGGCTCATCCAGCGGATGGAGGAGCTCGGCCTCGGGACAAAGAGCACCCGGCACGAGGTCATCGCGAAGCTCCTGGGCCGGCGCTACGTCGAGGGGAACCCGCTCCGGCCCACCCCAGTGGGGAGGGCGGTCATCGAGTCCCTCGAGGACCATGCCGATGCCATCACCAAGCCCGAGATGACCCGGACACTCGAGGCCGGTATGCAGGAGATCAAGGTCAGCAACCGGACCCGTGACTTCGTGATCGGCGAGTCCAGGGAGATGCTCCACCGGGTCTTCGACGCGCTGGAGGTCCACGGGGAGGAGATCGGGAGGGAGATCATGGAACGGGCCGATGAGGAGAGGGTCATCGGGCCCTGCCCGGTCTGCGGCGGCGACCTCCGGATACGCACGGGCGGCCAGAGCCAGTTCGTCGGGTGCAGCCGCTATCCCGAGTGCACCTTCAACATCAACCTCCCTTCCGCCCAGTGGGGAAAGGCTATCAGGATCGAGAACTGCTGCCCGGACCATAACCTGAGGCACATCCGGCTCATCAGGAAGGGCGCCCGCCCGTGGGACATCGGCTGCCCCCTCTGCTCCCACATAAAGGCGAGCGAGGAGTCCATGGGCCTCATCCCATCGATGACTTCGGAGATCATAAAGCGTCTCCGGGACCACCATATCTACACGGTATCCGAGGTAGCCGAACGAAAGCCTGAGAGCCTTGCCGGTATCCTGGGGGTTCCCGTTGAGGATGCGCAGCGTCTCCTTGCGGGCGCGGGAGATGCCCTCGCCCTCCTTCGCAGGAGATCCGAGCTCCGCAGGTTCTTGAGAACCCACCTCCCCCCCAGGAAGGGGCGGAGCCGGGCAGAGCTGATGAAGCGCCTGGCAGATCTGGGGGTCGAGGATCTCCCCTCCCTCTCCCGGGCCGATGCCGCGACCCTGGAGAAGGCCGGCATCGGGCCAAAGGAAGCGGCATCCCTCCTCTCGGAAGCCCGGTCCACCATGGACACCCGGATGCTCCGCGATGCCGGGATACCCGCAGCCAGCCTGAAGCGGTACCGGGAGGCCGGGTTCGCGCGGCCCGAGGACTTCTGCTTCCTCCACCCCGTCTTCCTTGCCGATAAAACCGGCCTCTCCCTGGAGACCGTGTACCGGCACGTGACACAGGTCTGCGGGGCTATGGGTGCTCGGGTGCCGGAGAAGGTCCAGAAGGCCAGGGTTGAGAAGGGGAGGCAGGAGCTCATGGCCCTTCCGGGCCTCGGGGAGGCGACCCTGGAGAAACTCCACCGCGCCGGGATACTCGACCGCGACAGCTGCTCTGCCGCCGATCCGGATCAGCTTGCGAAGAAGACCGGTATCCCCGCCGGGGACATCCGCAGGTTCGCGAGCCATTTCGCAAAGAAAGGAAAGAGATAACCCTCCCCATGAGAACCTATTAAAGAACCATGCAGTCTCCCTGGAGATCCTGGGTCCACGTGACCAAGCTCGACCCCGACCGGCCCTTCAGCCCCGGGCTCGTGGAAGGGGTCGTGACGAGTGGCACGGATGCCCTCATCCTCTCGGGCACCCTGAACGTAACCCAGGAGAAGCTTGCCAGCCTCCTCGCGCTCGTCAAGGACCACGGCCTCCCCCTCATCGTCGAGCCCGCGGGCCCCGATGCGGTGCGGTTCGAGGGGATCGATCTCCTCTTTGTCCCCTCGGTGCTGAACAGCCGGGATACGCAGTGGATCGTCGGGAAGCACCATGACTGGGTGATGAAGCAGCAGGTGCGGTGGGAGAAGGTCGTCCCCGAGGCCTACATCGTCCTCAACCCGGATTCCGCGGTAGCGAAGGTCACCCGGGCGGACTGCGGGATAGGCCCCCGCGAGGTGGCGGCCTATGCCACCTGCGCCGAGCGGTACTTCCACTTCCCCATCATCTACATCGAGTACAGCGGCATATACGGCGACCCCTCGGTGGTCAAGGCCTGCTCGGAAGCCCTCCAGGATGCCATCCTCTATTACGGCGGCGGGATAGATACAGGGAAACGGGCCGCCGAGATGGCACGGTACGCAGATACCATCGTCGTGGGAAATGCGGTGTACGAGCGCGGGATCGGCGTGCTGAGAGAGACCGTGGACGCCGTACAATAACCCGCCGGCGGCATCAGGATGTCCGAGATCGCAATCGTCCTGGTCGAGCCCCTCCACGAAGGGAACGTGGGCTTCGCTGCCCGGGTGATGAAGAACTTCGGCTTCTCCGACCTTGTCCTCGTCGACCCCTGCCCCTGGGGGGACCTTGCCCGTGCATGCGCCATGCATGCCTCAGATGTACTGGAGAGCGCACTGACCCTGACGATGGAGGAAGTATACTCCGACTATCAGCTCATCATCGCAGCTACCGGCGCGATCTCCAAGTCCGTCTGCCGGTCCATTCGGATGCCCTACTACACTCCGAAGGAGATCCGGGAACAGATCCGGAATGTCAACGGGAGAGTCGCCATCCTCTTCGGCCGGGAGAACCGGGGTCTCTCCAACGATGAGATCAGGAGATGCGATTTCATCTGCACCATCCCCGCATCGCCGGACTATCCCATCCTGAACATCTCCCATGCTGTGGGGATTGTCTGTTATGAACTCGCGAATCTCCCAAAGGGCATATACCAGCTCGCGGAACGGGAAGAGATGGAGCGCCTGTACGAGCATCTCGACAGGTTCCTGGACCGGATCGACCACCCCGGTTTCAAGCGGGCGAACACCCTCCTCATGGCAAGGAGGATCCTGGGCAGGACGCGGCTCACCACCAGGGAGGTCTCCACCATCCATGGGATCCTCAGAAGGGCGGAGTGGCATATGAAGGGGGAGAAGGAATCGAGGTAAGAGTAGTAGCTCTCACCTTCGGCTTGCCCCCGCCGCTTCGGCGCCCCCACCATAGGGATAGAGCCTCATTGCAGGATAAGAACTGTATATTGATAAAAGCCGTCTTTCCTATGCCCCAGTACACGGCGGGGGATGCCCGCGGCGGGGGCGGTAGTCCCCCAAGAGCATCCCCAGTAAAATAAAACGTCAGAATGTACCGTCATTTCGGTTCTTCAAGGAGATTGATCATTCGTGGACGCTCCTGGGGGTTCGCTTCCGCTCACCCCCGCCGCTGCGGCGCCCCCCACCGTGAGGATAGGACCATTCGGAGGAGTAAAGCCCTATAAATCGCAACGACCGTCCCTCACATATCCCAGTACACGGCGGGGGATGCCCGCGGCGGGGGCGGAAGTCCCCCAAGAGCATCCCCAGTAAAATAAAACGTCAGAATGTACCGTCATTTCGGTTCTTCAAGGAGATTGATCATTCGTGGACGCTCCTGGGGGTTCGCTTCCGCTCACCCCCGCCGCTGCGGCGCCCCCCACCGTGAGGATAGGACCATTCGGAGGAGTAAAGCCCTATAAATCGCAACGACCGTCCCTCACATATCCCAGTACACGGCGGGGGATGCCCGCGGCGGGGGCGGTAGTCCCCCAAGAGCCCAATAGCAGGATAATAATTTTAAGAGGGCTCTCCCTGCTGTTGTGTGAGTCTTAAGAAGTATCCAGTGCACAAGTATGTGGAATGCCGTGCGTATCCCATTTCAGATCATATAAAGCGGAGGTCGATCCTGAGTGATCCTCGTCGACTGGCAGATCCGCGAATCCATCGCCTCGGGCCATATCGGCGTGAAACCCTTTGACCCGAGATTCATCCAGCCCAACTCTCTGGACATCCGCCTCGGTGACCATTTCGTCTGGTACGAGGAGGGAGATGAGGTCATCGACCCGTATGACCGGAAGAGCATCACCTCGAGGGTGGGGGAGATCCATACAGAGTCCTTTGTCATCGAGCCGGGCCGGTTCATCCTCGCGGAGACCCTTGAGGAGATCACCCTCCCGGACGACATCGTCGCCTCCATCGAGGGGAAGTCCTCTATCGCCCGGCTGGGGGTAGAGCTCCACCAGACAGGTGGCTGGATCGACGCGGGGTTCTCGGGGACCATCACCCTGGAGATGTGCAACGTGAACCAGCGGCCCGTCCGGGTGTATGCGGCGATGCCCATCGGGCAGCTCGTCTTCTACACCACCGAGCATGCCGAGGAGCCTTACAATATCAAGAAAGGTGCCAAGTACCTCCATCAGCACCAGGCGACCCTCTCCCGGTACCACGAGAACCCGAAGGCGTGACGGCTCCGCCATCACACTCCGGGTTCCACAGGGAACCCGAAGCAGTGATATATAAGCCGGAAGCGCGAACACTGGTAGCATTCCAGTGAAAAAGGAGCCAGAAGATGCGCCTTCTCCTCATCCACTCCGATCACATCGATTACGAGGCAAAGAAACCCACCTCCATGGCCGAGGACACCCTGAACCTCAGGGACTCCATGGACGAGGCCCTCGTCGCCTTCTGCGCCGTAGAAGCAGCCGACGAGGATGACATGGAGGACGTAGTGGAACGGGCGGTCGCGGATATCGCCAAGACCGCATCGCAGCTTGACGTGAAGAGAGTCATGGTCTACCCCTACGCCCACCTGGCGAGCGACCTCGCGGCACCCGGGGCCGCGGTCGAGGCCCTCGAGGCCCTCCGCCTGGGCCTGAACGACCTGGGCCTCGAGGTGAAGAGGGCCCCATTCGGGTGGTACAAGGCCTTCACCCTCACCTGCAAGGGCCACCCCCTCTCCGAGCTCTCCCGGTCTATCGTCCCTGGCGGCGAGAGGGAGGAGGCGGCCCCCGAGAAGAAGGAGGTGGAGCACGAGTGGTTCGTCCTCACCCCCGATGGGAAGCGGAAGGATGTCCAGGAGTTCATGGACGAGTCCCCCTTCGGATGCCTGGTGAAGAAGGAGCTCGGGGTCCCCGTCCCGGCGGGCGGAGAGCCCCCCCACGTGGAGCTGATGCGCTCCAAGGAGCTTGTAGACTACGAGCCGGCGAGCGATGTCGGGCACCTGAGGTGGATGCCGAAAGGGAAGCTCCTCCGCGACCTCATCGCCGACTACGTCCTCTCCCTGGTCCTCCCCTACGGCGCCATGCCCGTCGAGACGCCGGTGATGTACGACCTGGATAACAAGGCAATCTGCGAGCATGCCGCCAAGTTCGGTGAGCGGCAGTACCGGTTCAAGAGTGGTAACCGCTCGATGATGCTCCGGTTCGCCGCATGCTTCGGCATGTTCTCCATCATGAACGGGATGCACATCTCCCCGAATACCCTCCCCATGAAGATGTACGAGCTCTCCACCTACTCCTTCCGGCACGAGCAGAAGGGGGAGGTCATCGGGTTGAAGCGCCTCCGTGCCTTCACCATGCCCGACATGCACACCCTCTGCACCGACATGGATGAAGCCCTCCGCTGCTTCGAGGAGCAGCTCGTCATGGGCCAGAAGAGCGGGACCGACCTCGCGCTGAGGTACTACTCGGCCTTCAGGTGCACCCGGGACTTCTACCAGGAGCACGAGGGGTGGGTGAAGAAGGTCGTCGGGATCATCGGCGAGCCCTGCCTCATTGAGATCCTCTCCGGGCGGGTCCACTACTGGGTGGCGAAGATCGACCTCGCGGCCATCGATGCCCAGGGGCGGCCCATCGAGAACCCGACGGTCCAGATCGATGTCGAGTCTTCCAGCCGGTTCGGGATCCGGTACCATGTGGACGGAAAGGAGATCCACCCCCCAATCCTCCACTGCTCCCCCACGGGCTCGGTGGAGAGGGTCATCTGCGCCATGCTCGAGACCCTGGCGGGTGAGGAGGTTCCCCAGTTCCCGACCTGGCTCTCGGCAACCCAGGTCCGTATCATCCCCGTTGCGGATCGCCATCAGGACGCTGCGAAAGCCCTGTGCACACGCTTGAACGAGCAGGGGATACGGGCTGACCTTGACGACCGGGAGGAGAGCATGAATAAGAAGGTCCGGGCGGCCGGGATGGAGTGGGTACCCTACATCGTAGTGATCGGGGACCAGGAGATTACGAGCGGGGATCTCACCGTCACCATCCGGCGGCTCTCTACCCCTGAGAAGCTCCACCGCGAGAGGATGAAGGAAGGAGGGCTCGTATCCATGGTGAAGGGGGAGACAGCCGGAAAGCCCTTCCGGCCCCTTTACACCCCCCGTCTCCTCTCGGTGAGGCCAAGGTTCATCTGAAGCATGAGGGGGAGAGAAGATCTCCCCCTTATTACCAGGGAATGGATGAGGCTCCCCCGGAGGGAGGAGACGGGCATGGGTACAAAGATACCCCTCAGACGTGAACTCGGGCTCTTCGAGGTGACCCTCTCGGGGATCGGGATCATCCTCGGGGCCGGGATCTATGCCCTCATCGGGAGGGGGGCCGGCCTTGCAGGAAACGCCCTCTGGCTCTCCTTTCTTATCGCGGCCATCATCGCGGTCTTCACCGGTCTCTCCTATGCCGAGCTCTCATCCATGTACCCGAAGGCAGGGGCCGAGTATGAGTACGTGAAGGGCGCCTTCGGGAGGCGGACGGCCTTCATCATCGGCTGGCTCATCATCCTGTCGGGCGTTATCGGAGCCTCCACGGTTGCCCTTGGCTTCGCAGGCTATGCCACCGCCCTCACGGGCATCCCCCACACGCTCTTTGCCATCGGCCTCGTAGCCGCCCTCTCCATCCTTCTCCTGGCAGGGATCCGGTTCACAGCCTGGTTTGCCATCCTTTTTACCCTGGTCGAGGCGGCGGGCCTTGTCCTGATCATCCTTGTCGGGATCCCATTCCTCGGGACGGTGGATTACCTGGAGATGCCTTCCGGGTTCTCCGGCGTCCTCTCAGCCGCGTCCCTCATCTTCTTTGCATACATCGGCTTCGAGGAAGTGGTGAAGCTCGCTGAAGAGACGAGGGATCCCCGGAGGAACATCCCACGGGGGCTTATCATCGCCATGGCTGTCTCCATCATCCTCTACATCCTTGTGTCGGTGTCTGCGGTCTCGGTGGTCGGGTGGGAGGGGCTGGCCGCATCAGAGGCCCCCTTCGCAGCCGTAGCAGGACGGGCCCTCGGGGGCACGGCATCCCTCCTCCTCTCGGGGATTGCCCTCTTCGCCACGGCAAATACCGTGCTCCTCATGCTCCTTGCCGCCTCCCGGATCACCTACGGCATGGCAGACGCAGGCGACCTCCCCTCCCTCCTCGGCGGGGTGCATGAAAATCTGGGAACCCCGGTGAGGGCAACCCTTGCCATGGGGTTCATAGCCGCCCTCATCACGCTCGTGGGCGACATCGGCTTTGTCGCTGAACTCACGAACTTCACCCTCTTTCTCACGTTTTCGGTCATCAATGCCTCGGTGATCATCCTCAGGATCAGACGCCCCCGCGTACATCGCCCCTTCAGTGTACCTGGCTCCGTGGCGGGAATCCCCCTTCTTCCCGTCGCGGGGGTTGTTGCGTCGGTGGCCCTCCTCACCCGGCTCGACCCTGCAGTCATCGGCCTTGGGATAGTACTTGTCGCCATCGGGTCCGGATATGCCCTCCTGAAAGTCCGCGGGAAGGATGGTCAGGAAGACGTCCGGG
>CAZKEV010000032.1:0-22648 GCA_964551875.1 uncultured Methanomicrobiales archaeon | reverse complement strand
CCAATCTTCCCCCGAGGGGGCGACCAGGTTGACTTCGGGCTACTCCTTGTTGCCGTATTTCCCCAGGGCCTGGCGGGAGGCTCCGTCGAAGAGGCCGCCCCACATGCCCCGCTGCATCCTGACGGTAGGCCGCACCGTGGGATCGGAGGTCCCGGAGGGACCGCTGTGGCTCACGCCCCCGGCCTTCTCGATGCGGTTGAGACGTCCTTCCATGGCGGCCATCCGCCGGTTCTCCTCGTTCACCATCTCGCCCACGGTGTCGATCGACTTCTTGATGTCGGCGAAAGACTGGCCGCTCTCCTCCGAGATCTTCTCGAAGGCGGCGGTGAGCATCTCCTTGGTGATGTCCGTCGACTTCTCCAGGACCGAGCCCATCGCGGCGTCGAACTTGCCCACCAGGTCCTTCTCCAGGTTGCTCGTCACCTCGCCCAGGGCCTTCCCGAAGGAGACCACGTCCGCGCTCTGCGGGAGCTGGCCGGTTTCCTTGAGGGTCCGCATGGTGAGGTCGAAGGCGTCCTTGGCCGTGGGCGCGGTCGACCTGATCTCGCCGCCGACCTGGATGTTCCGGCGGGAGTCGGTGACCCCGCTCGTTCCCACGTCGGTCGAGTCCGCCTTGGGGGCCTTGTCCGGGATGTAAGCCCCGCCCCCGATGCCCCGGGCACCGGAACGCGGAGCGAAGGGACCCGTGGCGACGATCGTGGAGAGGGCCATCTTCTCCTGGGGGCCGAGCTCCGCGCCGTTGGCCTGCTTCGCCACGACGTGCCGGAGGGTCCACAGCGAGTCGTAGATCGCCTTCTCCTCCTCGGTCAGCGGGGTCTCTTCGGGGGTCTCTTCCCCGGAATCCCCCGAGGTGAACGGCTTGGCGGCACCGGGGAACGGTTTGCCGTTCTTCTTGGAGAGGATCGAGGCGATGTCGTTGGCGAGGTCGGTCGTGGTGGGGACCGACTTCTTCGCCTGGCCGAACTTCGGAGCCTCGGGCTTGAGGGCACCCTGCTCGGGCTGGGTCGCGGGTGTCTTCGGGGTCTCGGTGTTGCGCGGGGTGATCGCCTTCTCGGCGGCGGGCGGAACGACGGTTCCCGTTTCCGACGCGGGGGCCGTTTCCGTCGGAGTCGCAGGGCAGGTCTCCGGGCTCTTCATGAGCATCCCTCCTATTCCTTTCAATCCGATCTCCGCGAGAACCTGGAGGCCCTTCTTCAGGTCGTCGCTGAGGGTCATCTGCGGAACATTCTCCACCGCCGAGGTTCCTTTTGCAAGAGCCTCTGCATCGTCCAGAGCTTTCGAGACCGCCTCGGTGAAAGATGTCCTCGGATTCGCCGCCTGATTCTCTCTTGTGGAGGCGATGTGGTCAAGCTCCAGATCGTTGATCGTGCGGGCGAGGCCGGACGCGGTCATCTCGACGGACACCGCATCGCGGTTCTTGAGGTTCAGCTTGCCGCCGATGGAGAGTTGCTTCTTGCAGGATCCGGAAGCAATCTCCTTGAAGAGCTTGCGCCCCTGCGGGAAATCGCCGTCGAGTTCGAGCTCCACCGCGAATTGGTGGAACTTTCTTCCCCCCTCCTCCATCTCCTTCAGCTCCCCGCCCACGGTCTTCCCGAACTCGAACACGGAGCGATGGGTCTCAAGGAGGGGAACGCCTGCCTTCGCGGCGGCCACCATTTTCTGGAGGGCCTTGATGCCCATGCGATCGCGCTGAAGGTCGAGCTTGTCGTCGGAGGCAATGGCCCGGACGAACATCTTGCCCTTCTCGTCCTGCCAGGCTTTCTCGCAGACCGCATCGAACTCGAATCGGATGTCGCTACCGAGAGGTGTCATGCTCTCCATTTCTTCCTCCGCCTCCCCCCGCGAACATCATCCCGTTGTAGGCAAGGCGTCGAGCATCGAGCAGAAGCTCCTGAACAATGCTCAACGCCTTTTCCTTACCATCCGACCTTTTCTGCGATGATACTCGCCGAGGAGATTGCGCGTCAATACCTAACTTTCCTTTGGGTGAATTTTCTTCGCCCTTCCCTCCCCCCTCCGCTTCCGCTTCCGGCTCCTCCGGAACGGAAATTTCGGGGGCGGGCTCGATCCCATCCGGGAGAGGCATCCCCCCAGGACCCCCAGGAGGCGCTGGAGGAGTCGGATACTTCTCCTCGTCCTTCTGGGCAATCGCCAAAGCAAGCCCTGCCGTGAGCTCCGCAAGAGCAATGGAAATAGGCTTGTCCGCGAAGAAGTAGTCCTTCGGGTACGGGGGCTTGCCCAAGCTCTCTCGCAGCTCGTTCGGAGTCATGGCCCCCAGGGAAGCGTAGATCTGATCCATCCTGGCCGAGTCGAGCGGATCGGTCAGGGTAAGGCGAGCGAACCTGAATCGGACGCGAATCAGCTTCCGCATCTCCTCGATCTGCTCGAAGTTGTCCTCCTCGTCGTCCCTCCAATCCGGCTTCATGCGGGAAACGAGAAGGTCGGTCACGATCGTCTGATTGATGATGTACTCTTTCATCAGACGGTCGGGTTCCAATTCTTGCTCGTTCGTGATCTCGCGGGCCACCTGGGCATTGGCCCGGTTCGCCCCCTCCGCCTGGAAGAAGATCTGCGCCAGCCCGAAGGCTTCCCGAATCTCCTCGTCATTGTCCTTTCGGTAGGCCCCGAAGCTCTGATCCTCGGTCACCCCAACGGTCAGGGGTTTCAGTTCGACCATCGTTCGATTCTGCTGCTGGAACCCGATCTTCGCTGGTTCCACCTGGACGATCATCACTCGGTGAGCCTGATCGGTTCCCCTCCCTTTCCCTCGCACAAAATCCTCGATCTGCTGCATCGAGTCGGGGGTAATTCTTCCCCCGGAAATCAGGAGGGCCATCCTCGGGACCGCATCGTTCTCGAAGAAGGCGACGTTCCGGATGGCCGCCTGCCTGTTCCCCGCGATGGCCGTCGCGGCGGAAACGTACCGGGGCGCACCGTAAAAAGAACTGATGGGGTCGTAGATGGCAAACTGAAGAATCTCGGTAGCGCGCTCGGATGAAGGAAGGGGCTCCTTGCTCTTGTACCACTTACCCGTCTTCGCATCCATCACGCGGTTGTCCCCGAACTCCTTGAAATATCGCTTCCTCGCCCCACGAATCTGGATGTACCCGTAGACCACCTTTTCATTTCCCTCGGTCATGATCCTGCGACGAATCGTCGTCGCCGGGGCGTGGTACATCCTTGCAACATTCCGCGAATTATTCCTCACGATCTCGATGTACCCCGTGCCCATCGCCTCCTCGTCTACCTTCTCCAAGTACATGAGCTCGGTCATGGGGAGACGTTCGTTGGGGTATGAGAAAAATTCGCGGAGGATCTCGGTCTGCTCCTGAATGGTTTTCTTTTCATCATCCGGCGTCTCAGGAGTCATCGGGTGGATGGGCTCGATGTGCCATCCCAAACCGACCGTGTTCCTGGCGTAGGTTCGGATGCACCGGGAAAGACGGGTGCTCTGCCTCCAGGCTTGAGCCCAGATGATGGGGTTGAATGTAGGAGGAACGAATTCCCCGGAAGCCAGCCTCTCAAAATCGTCGAGTTGCCCCGACTTCACCTGGCCGTTTCCCTCGTCCTCAGCCTTCTTCTTCCCCTGGGCCTCGATGTTGTCTCGCCCGACGAAGGTGACTTTGAGGAGGGCATCCATGTCATTCTTCCCAACGCTCTTGTTGAGAAGGGCCTCCCCTGCGGCTTCCATGAATTCTTCCGGCATGCTACACCGCTCCGAGCTCCGCCCAGTTGATCACCGCCGACTGAACCTCAGTCACATTGGCTCCGGTCACTCGAAGCCTCGCCCGCTGCCCAGGAATGAGCGCAAGAGGGCACGGGCTGTTTTCGTTCGGCCAGGTGTAGAACTTGTCCGCAGCGGCGAGGGCCTCATCGATGGTGTAGACCTTGTCGCCATCGAGAACCTCCAGCCGGATGTCCACCGCGTTGACATTCGCACGCTGCCAGAGGACCGTGGCAAGGCGGTAGGGGTGATACCTCGCTCCGGCTTCCAGCTTGAATTCCCCGGCCCCCGTCTGGTAACCGTGCTCTGCTTGGTACGTTCCTTCGGAAGCACCCATTGATTTTCACCCCACAAGATAGTTCAACCTTACTCCCGCTTTCCCCTTGCGTCAAGGCTTGGCCGAGAGCGCCTCCTGGAGCCGCTCGTCGGCCTTGATCTCCTTCCACCCCTTCGGATGGTCGAAGCAGGCGTCGATCTCGTTCTGCGGCATGGACGTCCTGGCCGTCAGGTCCTTCATCCCCAGATCCACGAAGGGATCCATCTGCTCAAGGATCTTGACCACCTGGAGAGCCAATCCCGAGCAGAACAATGCCTTGTGGGCCTTCCCTGGCCGGAAGGTGACTCCCAGCCAATGGAGGGGTGTCCAGAACCACCGCTTCGCCAGGATCCAGACGGCCCAGAGGCCGATCCCGTAGAAGTCGTAGTACCAGGAGAGGTAGCGGTTGAGGGCGACCCGCATGGTCTTGTAGGCGGCCTCGTCCGAGACCAGGGCCTCGAACTCCGCCACCACCGTCTGCTTCCCGAGGGCTACGTCGTAGGGGCTCGCCCACACCCCGCGCTCCATCGCCTCAAAGCAGGCCCAGTCCTGCTCGTACACCCCGCCCGGCTGGAACTTCACCATGACATGAGAGCATCTCCGTTCGGGCTCACTCTTCCGCTGGCTGAACCAGCAGATCGCCCTGGAGATGATGGAATCATCCTTCCTGGCGAACACAAGTCGAATTTTCACTTGCCCCCTCCATCCTTCTTCAGCGGCTCGATCAGGTTCGTGTGCTGCTCGATCAGCCGCATGATTCCTTCGGGCGCGTCCGTCCCCTCGAAGACCATCTCAACGTCCGTGACATCCGAACGACGGCCAAGAATGCTTGTCCTGGGGGACATGCTCACCTTGAACGAGAGACGGGTCGCCTCGGAGTTGCCCATGATGTCCCGCTGGGCGTCCTTGATCTCCGCCTCCTCGATCCTCACCGACATCCGAATCCGAAGTTTCTTGAGGACGATGGCGCTTGGCTGGACGAGAGAAATCAGGGGCACCTTGACCATTTGGCCGGGGCTCAATTCCACCAAGACCATCTTGGCCCGAAGCACCCCGTCCTTGTCCTTGTCGAAATACTGGTTGATGAGGAGGATGAATTGCTGACCCAACATCGCCGTCGTGGTCGAGGCGGCATGTTGCATCCCTCGGGTGATGTCGGTCAGATTGTGCTTGCTGACCGGCTTCCCATCCCACCATTCCTTCAACCAGCCCAAGGATCACCTTCTACGGCTTCGGAGGGGGAACATCGTTCACGAGGGTCTCCGGCTTCTGGGGCTCGACGTTCGCGGGCATGGTTCCCGGCTTCGTCGCCGCATCCACCAGGTGGTCGATGATCCTCTGAAGACCCTCGGGCGCGGGCTGCCGCTTGGCCGTGATGTGGATGGTGTACTTCGCCCGCGTGTCGGTCTTCCGGGTCTGCTCGCTCTTGTGGGAGAGCGACCCGTGGACGCTGACCTTGAACGGCCCCCACCCCACCGTGGCTTCGAGGGTCGCCTCCCCCGCCGTGGAGGACTTCTCCTCCTCCGCCTGGGAGACCGTCAGCTCGAAGTCGATGGTCCCCTCCTCGATGCAGATGCAGGGGTGGACCACCGCCGCCATGAGAGGCACCCGGATCGTCCGCTTCATCGCCCCCGTGATCTTCCCCTCGGAGTCGGTCTGGGTCTCGTCGTAGTCGAACTGGACCGCGACGGCCTTCCCGTCCTTGATGCAGACGGCGAGGAGGAAATCCACGTAGGCTTTGCTCGCCTGGACCTGGGCCTGGACCATCGCCATCAGGGGGATGGTGATCATCCGGTCGAGGGGCAAACTGTTGAAAACGCTGCCGACAAAAGCGGGATCAACTCCAGCCATGCTTCACCTATTTAAGACCTGCCCAGAGACCCAATCCAATCGCCACCAAAATCCCGATGACCGTGAGCCAGGTTCCGATGTTGAACCTGGACTTCTCCTCCTCGTCCTTCCTCCGCTTCTCCTCCGCCTCCACCCACTGCCCCAAATCCCTGACCCTCTCCGATAAGCCCGGCTCCTTGTCCGTACCGATCAGGGCTTCCATGAGGGTATCGACCTTCTCCGTGATGGAAGAAACGGAGCCGGTGGCGGTCTTGGTCGCGTCGTCCCTCACCCCGTTGATCTTGATTCCCAAGTCCTTCTTCAGTTCAACAAGCCTCCCCTCGATCGTCTTGATGCTCTCGATCAGGGGATTAATCCTGTCCGCCGTTCTTTCCTTCGTGGCCGTGGCGCACTTTTCGGAGTGCCTCTCGATCTCCGCCTTGATCGCCAGCTCGATCTTCGGAAACTGCTCCGTCGCCCTGGGGTCCGGTCGTGAAGAAGCAGAGCGGGGCGGATCGTCCGGGGGAGGGAGACCCCGCTCCAGACGCCTCAACGCCTCCAAGATCTGCTTCAGGATGTCTTCCTGACCCATTGTTTTCCATCTCCACCCATGCGTCGAAGAGACGGTGGATGCGCCGGAGCTCCGTCAGGACCTCCTCCTTCGACATCCTCTTCTCTTCCTTCGCAACCATCTCGCCCTCCTGACGCCTCTATTCTACCCCCCTGGGTGGAAATGCGAGAACAAGTTCCCTACGCCGTCGCGGGCGGCCCGTACTTGAAAGAGAGACGGAATCGCACCCTCTTCTGGGAGGCTCCTCCGTTGAAGAACCAGGTGTTGAAGACCAGGTTAGCGGGCAAGGGTGCCGACCCAGCCGTGTCCGCGCCCACATCCACCAGTTCCTTGTTCTGGAGCTCGATCTCCTCACCGTACTTCGCAAGCAGGAACACCGCGTCCCCGCCCGAGAGGGCCGTCTCCAGCCCCGTTCGGATGGTGATCGTCCCGGCGGACTTGTCGAAGGACTCAATCTCGTACTCGTCATCCCCCGGATGCAAAGAGTCGGGTGTAGGCTCCGCTCCAGGGTTTCGGTCGAACTGGAGCCACATCCCCTGGAGGACCTCCGCCCACGCCTCGTCGGGGAGATAGGCGTTGATGGTCTTCGCGCCCTGGGTGGCAGGGGCCATCACCGCTCCAACCTGTTGCGGCTCGATGGAGAACTCCACCTTGTCGCCGTCCTCACAGAAGCCTCCGTAGCCCTTCCCGCACAGCACGTTCGTCCGGTACGGGAAGGAAGTCCCCTTCTTCGTCCACTGCCCGGCGGGGGCGTCGAAGTTGATGCCCTTCACCTTGGATCTCGCCTTGTTCGGATCGAGATCCTCCACGTCCTGAATCCTGACCAGCGAGGGTGGAGCCTCCAAGGGATCTCCAGAATGGACCGCTACGATCCCGTCGAGGATCGTTTTGTCTCCCGCGCTCAGGGCTTCCTTGAACCAGATGTCGCATTCGACATCGTCGGTGTCGATGTAGTCCAGGGCCGTGACGATGCCGCTCGCCCCGATCTCGACGGTGAGGCGGTTCGACGCCACCTTGTGGTTCGGGAAGTCGTCCTGAATTGAGTACGTGTACTTCGTTGCAGCCATCGCTGTCTCCTATGCGACCCTAATGACGATCAGTGATCGCGGTCCCCTCATGTACGCCGTTCCCGATCCCGCCGTCCGCCTCCATCGGCCTTCGATTGCTTGCGACCCATTCACCGTGGCAATTCCGACGCAGGTGAACGCCTGGTCAAAGGTCGGAGCGTCAGCGGCACGATGGCGGGAATGCGTAAGCTGCCCGCCTCCAGCGTATAGACTCATCTCAACATACAGGCCCGCTCCGGTGGTGTCCTGATAGACGCTCCCCTGGAACAGGCAGAGGTACGTTCCGGCTGCGGGCGTCAACGTCATCCCAGTTGCCAGCACCGGAGTGGCGCTGGTCGTGGTAATGTTGCTGTCGGCCTCCGCTATCGTGTTGGTCAGCGCGACAAGTCCGTTGAGCTTGGTCTTGTCTGCCGCCGCCATGAATCCTGCAAGGGCACCTGTAGCAGTTGGGTGCAGAGTTCCACCACCGCGAGATCCATGCTGCGTGTCATCGATGGACCCTGTGTGATCCGACGCGCTGGTCATAGTGTGCTGGCGAGCGTGGTGATCGTCTGCACCTATGCCTGTGTGGGAAGCATGGGAGTGACTTTGGGGGTGGTGGTCATTCGCCGTTTTACCCGTTACATCTGAATGGGCAACAGTACCCGATCCGTCCACTCCGTTGTGCGCGTGGGATTGAGCATGGTGGTCGTTCGCCGTCTTGCCGGTCGTGGCAGAGTGCGCCACGGTGCCGGAGCCGTCCACTCCGTCGTGAGCATGGGACTTCGCGTGATGATCGTCTGGTCCTATCCCTGAGTGCGAGGCGTGCGAGTGCTGCCCGAGGCTTCCCGCTGGAACTTGACTGCTCCCGTTGAGCCCAGCGTAGCCGTTCGGCTGGTTCTTCTCCGACTCCTTCTGGTAGTCGGGGTGCAGATCCCCCGACCTGGTTCCGTGCTGGATGTCTGTGATCTCCCCGCTGACCTGGGCCATCTGGACGGGGACATCCCCTCCCGACTGGAGCCAGACTTGATTCAAGTACTTCAGCGCATCCGCAACCGAAAGTGGGCCGCCTCCGGCGTCCACTATGACCGATCCAGCCGTAACGAGGGAGCGAAGCGACTGCGAACCGCCAAGAATCCTCAGGAGGGCCGCTTCCGTGAAATCCGAACCGGGGGCGGCCTCAATGAGGACTCCGGCGTCCACGAAGAGGAACGTAGCCCCCGATGATGTCAGCTTCAGAAACATCAGTATGTCACCTCGATGGTCGCCAACTCATCGGTGAACGTCGATCCGCCCGCTCCGGCGATCCTAACCATGATCGCGGAAATGATGTCTCCTGCCACAACGGCGATCGCGAGGGCCGCCGTCTGCGCCCCGGAGGAACCAGCCGGGAGGACAAGAATCCCGGCCACGGCACCGTTCACTCGAATCCTAAGATCGTAGGACCTCACCGCATCTGAAGCGTTGACTTGGATCGAGGCTCCTGTGATCGTACCGGCTCGGACCGCTCTGGATCCTGCTTGGGAATTGCCTGGACCCCACAGGACAAGCGTTCCGCCAGCCGGAACGCTAACCGTCCTGCCGAATAGGATGTCCGCTTGCCGTGCCGCCGCAGGTCCGATCCCATCCAGCTTGGCCTTGTCGGCGGGGTCCATGAATCCAGCCACGCCGCCCGGATCGGGAAGGACGACGGGGTGCAGGGAGCCACCCCCTCGGTTCCCATGCTGGGTGTCGTCGATGACCCCTACGATGCTCCCGAGGTCGAGAGCGTCGAGCCCGCCGACTTCATGGCTCGGGGCATGGGCGGCGGGCGGGCCCCCGGACGTGGACATCCTTGGCCCGAACGGTCTCGGGGCAAAGTCCCCCCTGCTTGCATCAAGGCTTTTTCCCATCTATCCGATCCCGAAAAAGAGGTTGGCGGTCCCTGTGAATGGTCCAGCCCCTCCCGTTCCCCTGACGGACACCTGGATGTAGTCCTCGCTCTTTCCGAACTGGATCGGGATTCGGTACTGCTCCGTGGACTGCAATCTGTAGAGGAACCTTCCGACCGCGCCCGAATCCGCTGCGATGATCTCGGTGAAGAAGGTCTCCCCCGGAGGGGCGTCCTCGGCAGAGGAGAACCGAGCCTCGATCTCCATGGCCGTCTCGTCCCCCCTCACGTAGTCCACGTAGAGGAACAGTTGGCCCACGCCTGAGCCGCCCGCGAGCCTCCCGATCTTGGAGTTGTCGGCGAAGGCCGCCGTCAAGGCCGCGACCACGAAGTCCTGGTCGAGATTCGGTCCCCATTTAGGCATGATTCATCTCCTCGATGACGGGCTCCACGAAGAAGGTCGCCATTTCGGTGTGGAACTCGTCAGTGAACGTGGGGAGGGCGACCTTCCCTTGAAGTCGCCATTCTCCGGGTCGATCCAGATCTCCCGGTTGGCTCTTGTACTGGATCTTCCCGTCCGTTCCATCCGTGACGAACTCGGCTGGCCTGGAGAACCACCCCACGACGGGTCGTCCGAAAACGACTTGACGGACGGCGGAATTACTGATGTCCACCGCCCCGTTCTCGTCGATGATGGCCACCTCGAAGACGGTCCCGACATCGCCAAGCCGAACTGTTCCGAGTGAGGACATGCCTCCTCCGCCCGCCTGCCGACGCAAGACCGCCGCAATCCGCCGCCTCACCTGGAGCACCGCACGGATCGAAGGATAGGGAGGAAGACCGAGCTGGACCACCGGCAACACGATGGGCTGCTTGGGTTCCATCTCGGTCCCCTCCCAACGCGCCCGGCGCTACGGCGTGTCGTTCAGGGAGTCGATGACCTTCACCCAGCGGGGAAGGGCCGCGACCGCCGCCTGGAAGAGGCCGTAGTTGCCCGCCCCCGCGAGGGCCGCCCGGAAGTTCTCGCGTTCCTCGATGAGGGCCACGACGATGTCTTTCATGTCCCAGATGTCCGAGTTGCCCCGGGTCGTCTCGGGACGCAGGACCACCACCTGTCCGTCGCCGATGATCTTGGGATCTCCGCCGCCTGTGGGCATGGCTACCTCCTTCAGTTGATCTCGGCCCAGAGGTACGTCCCCCGGACCTCCGACAATGCCTTCAAGAAGTCTACCCCATCGGCGGGTTTAAGAACAACCCCATTCTCCGACTCAAGCCCCGCGCTCATGACCGCCCGGACGAAGGGGTTGTCCGATCCAAGCATCTCAACCACCTTGCCCCCCCGCACCGTGAACGCCCCGACAACCCTTTCCCCATCCTCCCCAGCCGCCATGATCTTGACCAGATCCTTCGTCTCCCCAGCCAATCGCCAGGACGTCCTCTTCCGGTCAAGCTCTGCCACCGCCGCCCCCCAATCTCCATGAAACGGAACCGCCTTGTCGTCGACCGTCGCGTCGAAGTAGACCTTTCTTGGTGGATTTCCAATGTCCGTCTCGGGATTCTCGTTGATGTGGTCGAACGGAATCCCTCCCCCGGTGAGGATCTCCTTGACGTGGTCCAAATCATCCCTGGTCGTCCAGATGATGACCTTCCACCCCGTCTTCTTGAGATAGGTCAGGGCATCCTTCGCTCCGGGAAGGATCTTCTCCTCTGCATTCACCAGCGTCAGGTCGAAGTCGACCGCCACTATTGGAACGCGAGGCTCTATCCCCACAAGTTTCCGAGCCTGGTCCACCGCTCAAGCCCCTTCAATTCTTGGATGCGCCGGACGACGCCGTCATCTTCCCCCTGCTTGAATCCCCGATCCTTCAGAATGTTCAGAACGGCGACCTCGTCAATCGAGAGAATCTCACGCAGAACATCCGGGTGGATGGCCGTACCCACCAGGTGCTTCCCCGCGCTCGAACGGAACCAGGTCCGATCGTCCCCCTTCACGAACGAGTACCCGTTGTCGATGGCGTAGACCCTTCGCGCCTCGTCCATGATCCAGTTGTTCGCGTGGCGGTCGATCTCGCCCCGGATGAAGTCGAAGGCCGCGAGCCGGTGAAGCCAAGGATTCGTCTTGTCTTCGCGGTAGTCGTACCCCTTGCCGATCCACTCCCACGCCGTCGGCTGGCTCACCCACGCCTGGACGCTTCCGAATCCGATCCCCGAAATCTCCCTCCCTACCACCGGGGGAACGAGGTCGAATCCGAGCACCTGGTCCAAGTCGTGAGAGACGATCTCCCGCTCCGGTCCCGTGATGTCCAGGTCGACCGATTGGCAGTACCGCTTGTTCTCGAACTGGCAGTAGACCGTCTTGACCGCCGCTTGGCGAGTCGTCACCGGCCCCGAGTCGATTCCATCACCGAATACCACCCGATACGGACGATGGATGCCGATGCCGATAGGAACGACCTCGACCTCGGGCTCGTTCTGAAGAGAGATGTGCATAGCCACCGATGTCTCACCATCCGCCTCCTTCGGAAGAATGGCGAGCCATGGGCGAATCGTCTTCTGAAGCGAGCGCAGCAGCCCAATACCAAGCGAGGAGCCCACAACCCGTTCGGATCGCAGGCTCCCCGCGAATAGTCGCCGCGCCGATTCCGGCGTCTGCATCTCCCCTCCGTCCCTCGGTTAGTCGCCCATCCCGAGGAAGCGGACCCGCTGGGAAGCTCCGACAACCTGGATTTCCAGGTCGAGAACTCCGGCGGGCGAGGAGGCGAGCTCGATGAGCATCGTCTTGTACGCCTTCGCCGTGAAGGTCGCCACGCCGTCGAACTTGAGCTGCGCTCCCTCGCCGTCGCACACCAGAATCCCGAACCTCGGATCCGCGATCGAGGCCATCAGGGGGGCCAGGTCGACGGTGATGGGGCCGGGGCCGAAGGCGTCGTCGAGCAGCGCCTTGGCGTTGAGGGCCTGTCCGTTCAGGATCTTGTTCAGGACGATCCCGTCGCTCGTCGAGAGGCCCGCCGTCATGCTTCCCGTGAAGGTCGCCATCTCTCACCTCTAAAAAACTGTGGCCTCGCGGCCCGTCTACCTCAGCTTGTCGGGAACGACGAATGAATGGGTGTGCCCATCCGCCTCGTCCGCCATTCCCAGAATCGTGACCACATGGAAATGCCCGTTGACCATGTCCGTCTTGCCCCGGATCACCCTGCCCTTCTTGCAAATGATCGTCTGGACCCGGTGCTTGTGGGACGGAGCGGACACCCCCGTCTCCTGGGAAGTGATCGCCTCGACGCGCTTCTCCCCCTCCTCCGTCCGAGGCTGCCAGTGCCACGCGCTCGGGTCTTCCACGGGGGATTCCTTCGTGACCGTCGCACGCGTCTTGAAGGTGTCGCACCCGGCCCCGCCCGCCCCGAAGACCTGCAACCCCCACCGCTGGCACTTCGCCACGGCCTCGCGAGACTTCTCGGGAAAGCTCTCGCAGTCGGAGCAGTGCTGCGCGGAAGAAGCGATGGCCTCCTCATGGGGGGCCAGCGTCTTCATGAGGTAGAGATTCCCCCCGGTGCCCCCGCTGAGGCACCAGCCCTCTTTTGCAAGGGCATTCAAGGCGACCTCGTCGTCCGCCGCCTTGGATGCGGGGATCACCTTGTAGACGACCTGTCCCATTGTCCCTCCGTCCGCTCAGGCTTCCCGTCCGGTTAGTACACCGGGGGGGCCGGAGGCGGCAGGGAGCCGGGCTTCCCGGGCTGGCTCGACACCTGCTCCGAGACCTGCCCGTAGGTCGCCACCGGGTCCACCGGGTGCGCCCAGGCGCGGAACTGCCCCGGGGCCAGCTTCACCTGGCCGCCCATGCGGGCGAGCGAGGAGACCAGCGCCGGGCCGTGCGAGGAGAGGCCGGTCTGCGCGGAGACGACCGACGGAATCATCTCCACGTTCCCCCTGCGGGCGAAGGCCGCCATCTCGTCCGCCTCGGCGGGCGGGACGCCCTGCGGCCCCGCGCCGGGGATGTCCGAGGACACCCTGGGCTGCCCCGTCGGGGAGAACTGCTTGTGGATGTTTCCCTCGCGGGCGTACGTGGACTTGGAGATCTTCCCGCCCTGCCCCGAACGAGCGTGATTCCCGAGCATCTTTCACCTCTCTGAAAAACGCAAAGCGTTTGCGCTCAATCCCTCTGAGACACCCCCGGGTTCACCTCTCCCGACGGAGTCGCCTGCGGATCCAGTCGGAGAACCAGCGTCGTGTCCCTGGTCGTGACCGGAAGGAAGTAGGAATCATCCCCGTCCTTCTTGATGCCGACCGGCTCCAGCTCCAAGGCCCACAAGCGATCTTCCACAACCGTCTCGACCTTCGAGAGATCGCGGGGGAACTTCCCGTAGGGGAAGGACTCCTTCGTGACCTTGGCCGGGCCGGTGTACATCTTCTTCACCCTGGCCGCCTCGGGAACACTCGGAAGATCGAACTTCGCCCCCTGGAGGCAAACGCCCACCCAGCTGAGCGGAATCACCGTGTCCCCCACCTTGATGCGCTGGGGGCGGGTGAAGGCGGGGGGCTCCTCGGGAATCGCGTGTTCCACCATGAGCTTCCCCGTGTACTCCGTCGCGGGCTTCGCGCCTCGGGAAATGGCGTCCTCGACGATCTCTCTCGCCTTGTCCGTCAGGGGGAGCTTGTCCCAGCCCCCGTCCCGCATGATCTTCTCGACCATGTCCTTGGAAATCTGCCCCGCCACAACCATGCCGGTCTTTTCCGTAGTGGGCTTAGGCAGCGTCTCGGCAAAGGCTCTGGCCTGCTGACGCGGAGATCCCGGCCTTGACATCGCCGCGAGCGCCCTCTTGGCCCAGGCCCTCTCATCGGGGGAGATGCCCGCACGAATCCTCTCGGCTAATGCAACCTCCGCAAAACTCCCCGGCACCTCCTTGCCTCCCCCTCCCCCCCTTCTCGTTTCCCATCCTGCCTTCGCCCCCTCGGACGTTCCTTCCTTCTCTACAAGGGGGCTATGAACGAAAGGGAGTTCGGATTTCCTACGCTCCCTCTCCTTCTCCACGTACCCCTGGGCCTCGGCCAGCTTCTTCTCCAGGATCTCGTTCTCGGTGAGACGGATCTTCTTGGGGAAGAGCTCTCCACCCTTGTGGATGAGGAGACCGGAGCGGGTGCCCCGCTTGACAGCGGCGGACTTCTCGATGAGATTTCCGCCGGAACACAATTCGTCGTTCATGGTTACTCCTTCTTCCCGCCGTGCTCGGGGGCGAGGACACCCTTCTCGCGGGCGCGGGCCTTGAGCCACCCGCAAACCTTTTCGGGGTCGTCGATCTTCGCCATGGCGTCCTTGCTGCCCTTGATCGCCGCGACGCATCCGTCGAACCCGACGTCCCCCGCCCAGTCGACCAGGGCCTCCACGTTGCCCCTCCCGGCGGCCTCTCCGGCGGCGTCGACCTGGGCCTTCGAGGGGACCGACTTGTCCACTTCCACCATCCCGATCCCCTTGGCGATGCGCCCGCCGAGATCGTTGATGTAGGTGGAGCAATTCTTCAGCCAGGTCAAATCCTCTCCCTCGATGGTGACCATGCCCTCGACCGCCCCGAACCCGCCCTTGGCCCGCTCGATGGCCTGGTTCATCTGCGCCTTGAAGTCGGCGACCTTCGTGGCTCCTCTCTCCCCGAGGACGTTCGCGTAGAAGCCCTCGATGGCGTCCGCCGCCTTGCGGAGCAGAGAGATGTCCATCGAGGTGACCCTGCACTCCTTCGTCACGACGGGAGAGGGCACCGGATCCTCGTCCTTGTCCTTCGTCGCCATCGGCGAGCCCCCTCCGTTGGGAAACATGACCCGGTGGGAATGGGCGTGGCCGCCAACGACCGATTGGTCCGGGGCGGTACGGGAGTCGAAGGCCCCGTCGGAAGAAACCGCCGCCTCGATCATGTGGGCGTGACCGTTGTTGTAGGAGGAGATCCCCTTCACCCGCAGGCCCCCGGCATCCTCGGCGGGAGAGAGGTAGAACTCGTGCTGGTGGCCATCCTGCGGCTCGGTCAGCCCGTGCATGAGGTTCGGGGTGGCCCCGGCAACCGTCGCGGCGGGACCCTGCGAGGGATCGCGCAAACCCCCGGAAGCCATCGAGGTGGTCGTGATTCCGGGGGAGGACATGGACGCCTGGCCGCCGCCCACGGCGACCTGCTTCTCCGAGATCCCGATCTCTCCCACGACGCCGGGGGCGACCCAGATAGCCCGGACGGACTCCGGCATGAGCCTTTCCATGGGGACGTAGAGGGCGTGGTCGTCGAGCTCGATGACCTCCTCGGCCTCGATGTCTCGATCCGCCATCCACGTCTTGGCGATCTCCTCCGTGGCGAACTTGTCCTTGGAGAAGAAGAGCCCACCGATGACCATCTCGGGCTCGGTGTTGTTGAAGTCGGATTTCTCCTCCCCCAACCAGCCCACGAACGTGGGAGAGAGCACCTCACCCGCCCGGATCGTCTTCATCATGGACCCGCAGTAGGTGCAGGAGTTCTTCTGACCGACCATTTGGGGACGCCACTTGAGGATCGCCTTGACACAGCAGCCCTGCATCTTCCCGACGAGCTCGATGCCAAGGCGTCCTTCCCACTGGGTCTTCGTCGCCGTCCCCATCTATTCCTCCTTCATCTCCGCGATGAGTTCCTTGCCATCTTCCGAGGTGATGAGACCGAAGTCCACGGCACTCCGGATGGCGTCGATCTTGAACTGCTTGACCTTGGCCGGGTCGATCCGGTACTCCTCCTCGGCGCTCCATCCGAACGCCGCTTCGGCGCTCGCGAGCTCTTCCGCGAGGACGGAGGGGATCTTGACCTTGGAAAGGGAGAGCGATTTCTCGACCGGAATCTTGTCCCGTTGCTTCGCCAGCTGGATGGCCGCCGCCCGGTGGACCGCCGCCCGCGACAAGCTCCACCGCTGCTCCTCCGGGGTCTTGGTCTTGTCCTCGGACTTCTTGATGTTGGCGTTGGCCCTGCCCTCAAGGCCCCCGATCTCCCGGTTCAATTTCGTCCACTCCTCGGGCTCCTTCCCCGTCCATTTCACCTTCGGGACGTAGTTCAGGAAGTAGCCCCGCTTCCCCACCAGCCCCACCTTCTCCGCCTCGTGGATGAAATCCTCGTCCCGCTGCCGAAGGTCCCCTTCCGGGACGTTCGCAAAGACGCTGATGACAGCCTCCTCGGCGGCGGAGAATCTCCCCTGAGCGTCGTGATGAGGGTTGCCAACCTTATCCACCAGTCCCGACCTCACCCCCGTGGTCTGGCCGAGCGCAGAGACAAAGCGAGCACCGTGGATGGAGCTTTCTCTCGTTTGCATGGACCCCCCTCTGCTTGACAGGTAGAATCTTCCCCCCGGAATGTGCCCCTGTCAAGTGATCGGCTACACCGGGATCGTCGGAGTCGGGGCGGCCAGCTCCGTGATCACGCCCGTCGAGTCGATCTCGGAGGCGTGGTAGCCCGCGTCGTTGAGCGTGACGTTGCAGATTCCCTGGGCCAGCGCGTCCGCCGCGTCCTGGGAGACGTCCGCATCGTCGCAGAACGCCTTCACCCTGCTCACGGGCGACCCGACGACCATCGTGACGGGCCTCACCGCAGCGAGAGCCGCGAACAGCTCCGCGCCCACCGACTCGCTGAGGGGGGCTTCGGACGAGGAGACGCTGAGGCGGGGGAAGCTCACGCAAATCTGTTTCACAGGAATACCTCCTAACAACTCCGGAAACCCGTAGCCCCCATCCTACACAACGAGTACATTTCCGTCACCTATTTTTTTCTTCGGACGGTTCTGCTGGGCCGCCGCAAGACCGATGGGAGCAGGAATCACAAGTGGTTGCGCCACCCCGCCGATTGAAACCGAGGACGGAGGAGACATTCCCGCAAAATTGGCCATGACGGGGCGCGGCAGATCCAAGACGTTCTGATCCTCGACCTCCGCCATCTCCCTCTCCGCCTCCATGTCCTCCTTGAATCGTTCCTCGTAGAGGTAGTGGAGCATGGCGCAGAGAAATGCGTCGGGTCCGTGATCGTCCTTCTTCACCGGCTTCCCAAGCCGGTCCTGCCGATATCGCTTCATTTGCTCGATGAATCCCGTAAGATTCGATCGGATGAACAGCCTCCCCTTCGTGGTCAGGTACTTCGTGCAGTTCCCGATTCCGTAATCCTTCCACTTGGCGAAGGGAACCCTGCGAACGTCGAACCCCACCTGCTCCAATTCCAGGTTGTTGAATGGATGGCTCACGTCGGCGTAGACGTAGAATTTGTCCTGACCGAAAGCCCCCACCCAGGACATTAGAATCCGAATGGCCTCCCCCGTGAGCTTCCCAGTCATGAACTCCGCCTCGATGATGGCTACAAACTTCTGAACGGGAGGAGCCCCCATCAGTTTGGAAGCCACACGATCGGCAACGGGCATCCTCTGCTCGTAGAGAACGGCCAGGATGAGGGCGGTCTGCCCCTCCAACCCCCAGTCAATTCCCACCGACTTCTCCAAGACCTTCGCATCGGGGCCAGGGAAATCGGGATCCACCTCGGATACCTCGATCCACTCGGGCTCGTACACCGGGCGCATCCAGTTGGGCCGCTCGTTCTCGTACTCGACCTCGAAGACGTTGGTCCCCCGATTCATCTTCTTCGCCATGATGACGTTTTTCCGGGGAAAGAATCCCAGGGAATGCCTCGCCTTGCCCTCGCACCCGACGTATTTCCATCCGGTCTGGACGCCCTCCTCGTTGAACACGTTCTTCTTCCCGGTGAGGGGGCACTGCTCCCGGCAGAATGCCAGCGCCTCGGGATCTCCCTCCGTCGCGGTCTCCATCCCGTGATCGCACTTCTCCATCGCGTCGTAGATGTTCCAGAAGTATCGCTTGAATCCGCGCTCCTCCGCAAAGTCCCAAATCTCCTGGAACAGCCCGATGGGGTGATGGAAGGTCGAGAGCACCACGACCATGTAGTTCGACTCGGACATCGCGCCCTGCATACCGGCGGTGATCATGCGGTCGACCGAATCGCCCTCCTGGCAGGACTCGTCCACGATGAAACCCGGATTGTGCTTGCCTCGGGCCTGCTTCTCCGATGCAGAGATGATCTTCAACATGACCCCGTTGGTGAGGCGCGTTTCGCTCTGGAGGGGTTCCTCCGCCAAAAGGGCGCGGGACAGCTCAGGGAAGCAGTTCCAGAATCCCTTGGTGTAGTGGTAGATGTTCTTGGCCTGCTCGCTGCTTCCAGCCATGCTGGTGAAGGACATCTTGTGATAGACCAGGGCGAGCCAGATGAGGATGGACGTGCAAAGCGATCCCCCTGTCCCCCGCCCCTTCCAGAGGATGGCCTGATTCACCCGCTTGAAGAATAGGTCCGCGATGAACTCGATCATCGCCGGGGCCAGCCGGATGGGGATCTTCTTCGTGTCCTTAACCGCCCAGAGCTTGCCCTCGATGAATTCCCGCAGTTCCCCGTTTTGCCTGGAGGCAAATTGCTCCTCCGTCTCCTCTGGGGTACGCACACGAAGGAGGTTGGGCATCCCGTAGGTGATGGGATCTTCCGTGGAAATTCTGCGCTTCAGCTCGGAGTCGATCGAGGAGAGAGCAGTGAGCGCCGACCGAACATCCCTCATGTCGGGTGCGCCGATCTCTCGTTTAGTTTTCACTGACGCTTGGAACCCCAAAAGTACGGAGGCGGGTAAGGACCTCGTTTCGCTTCGTGAGGAGTTCCTCCGTTGTGAGTTTCGAGTAGTCCACGTTCAAGTTCATGTCGATCGCCGCCCGCTGGAGGATGCCCGTGTCCATCATCATCTTGATCCGCTTCTCGCAGGCGTTCAGGGCGGTGAGCAGGAAGTTGTTCTTGGCGTGAGGATTCTCGGTCTCCTCGTACTGGCGCATCGCCTCCTTTTCCATCTCCTCCAACTTGGCGATCGCCTCCCCCACCACCTCGTTGCGGTCGGAATGGGCGGCCATCTCGGAGAAGTGGTCCCTGTTCCACTTGAAGTCGTTGGTGATGGTTTGGCGGGACACCCCGAGTTCACGGGAAATGACGGTCTTATTCAGCCCGCGCATACCCATGCGGAAAACATTGACCCGTCTCTCGTAGGCGTCCTTCGCAGAGGGCCTTGGCATCGTTCACCTCCTGGTCTAAGGATATTCAGGAGGAGGAGATTCGTCAAGGCTGGTCCCTCTTCGGACCCGACTTCTTCGCAAGGTTTTTGGAAATCTCCGCCCGGATGTACTTGATGGCCAGCTCGTTCGCCGTCCCATCGGGGTAGATGAGCCGGAAGGCGATCGCACGATCGACCAGTCGGCAGACCTTCATCTCGTCGATCCGGAGGGCAATCGAGAGGTCCTCCCTGCTGTACTCCACGTTCGCCCACAGCCTCTTCCACCGGAGGTTTTCCTCCTCCTTCGGATTCCCCGTGGACATCAGCTTTTCGGCGACCACCTTCTCGTTGATGGATTTCTTCTCGCCAAACGAGACGGGGATCGTCGTCCAGACCACGACGAAATTCCGCAGGAGGGGATCACGGATGAGGGGGTGAACGACCTCGGAACGGAAGTTTTCCTGCTCCTTGAACCAGAGCAGCGAGTTCTTGTCGGCCTCGTTCATGGCCTCATTCTAAACCAAGGCGGAAGGAGTTCAACCCCTGAAAGCCCAATCCCCCCGGCCCAGGGCGCGTTCCAGAAGCGAAGCCATCGTCCTCCGCTGCTCTCCGGAAATGGAGACCTTACACTCGTACTCGTTGATGAGCGCGTAGGCGGCCAGTTTTAGGCCCGAGGAAAGGAGACCCACCGAGCCCCGAAGCAAATCGACGATGAACTCCGTCTCGTCCACCTCTTCGAGACACCCCGACTCCAGCCGCTCGTCCAAGGTCTTCTTCGACCGCTCGGACATGGGGAGCCCCTTCTCCAAGTAGGTCTTCGCCAAGGAGATGATTTCCTTGTCGGTCCCCCTCCCCACCCCCATCATTTCCGCGAAGACCGCCCCCTCGATGCTGGCGAGAAGGACGGCGTTCTTCCGACGGCCCCCGGCCATGCGCTTCCTCTCGCGTTCTTCCTTGGCCGCCTCCCTACGAGCCTTGATCTTCCTGGGGTCATGCCGGGGATCCATCGCTGTTCCTCATCAGTATCCGCGCAGCCTTCAGCGCGGCAATCTCCACGATTCTCCATTCATCCAGCTTTCGGGTGTTTTGCCAGCTTTGAATTTTCCCGCACCCAGGGCACACCTTTATATTTTCCGGAAGATCCGTCTCCCAGTAGATGAATCCGCACTCCACGCACTTCGTCTTGTGATCTCGAATGACCTTGTTTGGAATATCCGAAATGTGAACCTCGTACAAAAGATTGTCGAGGGCCGCGATCTCTCCCTTTACCGTGGGCCAGCACGCATGGCAGAAGTATTGATCCACCAGGCGCATCCTCACAAGTTCGATGACCTTCTTGTTCTTGTTGATTTGCCCCTTCTTCTTTCCGATCTTGTAGACGGGATGAATCGTCCCCGGGGCCTTGCACCGAGAACAAGTATCCCGGCGACCTTGATGCCACTCAAGAATTCCTTCGCTCTCCGCCTTTGTCACGATCTTCGCCAAGTATTCCGGCATCCCCCCCGCCACCCTGGCGCGGTAGGTCTTGATCGTGTTGACCTCTTTTTGCACCTCGGGGCGGCTTCTCCCATCGAGCAGGAGGAGCTCGTCCTCGGTCAGGGAAATGTAGACGGTCTTGCTCATCGTCGGTTGTTCCTGCTGTCCCGTGTCGCACCCGTCAATCCTTGTTCTCGAACTTCAGCCTCTCGATCGGATCCGCCGCCACCTGGTCGGCGACCACCGATCCGTCGTCCGTCGGATCCAGGTTCGCCTGGTACAGCCTCGCGGCCTCCGTCGCGTACAGGTACTTCACCCGGATCACCGTCCCGACCTGGATCTGGCCGACGTACCTGGCGTGGACCGTGACGTTCCCCACGGAAACGAGCCGACCGGAATCCAGGGCCGCGACCTCCACCGAGGACGTGTCCTTGTTCCACTTCAGGACCTCGACCGCGATCTCCGCGTAGAACTTGACCTTCACCGCGATCGCCTTCCCCAGGTTCGGGCGTCTCCCGGCCTCGTAAGGGGCGTCCAGTTTCTTGAAGACGACCCCTTCCTTCCGACCGGCCCTGAGCTTCTCGACCAGCGCCCTCTTCTCCACCGCGCCCACCACCAGCGGGACGAGCCGAACGTGGGCCGTCGGCCTCAGCCGCGCCGAAAGCAGGCCGTGCCGACGGTCGCACCTTTCGCTCTTGAGGTTGGCCGAGTTCATCATCGTGTCGAAGACGTTGTACACGTCCCCGACCATCTCCCCGTCGAACTCCCCGAGCAGCCCGGACATCTCCTTCTCCATGGCTGCCGGGATCGGGCACTGCAACCCCCGCTTGTTCGTCCCGACCACCCCGGCGGGCGTCACCTTGATCTGGATCCGCTTGCCGTTGATCTTCTCCTGGGCACCCCACCCGTCGTCCCCGATGAGCCCCTCCAGGTCTCCCTCCTCGGCCCAGGTCAGGAGCATGGGGCGCATGCCGGGGTCCTCTTCCACCTTCGCGGCAGCCTTGGCGACCGGCGCTGCCGCCGGTCTGGCGACCGAAGAGAACACCGGGGCGTCCGCCCCCTCGGCGTACCCCTTCACCCTCTTCTGCTTCAGCAGGCCGTCCCGGATCTTCTCCGCCTCGGGCCGGGCCACCGGCTTCAGCGTCTTGGTTCCACCCTGCACCCACCCGCCCACCGGGCCGAACTGGAAGTTCACAAGCCATCCGGCCCCGGACCGCTCCAGCCACACCGTGTACTGCTTGTTGCTCCCGCCCTCGGTGCAGTATAGGGTCACCCTTTCCGCAGCCGCCGTTGTCGTCGTCATCTCGTCATCCTCCTGTCGTGCCTCGGATCCGTCTTCCCGTCCGTTATGCCTCATCCGCCGAGGTCTCGCACCCATCCTCGCCGTCCAGGTAGTAAACCGGCTCGGCCTCTCCGGGGGCGGGCTCCGGGGCGGGGGCGGCCTTCTCCGCCGCCTTCTCCGCCGCGATCGCCGCGAGCTGCTTCCGGTACTTCGGGAGCTTCTTGCGGGCCAGGGCGACCTGCTTCGGGGTCAAGAACCCCGCCTTCTTGCAGAACTTGGCGAAGGAGGTGAGGATCTCGGCATCGCAGCCGCTGAACCCCACCTTGTTGTGGATCACCGTCTGGCCGATCTGCTGCTCGTCGCGGGTCTGCCGCTCGTAGAGGGCGCAAACCGCGTGTTCGACAAACACCGTCGACCGTTCCAGGGCCGCCACGATCTCTTCCGGGGTCCAGGTTCTCTTGGGTTCGT
>CAZKEV010000031.1:16687-23757 GCA_964551875.1 uncultured Methanomicrobiales archaeon | reverse complement strand
GGAGGTAGGAGAGGATCCACTGGATCAGGAGCTGGTTGAAGTTCCTGACCTCCAGCACCTCGGCAACGGTGGGCTCCCTCGCGTCCTTCTTCAGGGCATGGAAGCGGGCCAGGTCCAGCTCCACTGCGACGATATTCGGCTGGAACTCCTCGATGGCCTTCCTGACGTCCTCCACGCTCTGGGCGGACACGTGAGCTGTTCCGACGATACGGATCTCGGACAATGCACCACCGCGATACCAAGAAGAATGGAAGGTGGAGGAGATATAGGCGATGGGGATGGGTAAACGATGGGGAGAGGGATCCAGCCTCGCGGGACCAGGGAAATTGAAGGTGGAGTGCTTCAGGCCCTGCATCTCTTTCATGACGAGGAGGGTTTGAGAAGCCCCGAATAGAGCGGAGATACTGGTGCTTCACATTGGTACAACCTCAGGAGGGCGCTTTCCTGGAGTATGCCATCCCGGCACCGATCGGGGCAAAGCGGAGCTATCAGATCTCATTCTCCTGTCACCACAGGAAACTCCGCTGTCTTTATCAGGCACAAGGACGAGAACTGAACCAAGGATGCCCGAATCGGAGCAATTTTCCCCGGTTTTCAGATTCACCCGGCCCATCGTGAACCATCTCGTCCGTATTGCAGCATCCCGGGAGATCATCGTCCACTCCAGGCTCATTCCGAAATGGGAGGTATCCCTCCGACGGGACCAGATCCTCCGGGCAGCCCATGCATCCACTGCCATCGAAGGAAACCCGCTTTCCCTGGAGGAGGTGAGCCTCCTTGCCGAAGGCAGGGAAGTGATGGCCTCGAGGAAGGCAAAGGCGGAGGTGCTGAACTATCTCACCGTGCTCGAAAATATCGATACGTACCATACGAAGGGCATCATCCGGACCGGGGAGATCCTCATGCTCCACCGTGATATCACGAAAGGTACTCTCGAAGATCCCTCAACCGAAGGACGGTACCGTACCGTGCCCGTCGTCGTGGGAAACCGGATCACAGGAGAGGTGATCTATACGGCTCCTCCACCGGAGGAAGTTTCCCTCCTCATGGACCGGTTCCTTGGGTGGCTGAACGGGCTGGAGACAGGGGAGGCGAACCCTGTGCTGGTCGCGGGGATCGCCCACTACGAGATGGTCAGGATCCACCCCTTCGTCGACGGGAACGGGAGGGTTTCCCGCGCCCTTGCCACCCTGATCCTGTTCCTCCGGGAGTTCGACATCAAGCGGTTCTTCACCCTCGATGACTACTACGACAGCGACAGGAATGCCTACTACCGGGCATTGAAGGAAGAGAACGACGCGTACCCGGATCTCACCCCGTGGCTCGGGTATTTCACCGAGGGGGTCTCCATCTCCCTTCACCGGGTGCAGGAGCGGGTTCTCCAGCTCTCGCGGGACGAGCACCTGAAGGGCCTGGAGGGGCAGATCGCCCTCACCGACCGGCAGATGAAGATCATCGACCACCTCCACCGCCACGGCTCCATCACGACCGGCGATTGCGCGAAGATGTTCCGGATCTCCCGACAGGCTGCGCTCAAGGAACTGGGAAAACTCGTGGAGAACAACCTCATCGTCCTGCAGGGGAAAGGTCGAGGTTCCCGGTACGTGCTGGTCTAGGGGGTTGTCGTTTCGGTTGTCGTTTTGGTTGTCGATTTTCCCGGAGGATGGACGCGGTGGAACGCTACGTCATCGATGAGAAAGGGCAGAAGGTCGCCGTCATCCTGACGCTCACAGAATACGAGAAACTACAGGAGGATCTCCATGATCTCGCGGTTGCTGCAGAACGGAGGGACGAACCGATCATCAGCCTCGCTGAGCTGAAGAAGCGGCTCTGATACCATCGAAGATTGAGCCCATCACTTCACTTTTCATCCAACGCTCTATCCCCACCGGCCATATCGCTTGTGTGCATCCCCTATGGTCGTCAGGATATTGATGAAGACAGTCAATTTCTCTTCGTCAATGTCGTAAAAAATGGTGAAGGTCCGGCCGATGTGCATCCGGTACGTGATCTCTCCGCCGGGGAGGATCAGCCGTTCCTTGTCCCCTGATGAGCCGGGGGAAGGATCGTCCTTCAGCCTGTCCAGGTGATCCTTCACGATCCGCCGGCTCTTCTCATCGAGGGAAGGGTAATACCTATTCGCTCTCCTGTCGATCCTGACAGCACAGGGCAAGGGCCGGCACCACCCCTATTCGAGATCCTCGTACTCGCCCTTCTCCCGGATCGCCTGGAGCTCGCACGCAAGCCTCCGCCCGCCTCCAGGTCTGCCATCTTCGCGAGGAGCTCGTCAAAGGTCTCGCCCGGTTCCTTCAACCGCGAGAGCGTCGCCCAGGTCTCCTCCCGGACGGGGATCCGTTTTGTGAGCTGGGATTTTCCTGTCACCTTATCAGCCTCCACCCGACGGGGTGCAGGGACGTGTCGTGTAAGAAGTATTCATTGTACATATTTCTAACTTTAGCAATGTTGTAAATTTTTCCTGCGAACTCTCCAGCCCGACAGTCCACCGGCCTCCCGCCGATAAAGGAAGAGGGTCACCGGATCAGGAGCTGGTTGAAGTTCCTGACCTCCAGCACCTTGGCAACAGACGGCTTCCTTGTGTCCTTCTTCAGGGCATGGAAGCGGCCCAGGTCCAGCTCCACCGCGACGATATTCGGCTGGAACTCTTCGATGGCCGCCTTCACCTCCTCGACGCTCTGGGCGGACACGTGGGCCGTGCCGACGATACGGATCTCGGACAATGCGGACACCGCGATACCAGGAAGAAGGGAAGGTGGAGGAGATATTGCCAAGGGAAAACAGATGCTTGGAGAAGTGCTGAAGGTTCGGAAAGCTAGAATCCTCTTCACCCCGCGGATTGTGAAGGCGGAATTGAAGAGGCCACAGGAACCGCCGAATCATGTGCCAAGTTTTACACCATTTAAAGGTCGGAGAAAATTGAATATTTGTTGAGATTGGGGTCTTAATGAATGTGGTTCTGTTGTCCGGCCTGAATTCCATACTGAGAATCAGGTGTCCCATCATTGAACCTGAACGTATAGGTTAGGGGGAGGAGCTCCATGTCACTCATGAAAGACTTCCAGCCGCCCGCATAGTAGCCTGTGCAGGAACCTGAGTCTGAAACCACCTTTCCGGTCTGGAAAACCACCATGGGATTCACGATGATGTCCTGCTGTTCATCGTCGGAACCGCCCCCGAAAACCATACGGAAATTGTAGGTGCCCGGGAGGAGTTCCTTGCTGGCCATTCCGGCTGAGGTGGTGCCGAAGGGTTTCCACCCAGCTGCATAGTACTGTACCATGCCGGTGTCCATGGGTTGCCCGGCGCTATCCCGGAGTTCTGCGGTAACTTGCACGGTCTGGAAGGTTACAGTGGGATTCGCCGTGATATCCTGCTGCTTATCGATGGAAGCACTTCCATAGCCCATCCGGAAATTGTAATTCCCGGGAAGGAGCTCCTTGCTGACCGTTCCTCCTGAAGTGATGCCAAAGGGCTTCCAGCCGGCTGCATAATACTGAACTGTGCCGATGTCCATGAGCTGCCCGGTGCTGTCCCGGAGTTCTGCGGTTACACTCGTCGTCTGGAACGTTATGACCGGATTGGTACCTACATCCTGGGCTTTGTCATTCGAAGCACTCTCGTAGGCCATCCGGAAGTTGTAGTTCTTCGGGAGGAGTTCCTTCTTGACCGTTCCTCCTGAAGTGATGCCAAAGGGCTTCCAACCGGCTGCATAATACTGAACCGTGCCGCTGTCCATGAGCTGCCCGGTGCTGTCCCGGAGTTCTGCCATCACGCTCATCGTCTGGAACGTCACCGTCGGATTGGCCATGATATCCTGCTGTTTATCGACCGAAGCACTTCCATAATCCATCCGGAAATTGTAGTTCTTCGGGAGGAGTTCCTTCTTGACCGTGCCCCCTGTTGTAGTGCCAAAGGGCTTCCAGCCGGCTGCATAGTACTGAACCGTGCCGGTATCCATGAGCTGACCGGTGCTATCCCGGAGTTCTGCGGTAATTTGTACGGTCTGGAAGGTTGCCGTCGGATTCGCCGTGATATCCTGCTGTTTATCGATGGAGGCGCCTCCGAAGGTCATCCGGAAGTTGTATTTCCCGGGAGGCAGGTCCCTGGTTGCCTTTCCTTCATTATCGGTGACCCCGAAGTCGTTCCACCCCTTTGAGTAGTATTGGACACGACCGTCGCTAAGTCCAGTTCCCTGGCTGTCCTTCAGGAAAACAGTTGTCACAGGAGTTGGACTTGTCACGTAGTACTTGACAACAGCACTCCCTTCATTCCCCGCGTTATCCGTCGCGGTGACAGTGAACGACTGATCTCCAATGGACCCGGTCGGGATCTTCTCCCCGTCCGGAATGGAACAGGAGATTAAGGCAATCCCCGAATGTGAACACTCGGCGGAGTAATCTGCAAGAACTTCGGCATTGAGGAGATACTCAGCCCCGTCCGCTGGTGACGTGATGGTGATGACCGGGGGCATCTTGTCGATGGAGATGTCCTGGTGTTTCGTTTCCTCCACGTTTCCGGCGTTGTCAGTGGAGCGGAAGGAGACAGTGGTGGTGCCTTCGGTGGTGATGGTGAAGGGGTTAGTGTAAGTGGACCAGGTGGTGCCGTCGAGGCTGAACTCGGTGGAGGCGACGCCGGAGCCATCCGGATTGTCGGTGGCGGTGAGGGTGACGGTCACGTCGGAAGTGAACCAGCCATTGTTCCCTGCGGTTCCTTGTGTATTGATGATTGTCTGGGGTGGAGTTGTATCGGTTTTCAGGATGAATTCATCGTGGGTCAGTTCATAACCGGCGGTGATGGTCTTTTCAAAAGTACCATCACCGTTGGAATCAACTTCAATGGTTGCACCTTCCTTCCCCTCGGAGAGTAAAGACCAATCAATAGCATATTGTTGAATTGTCCCGAAATTGGTGGGAATTTCTTTAGATGTAAAAACGATCGCTTTCCCATTATCCACATTGGTTATTCTTAATTCATAATTTCCATTTTCAGTCCCAATAATATTACACGAGTAAGTATCTTTAACATCAAAGATTAAAATTCGTCTATTCTCTGCGTCATAAGCCGATTCTGGAATTTCTTCGCGAATATTTCCAGCAACTAAGCCGGTTAATCTTCCCTGTGAATCCCGAATATACATTTCACCCGGACTGTTGAGATCAAAAACGTAGTACGGTTCGAATTTATGCTCTTCCAAACCATGAAGTAATACATTTCTAAGCTGCTCCCGTATTTGATCTTTAAAGTCTTTCTTTAAACCACCATATGTATCAATATTAACATCCCCATATTGCGTCCACAAATTCTCGAAATATTGAGAAGTCCCCTCTTTACCTTTTAAAAATGCAAGTCCCGGGGGCATCGCCATACTATAAGCATTTTGTGGATCGAAACCGTCTGCTCGAAACTCAAAATAATTATATATTGCCAGTTGATATTGAGTATGAGCGATAAATTTTAATCCAATACCAACCTTAATAAGGTCTGGCAACTTGAAAACTAAATCCATTCCAATAGGAACAACACCGGGTCCTATTAAATATTCGACACGGCCTACTAAGTAGTCAATTCCTGCTATTGAAATTGTTTCTGCCCATCGATTCAAACCTTCCATATTAAAGTATGCATTAATTACTGGATCATCCTGAGCGTAGGGACGATTTGCTACTGCATCTGCTAAGCGCTTATCGTGTATAATATCGGAAATATACGTCTCATAAGTCATTGATTCATCGGATGAAAGTTCAGGACTGATTTTAGCTTTCAATATGGTTAATATTTGATTATCGGTATATTGCCCGAAAATAGGATCTGGACTTTCTGAATGTTCTCTATTCGCAATGCCCAATTCCTCTTTGATAATTTTATAACGCTCTCTCTCTTGTTCATTCAATTCGTAGACTATTGAAGCAAAGGGATTTTTAATTTTTTCCCAAAACGATTTGGGAGTAACCTGAATATCTTTTGAATAAGTATTTTGGGCGCCAATGCTATCAGTTACTCGTAAAATAACCGAGTATTGACCAGTTTCATCCCAATAATAATAAATTTTGGGACTTGTTGTTTGAAATTTCTCAAATTGTCCGTCCCCATTTAAATCCCACTCATAGGTTTCTATTTTTCCATAGTGAGCATAGGATTCTTCGGCATCAAGGAGTATTTCCTCACTTTCTTTGGGATTTTCTGTTGAAATTGAAAAATAAGCAAATGGAGGCTGAATTTGTTTAATGGTAAAGGATGTCTCTTGTGACCATTCAGACCATTGTCCATTACTGTCCTGATATCTTACTCTCCAAAAATATTTTGTAGAGTATTCGAGAAGGTCATCCGGAATATTAATTTCTGTAAGTTCATTGGTTTCCAATCCCGAATCAAAAACAGGATTTGAGTAATCGTTTGAATCAGACGTGATTTGCCATTGAGATGCAGAATGGTAATCTCCAATATCTGGATCTGAAAAAGCATTAGCCATCAATATGATTTGGCCATCTTTGACCGTAGCACCGTTCTTTGGTAAGATGTTCACGGGTTGTCTTGGTGGATTATTGCCTGGTTGTGGTGGGGTTGGTAGAGCCTCATAGACCACAGTGCCATTCTCAGCGCTGAAACCACCGCCCTTGGCTGAGAGGGTTCCGGTGAAGGTTGAAGTTTCATAGTAGACAGCGATCCGCCCGCCGCCTCCGAAGTAACCATTGGACGAGGTTCCGCCGACCGCTTCTATTGTTCCGGAGCCTTGTAAGTTCTTAGTGGTGATATAAATACTCCCCCCGCTGCCAGCACCAGCGTTGTAGGTAGGAGCATTCACCCCGTTTGCGGCAATATCGCCGTTCATCGTCATAGTATCGGAGACGATGAGCCGGATAGCCCCACCACCCGCTTGATGGGATCCTCCGGACCCTAGGTCAATGGGCTGGAGGGCTGAACCGTAAGTTGGCCCCCCATAGTAGCCCTTTCCACCATAGCTCCCTCCACTCGCGGTACCAGGTTGATACCCGGGACCCACCTGTGCGGGATATCCCTTGCCGGTTGCTGTAATCGCAGAGGTGGAATCGATA
>CAZKEV010000031.1:0-16587 GCA_964551875.1 uncultured Methanomicrobiales archaeon | reverse complement strand
CACCTGTGCGGGATATCCCTTGCCGGTTGCTGTAATCGCAGAGGTGGAATCGATAGTGAGGGTCGGGAGGTTCAAATAGATCTTTCCTTCTGGAATAGGGATGAGGGTCGATGAATGCTGCAGGATCAAGCTCTTCAGGTTGAGGTTCTCCGCGCCGGAAAGTGTGACAGTCGATTGATCGATGATGAGATCATCTGCAGCGAGGGAGAGGCTTTCTGCGGGAGCGGCGAGGTTTACCGTGGAGCCTGAGATCTGGATATCAGTTGCAGAGATGGCGACGGATCCTCGGGTGATTACCTGAGAGTGGTCCATGATGATATGAGTGAAGGTGAATGGACTGTCATCCTCTTGGAACCGGAAGGAGTGGCCGGTAGTAAGAGTCTTTGTTGCTGTATCGATGAGAGCCACAGTGCCATTCTCAGCGCTGAAACCACCGCCCTTGGCTGAGAGGGTTCCGGTGAAGGTTGAAGTTTCATAGTAGACAGCGATCCGCCCGCCGCCTCCGAAGTAACCATTGGACGAGGTTCCGCCGACCGCTTCTATTGTTCCGGAGCCTTGTAAGTTCTTAGTGGTGATATAAATACTCCCCCCGCTGCCAGCACCAGCGTTGTAGGTAGGAGCATTCACCCCGTTTGCGGCAATATCGCCGTTCATCGTCATAGTATCGGAGACGATGAGCCGGATAGCCCCACCACCCGCTTGATGGGATCCTCCGGACCCTAGGTCAATGGGCTGGAGGGCTGAACCGTAAGTTGGCCCCCCATAGTAGCCCTTTCCACCATAGCTCCCTCCACTCGCGGTACCAGGTTGATACCCGGGACCCACCTGTGCGGGATATCCCTTGCCGGTTGCTGTAATCGCAGAGGTGGAATCGATAATAAGGTGATCAGCCTTGATAATAACCCCTTTAAAGCCCAATAAGGAAGGATCTGAATTCAAAGATAAGACCCCCCCATTCGTAATTTCTAAGTTCTGGAATTGATATTCCCCAACGGGTAGCGAAGTACTGAAGGCGACTATTGTCTCAGGATCATTGATATTCAAAATCCCATCGCCATCAAGATCATCCGGTGTGGGATCTGCGGCTATCACTGGAAGAACCATGAAAATAGACATTATCATCGAAACTTCGAGTAAATGCACGCAAATTTGGAACTTGAATTCATTCTTCATCGTTTTTCACTCCCATCCAATCTCATAACCATCCCAGCTCTCGCAGGTTCCGAGAGAAGAGATCATGAAATAATTTTCTGAAACCTAACAGAAGCTAGCACAACCCCTACGAGCAAGATGGGCGATATCTCTCAAGCTATATAAAGTATGTTATATTTACCACGGTTGAATATTTCTTAAAAACGTCAAGAATTGGAATTCACCGTAACTATTATAGTTTTTATATTACCTCTTGTTAATAAAAAAATGTAAAATAGATTTCTTCAAAACCACCGGTCCAGCGTCTTCTGCCCGGCTGTCAGCTTCACCTTCTCCAGCGCCGAGTTCACCCGTTCACGGGAGAAGTCATACCCATCGCAGAGCATGGAGATAACTTTCTCAGCATTGACCGGCTTCCATGAAAGGGTATAATCATCCGTAACCGGCGGCTTCAGGAAAAATTCCATCACCGGCTTAGGGTCGAAATCAGGTAATTTATCAGAAAGGGTCTCCTCGAACTTGCCGTCGCCCACGATCTGGATGGCCTTCTTCGGGCCGATGCCCTTGATCCCTTCGTTGAAATCCGTCCCCACCAGGACCCCGATCTCGATGAGCTGCTCCCTCGTGAGGTGCAGGCCGTCGAGGACATCCTTGAGGAGCAACTTCTCCGGGTTCACCGTGATGGTCCTTCCCCGCACCTTCCGTTTCCCGCTCACAGTGAGGTTCCTGACGAGAACCGGTGCCCCAAAGAGGAGGAGGTCGTAGTCCTGCGAGACGGCGTAGGTCGCGTTCCCCTTCGCCACCATGTGGGCGGCCTGGGCTTCGCCCTCGGAAGGGGCCTGGACCCAGGGGATGCCGAGGAGCCCCAGCAGCTCCTTGCTGGAGGAGACGACGAAGTCGTCCACCCGTGAGGACGCCTGGGCATGCTTCCGGGCCTCCGCTACCTCGCCCTTCGCGAGCGCCTCCTGCCACTTTGCCCCCGCCGCGAGGCGGATCTCCTTCCTCTCCGCGATGGTTCCGGCCTTAAAGTCAGGCGGCATCCCGTCGAAGACAAAGATCGGGCGGATGCCGAGCTCGAGGAAGTTCAGGACTCGGAAGAGGATGCCGGAGAGGTGGGAGGTGACCCGGCCGCGGGAGTCCATCAGGGGCGTCCCGTCGGGCTGCCGGATGATGGAGAGGAACTGGTAGAGGGCGTTGTGGGCGTCCACCGCTGCAACGCCGGTGAGGGTCTCCCAGCCCACCGTCTTTTTGTACTCCAGGAGGATATCACGGATATCGACGCCCACGGGTCAGCCCTCCTGCTGTCGATCGACCCTTCGCTGTCAGCGGTACATCCGCTTCGAGAGCTCCTGGATGACGCCGTTGACATGGTCAATGGTACTGTCGTACTTCCTGGCCATCCCGTTCGAGATCTCCTCCAGGTTCACCCGGATGGTCCGCTCGCGCGCAACCACGCTCGCGTCGAGCCTCTGGATCTTCCTGCCCATGGAGAGGAAGAGGCCCGCGATGGAGAGCATCATGAAGGTCGCGGCAGTGACCATGACGACGTCCTGCCAGTAGCGGATCATGAGGACAATGGTGGAGATGACAAGGATGAGGGTGAGTGCGACATCGAGAATTGAACTTCGGATCTCCATGCTTTTAGATGTTGAAGTCCCATTATTTAAAATACCTGTGCGAGGGTTTCCATGGACCTGAAGAACAACCTCCCCCTGGTGGCCATGCCCGGGATGCTCATTGTCGTCGAGCTCCTCGCCCTGTTCCTCTCCCGGCCCCTCCAGGCTGCCGGGGTGTCTGCCTTACCCTATTCTCCCGACAATCCGCTGAACGTGGTGGTCTTCCTCGCCATGCTCCTCGTCTTCACCCTCTTCATCCTCGTCCTGATACGGTTCGGGGTGAAGTGGCTCCTATCCGCAATCATCGCTTTCTCCCTCCTGCTCACCTTCGTTTACGTCTTCTGGGCTCTTGCCGTAGTCCTGCTCGGAGAGACCGACCCGGCAGTGCTTGCAACACTGATCCTGTCGGTTGGGGCAACGGTCATCCTCTACTACCACAGGGAATGGTACGTCATCGATACCTTGGGCATCCTCCTCTGCGCGGGGGTCGCGTCCATCTTCGGGATCGCCGTCGGGATCCTCCCGGCCATCATCCTCCTCGTCCTCCTCGCCGTGTACGACGCCATCTCAGTTTACAAGACGAAGCACATGATCACCCTCGCCGAAGGGGTGCTCTCCCTGAAGGCGCCCATCCTCTTCGTCATCCCCAAGCGCCGTGACTATTCGTTCATCAAGGAGGGGCTCGCCATCAAGGGGGAGGACGGGGAGGCGAAGGAACGGGGTGCCTTTGTCATCGGGATGGGGGATATGATCATGCCGACCATCCTCGTGGTCTCGGCCAATGTCTTTCTCCGGGTCCCGGGCTGGGCCTTCTCGCCCCCGGTTATCGGGGCGATAGCCGGGTCCCTGGTCGGGCTTGCCGTCCTCCTGGCCGCGGTGAAGCAGGGGAAGCCCCAGGCAGGCCTCCCGCCCTTAAACGCCGGGACCATCACGGGCTTTCTGATCGGGTGCGCTCTTGCCGGGGCGTGGGGCTGGGTCCCTTCATTTTGAGAACAGCCTCGAGGGCCGCGTCCACGCCTTCCCCTGTCAGGGTGGACATGTTCAGGAACCCCTCCATCCCCTTCACGTCCGCCTTGTTCACCGCGATCACGATCGGCACCCCGATCATCCCCTTCACCTCTTCCAGGAGGGCGAGCTGGTTCTCCACGGGGTAGCCGCACATCTCGCTCGGGTCGAGGATGAAGAGGACCACCTGGGCGGCGTGCATGAGGGCCGAGACGGCCTGCCGCTCGATAGGGCTCCTCTCCCCGGGCGGCCGGTCGAGGATGCCTGGCGTATCCACGAACTGGACTCCCGACCGGCCCATCTTCCGGTGCCCGACGATGATCCCCTTCGTCGTGAAGGGGTAGGATGCCACCTCCGGTTCCGCGGTTGAGACGAGCCGGATGAAGGAGGATTTTCCCACGTTCGGGTACCCGGCCACCACGACAGTGAACTCGTCCCGCAGGGTGGGGAGGACGCGCAGCGTGTTCCTCACCTCGTTCAGGTACCGGAGGTCCTTGTCCACCCGGTGGACAATGGAGGAGAGGCGGGCAACGGCCCTCTTGCGCACGTTCCGGGTATCAGGGGATCTCCTGATCTCCCGCCCCATCTCCCTGCTGATACGGCGGGTGTTGAACGCAGCCCACCCGACACCCCCGAGGGCCATCTTGATCTTCTCCATCCCGAAGAGGATCTCGGCAAGGTCGCGGTACAGGGGAGGGAGGGTCTCGAACTCGGGGAAGGACCGGATCACCTTGACGAGCCGGTCATGGAGGGATGCCCCGACGGCCATGATGAACTCCCGGTCGGCGCGCTCGCGGTTCTTCTTCTCCTTCATCCGCGATGCCGCCCTCCGGAGGGAGCGGTCCATGACCTCGTCAGCGGTCGGTACCGTCGGGATTTTCTCGAGATCCACGCCTCACAACCTACCTTTATATATCGAAATTCCTATGATTAATCATTATGGATCTGTCCCTCATCCAGAACGAGATCCTCATCACCCTCATCACCCTCTATCATCAGCACTCCCATGCCATTAAGGGGGAGGAGATCGCAGAGGTCCTCAACCGGAACCCGGGCACGGTCAGGAACCAGATGCAGGCACTGAAGGCCATCGGGTTCGTGGACGGTGTTCCGGGCCCCAAGGGAGGCTATAACCCCACGGCGCTCGCCTACCGTGAGCTGGACCTCTCCAACATCGACCAGGAGGCAACGGTCCCCATCCTGCGAAACGGGGAGCCGGTCCCCGGGACGAGGGTCACCGAGGTCGACTTCACCACCCTCTGCCACCCCGACCTCTGCCACGCGATGGTAAAGATCGCGGGCTCGGTGAAGACCTTCGAGATCGGCGAGGAGATCGCCATCGGTCCGACGCCCGTCAACAAGCTCATCATCCGCGGCGAGATCTACGGGAAGGACGAGGTGCAGCAGTCCATCCTCATCTCCATCTCCGAGATGATCTCCCTCCCCAAGAAGGCCATCCGCAACTACATGAGCACGCCGCTCATCACGCTCTCCCCGGGTTCGAGCTTCAGGGAGGCCATCCACCTCTTCACCGAGAAGCATATCCATGGCGCACCGGTGATGGAGGGCGGGGAGCTCGTGGGGATCGTCACCCTCACCGATATCGCGAAAGGGCTCGATGAGAACCGGGTCCTCGATACACCGGTCTCATCGGTCATGACGAGCGATGTGGTCTATGCCGATGCAGGGATAAAACTCTACGAGGTGGTGACCCGGTTCAAGGAGCAGGAGATAGGGAGGCTCATCGTGGTGGAGAACGGGAAGCCGGTCGGTATCCTCACCCAGTCCGATGTCCTCGGGGTCTTTCCGTCGCTCTGACCCGAAGAACCGGCTCTCCAGAGGGCTGGATCGCCCGGACGATAGTGGTCCGCTCCGGAATGTTTCAACAAAATATCGCTCATGACCAGGGCGTGGCTGGCTCACCAGCTCCAGGATCAGCGAGAAGGCCGATCCGGGGCTGATACGGGGATGCCAGCTGGCACGGGCGCGCGAGTAAATTCAGATTTTTGTTCAGATTGTCTTAATTTCCCGATTTCGCCCGTACGTCATAGAGAACAATTTAAATATTACAAAGTACTCCTTTTTTTACATGAGTGTAATTTTATCCCGCAACCTTTCACGAAAAAAGGTCATGTCCAATGATGGGATGGTCATCGGGACGCTCCGGAATGTGATGGTGGACTTCGATACCGGGCAGGTGGTCGATCTCATCGTGGTCCCGGACCCCAACTTCAATGTCGAGGGTTTCCGCATGGACGGGGACCGGATGTTCATCCCCTTCGAGGCAGTGAAGGACATCAAGGACTATATCGTCGTTGACCGTTACCTCTCCAAGAAATAAGGCAGATACCTCGTCATCGCCTCGACAAACCCATCGCCATCCCCTTTTTCCGTGACATAGTCGGCAGCAGCCCTCACCGCATCCCCGGCATTTGCGACGGCAACCCCGACCCCGGCCGCCTCGATCATCTCCAGGTCGTTCTCAGAGTCCCCGATCGCAAGGAACTCCTGGACCGGAACCCCCATATCGGCGGCGAGCTTCCGGAGGGCGAGCCCCTTGCTGATCCCCCTTGCCTGGAGATGGATGGCAAAACCCGTATCAAGGACCTTCACGCCGAGGTCCCGCATCACCTCCCGCACCTCCTCGGGCGGGACCGTGCGGGCAAAGGCCACGTCCGAGAAGCGGTACTGGTCGCCGTAGAGTTCGAGGCTCACCCCTTTTTTCCGGTAATACGCCTCGAGGACCTTGTAGGCGGCGATGGCCTCGCTCCGGTCCCCCTCGATACGGAGGGACCCCGCAAAGCCTATCCGGTAGACACCCCCGTTTTCGGCGATGGAGGTGCCTGAGGTGCCGATCATCCGGGAAAGGCCGTCCATGAAGCAGGACGTGTTCCCGCTCGCGAGGACCACCTCCACCCCCCTGTCCACGAGGTCCCGGATACATGCGATCGCCGCGAGGCTGATGCGGCGATGCCTGTCGGTGATGGTCCCGTCCACATCGCAGGCCACCGCTCTCAGGGTCGGCACGCTCTGATCTGGATCCGGTCACATGAAAAAAGTGAGGTGTTTGAACTCCCGGCTCTCAGCAGGGCTTGAGGCCGTACTCAAACCGTTTGAGAACTCTAAACCGGTTTGAGGCCTGCCTGCTCGACCATGAAGGTCGCCTCGCCCTCCGGGAGGTTCGGGCTGTCGACGAGCCGGGCTATCCGCTTCCCGCCCTTGCTCTTCCGGAGATAGAGCCTGAAGGTCGCAGAGTGGCCGACGATATGCCCGCCGATGGGCTTCGTTGGGTCGCCGAAGAAGACCGCCGGGTTGGAGAGGACCTGGTTCGTCACAAGGCCGACGGCATTGTGCTCGTCCACGAGCCTGAAGAGGTCGTGCAGGTGCCGGTTCAGCTTCTGCTGCCGGGCAGCGAGGGTCCCGCGCCCTGCGTACTCGGCCCTGAAGTGGGCGGTGAGGGAGTCCACGATGAAGAGCCGCACCGGCTTCTCGCTCTCATGGAGCTCGTTCGCGAGTTCCCGGGCGTTCTCGATCATGAGCATCTGGTGGTCGGAGGTATGGGCCCGGGCAACGTGGATGTGGTCGAGGAACTCCTGGAACGGGGGCACATCCATCCCCAGGCCATTGACCATCTGCTCGATCCGCTCGGGCCTGAAGGTGTTCTCGGTGTCGATGAAGACGCAGCTTCCGGCAAGGCCCCCCTGCTCTTCAGGGAGCTGGACATTGACCGCCATCTGGTGGACGATCTGGCTCTTTCCGGAACCGAACTCCCCGTAGAGTTCGGTGATGGCCTGGGTCTCGATCCCCCCGCCGAGGAGGGCGTCGAACTCGGGGACAAACGTCTTTAACTTCCTCACGTTCTTCCTCTGCTCGAAGATATCCGTCCCTGTCTTGAAGGAGCCGATATCGGCCTGTTCCCGTGCCGCCTTGATGAGCTTCTTTGCCGTCGCCTCGCCGATCTCGGCCACCTCGGCGAGCTCCACCGGAGATGCGGTCGCGATACTCTCTACCGTTGTATACCCTGCCTCTCTCAGCTTGTCGGCCGTCGTTGGCCCGACACCCGGCAGATCTTCAATATCATTCCCGTTTCCTGTCACTACCATCTCCCCCTGGGGAGTCTGTTACACTTCCCCGTTCCCCGGGATTCTTTATAGAAGTAAGGGCGGGCGCCGTGAAAGTAACATCCCGGGGCGGAGTTCCTCACGGACACAGCCCTGCCCTGAACCGGGCGAGGCGATCCCTCGCCCCGGCCGGATCCGGTTCCCGCACCTCCACCTCTGCGGGGAGGATCGTTCGTCTCACGCGTCTTCCCCGGACCCGGACCAGCCGGCCCATGGGGAGGTCCCCGCTGACAGGGTGGCAATCCCCGGCAACCTCGAGGCACGCACCCGTGGCTGTGGGAATAACGATGCCCTCGAGTTCAACAGGGAGAGCCTCCCCGCCCGGAAGGACCACGGCGCTTCCCCTCCCTGCATGGAGCTCGGGCCCCCCGTCCCGGCCCCTGCGGACCTGGACCCGGTACAGGGTGACGGCATCCCCCTCTACGATGTCGAGGGCAGCCTTCTCGCCCCAGAGGACGAGGGCCATCTCCCCGCTGCCATCGGAGACGGTGAGGTTCCGCACCGAGGACGGTTGCCCGTGGCGGGTGGTGAAGGACCGGAGAGGGCCGGCGGACCGGATCACCCCCTTCACCGATGTGAACCCCGAGTCCGGGACCTTCCCAATTTCGGTTGTGGGAACCCCGATATCCCTCCCGGTGGGGATCACCTCCCCCTTCTCGTCCAGCTGGTACTCATCCCCGTCACCCTTCGGGGACCTGGTTGCACCCAGGATCCGCACGGAAGATCCGGCCTGGATCCCGTCGAGGAGCTCCGGTGCCCAGCAGACGAGGCGCGATGTCTCATTCGGATTCCCGATGACCGCCTCCACTATCCTGCCTTCGGATCCGTCCCTCCGGGTGAAGGTCCGGATCTTCCCGATCTCGATGACCCTGGCCTCGATCTCTGCCATCGGTTCGGGGGGGAGAAACCGCCGGTCGGGTGCCATGGCGCAGCTGATCTCGCAGGCTGCCTTCCGGAAGGCCATGGCGCTCACCTCCCCCTTCCCCCGGGGGGAGGGCTTCGCGATCACTTCGAGGACCTCTCCGACCTCCACCTCCCCTGCTACCTGGGCCTTCTCGTCCCAGAGGACCACCCGCACCTGCCCGGTCTCGTCCCCGAGGAGGATGACCGCCACGAGGCCGGTGCTCCCGTCGCCCTTCTGGAACTCGTGGGGGGATGTGGTGGAGATGACCTTCCCGAAGAAGCTGGAGAGGCTGCTCCCGGTCCCGAGGTCCCGGATCTTCACGTGGGTCCTCCCGAGGTCGCGGACGACGATCATCGCTGCGGTGGGCTCGTCGAGGAGGTCCCCGCTCGCCTCCATCACCTCCTCTACCTTCCGGTCAAACTCCTCCCTGGGAAGGAGGTCATCCACGAGGGCAAAGTGGAAGGTCATGCCGGGTCCCTGTGATCAGCGGGGTGCCTGCCAGGGGGGTCGTTCCGTGGCAGCGGTGAGATCGTCCATCGTCTCTCCCCTTCGCATGAGGGCGGCATCGGGACCCCTTACAAGAACCTCTGCACACCTGGGCCGCCCGTTGTACTGGGAGGACATGGCAAACCCGTAGGCGCCGGCATCGAGAACCGCGATGAGGTCCCCTCTCTCGACGGCCGGCAGATCTCGGTCCTCTGCGAGGAGGTCCCCGGTCTCGCAGATAGGGCCCGCGAGGGTATAACGGTGAGCTGGCGGCCGGTCTGCCTTGTTCGCCACCACCACCCCGTGGTAGGCGCCGTACATGACCGGCCGGATGAGGAGGTTGAAGCCTGCATCGACGTTCACGAACCGCCTGTGGGCCTCCTTCACCGAGTTCACTCCCATGAGGAGGATGGTGGAGTCTGCAACAAGGTACCGCCCGGGCTCCACCCAGAGCTCCGGGGAGATCCCTGCCTTCTTCACGCCCTCCGAGAAGACCGGCACCACGGCTGCGGCATAGTCGGAGAAGGAGGGTTCGGGATCGGTGCCCCGCCGGTAGGGGATCCCCAGGCCGCCCCCCAAGTCGATGAATCTGAGTTTGACCCCGAGGTCGGTGAGGCCGGCGGCGAGATCGGTCATCACCGCAGTCGCCCGTGCAAAGGGCTCCACCTCGAGGATCTGCGACCCGATGTGGCAGTGGATCCCCGAGGGCCTGACATGATCGCACCCGAGGGCTGCCTGGTAGGCCCCAAGGATCTCGCCTGCAGGGATACCGAACTTCGAGGTCCTGAGGCCGGTCGCGATCTTCGGGTGGGTTGGCACCTCGAGGGCCGGGTTGACCCGAAACGCGATCTCCGCCGTCTCCCCGGCCTCACCTGCGATCCGGTCGAGCGTGTGGAGCTCGTCCAGGGAGTCGACCGAGACCCGGACTCCTTTCTCAACGGCGAGGGCGAGATCCGCCGCGCTCTTGGAGGAGCCGTTGAAGAGGAGCCGGTCCGGGTCCATGCCGGCCTCGAGGGCAAGGGTGAGCTCGCCGGCCGAGAAGACATCGGCCCCGGATCCCTCATCGGCAAGGGCTCTCAGGATGGCGGGGTTTCCGTTGGCCTTGGCAGCGTAGAGGACCCTGACGCGGTCATAGCGGGAGGACAGGGCCGCGTGGACCTCCCAGTAGCGGACGCGGACCCGGTCCTCGTCCGTGACATAGAGGGGCGTCCCGAACCGGGCTGCGAGGGCCACCGTATCATGGCGGCCGATGTGGAGGTGGCCGTCCCGGACCGAGAGGCCAGGCGGCAGGTTCACAGGTCGAGCCCCCTCATCCGGTCCAGGGCCTCTTCTATCCGTTCCTTCGAACGGGTGATGGCAAACCGGACATACCCCTCCCCGTACCTCCCGAACCCGATCCCCGGGGTCACGACGATCCCTGCCTCGTTGAGGAGCCTCCGGGCGAACTCGAACCCGTTCTCAACAGGCATCCAGACGTAGAAGGTGGCCTGGGGGAGGGCGACCGGAAAGCCCATCTCCCTGAGACCCCCGACGAGGAGGTCTCTCCTCTCCTGGTAGACATCCGAAGCCTCGCGGATGCAGTCCTGGGGCCCGGTGAGCGCGGCGATGGCCGCGTGCTGGACGGCGTTGAAGACCCCGGAGTCGATGTTGGTCTTCACCCTCCGGAGCCCCTTGATGACCTCCATCTTCCCGCATGCCATCCCGATACGCCAGCCGGTCATGTTGTAGGTCTTGGAGAGTGAGTGCATCTCGATTCCTGCCTCCAGGGCCCCATGTGCCGAGAGGAAGGACGGTGCGCGGTACCCGTCGAAGGAGACCTCGGAGTACGCGTTGTCATGGACCACGATGATGTTATGGTCGCATGCAAAGTCCACCACCTCGTCGAAGAACTCCATGGGTGCTGTCGCCGCCGTCGGGTTGTTCGGGTAGTTCAGGAAGAGGATCTTCGCCTTCTTCACGACCTGAGGGGGGATGGCCGAGAGATCTGGAAGGAACCCGTTCTCTGCAAGGAGCGGGAGTTCGTGGACCCTCCCCTCTGCAAAGAGCGTGGAGGTGCGGTACACGGGGTACCCGGGATCCGGCACAAGGACGTAGTCCCCCGGATCCACGAACGCCTCCGGTATATGGGCGATCCCGTCCTTGGAGCCCATGAGGGCCGTGACCTCGCTCTCCGGGTCGAGGTTCACCGAGAACCGGCGACGGTACCAGGCAGCCACCGCGTCACGGAACTCGTTCATCCCGGTATAGGAGGGATAATGGTGATTGGCAGGGTCCCTTGCCGCCCTGCAGAGGGCGTCCACGATATGCGGGGGCGTCGGGAGGTCCGGGTCCCCGATCCCGAGATCGATGACATCCACCCCCCTCTTCACCTGCTCCTCCTTCAGCTCATCGATCTGAGCGAAGAGGTACGGGGGGAGGTTGCCCAGGCGGTTCGAGTACATCGTTCCTTTAGTATGGAGCGCTGGACTATTAATCTCACAGGTCAGGCGTTGTAACAGGGCACTGGATCCCGGATGAGGCCCACCCCATGAAAGGGAAAATCCTTTCCCAAGGTGGACGAAATCCTACCGGGGAGGCAGGTGGTCTCCCGGGTGTGATGGTATGAAGGGTGACAGGGTAATTCTCGTTCTCTCAACAGTTCCGGAATCCGAGTCGGCCTGTATCGCGGAGACTCTTGTCTCCGAAAGGCTTGTGGCATGCGTAAATGCAATGCCGGTCCGTTCGTGTTACCGGTGGAAGGGGGAGATCTGCCGGGACGGGGAGGAACTCCTCATCATGAAGACGAGGGAGAGCCTCTTCGCCCGGGTCATGGAGAGGTTGAGGGAGCTCCACCCCTACGAGGTACCCGAGATCCTCGCCATCCCCGTGTGGGGTGGTTTCGGGGGGTACCTGGGGTGGGTAATGGAGGAGACCGGTTCTGCAAGGGGAACCCATGGGATAAGCTCATGAAGGAATGCGCCCAAACCTTCGGGTGCGGGGTGTCGTGAAGATGGATCCAGCCGACCCGTCAAAGGATGGCGGTGAGCCGGGGAAGAAGACCGCCCTTCTCCTCCTGGGATGCCCGGAGGTCCCGGTCCAGATGGGCATCGCCCTCTACCTTGCGAGCCGGCTCGAGAAGAGCGGGATCTCGGTCGGGGTGGCGGGAAACCCGTCGGTCATCCAGCTGATCCGGGTCTCTGATCCCGACCAGCACTATGTGAAGAGGGTGATGAACCTGGAGAAGGCCATGGCAGACCTCATCGAGGGAAGGGTGCGCCCGGATATGACCGTGGCCTTCGCCCACAACGATGCCGGGATCTCCTACGCGGCGACGGTGCGGCACGTTTCGGCGTCCCCCCTCTATCTCATCATCTTCGGGAGGGAGGCCGAGGCACTCGCCGCCCTCGCCGAGTTCGAGTGCGAGAAGATCGTGGAGAGGGCGGTGCATAACCCGGCCCAGCTGAAGAAGAAGATCGACAAGGTGTTCGGATGGGCTGCATCGAAGAGCTGAAGTATGAGACTATCCTCTCGCACGCGAGCTTCAAGGAGTGCCGGGAGTACGTGAAGGAGCACTTCAAGGAGCGGGTCGAGGTCGAGCCGGGCTTCAAGATCTTTGACTCCTATATCATCGGCATCCCCCCCATCCTCGTCGGTATCGAGGGGGACGCGGTGGTCTTCCCGTACACGAAGCCCTGCCACGGGACCTTTCTCCTCAGGATCGAGTGTTCCGACGAGGTCATGCGCCTCCGGAAGAAGCGATGATAAGCATGGTGGGATAGACAGTATGGCAAAAGAACCGTCGCAGAAGGATACTCGTACCCGCGCAAAGACCTTCATCCTTGCCGTGGGTGTGTGCTTTGTTGCCGCCGCCGTGGGTTCGGTCTTCACCGGCCTCTCGGTGAGTACCTGGTACTCCGGCCTCGCGAAACCACCCTTCACCCCGCCCGGCTGGTTCATCGGGGCCGTCTGGACCGTGCTCTACCTCCTGATGGGGATCTCCCTCTTCCTCGTACTGGAAAAGGGCATGGACCGGCCCGAGGTAAAACAGGGCATCTCTCTCTTCGCCCTCCAGCTCGGCCTCAATGTCCTCTGGTCATTCCTCTTCTTCGGTCTCCAGTCCCCGTTCCTCGCCCTGATCGGGATTCTCCTCCTGTGGAGCTCCGTCGCTGCGACCCTCTTCCAGTTCCTGAAGATCTCGCGGCCCGCTGCATACCTCCTCATCCCCTACCTCATCTGGGTCACCATTGCCACCGGCCTGAACACCGCAATCCTCCTCCTCAACCCCTGAAACCTTTGGGCCAGGCGCCCTGCCTCTTGCCGCGGTGAGCCCGTGAAGGGGAAGGATCCACGGGAAAACTGTGCATCATCGAGGTTTCCGGAGGTGCAGAGCACAACACATAAGAAGCGACAGATAGACCTCAGCTCTTCAAGGAATCGGATATGGCAGAAGATAAAAAAGAGTTCCCCTGGATCCAGCTCATAGCCACGGTCGGGACAATCATGGCCGCCCTTATCGGTATCACCCCCTATCTCCTGAAGCTCAACACGCCGGTAGTGTCCCCGACCATCGTCATCGTGACACTCCCCCCCGCAGTCACCACCTCGGCTCCAGCCACCCCGTCTGCAACCACCCCGCCAGTAACCACCGTAGAGACAACCCCTGCGGTCACCACGACGACCGTGGTAACCACCGTGCCCACCACGGGACCACCGCCCGCCACGGAGACCCCCACGGGGACTGAAACTCCGCTTCCCACCACGGAGACACCTCTCCCCACCACGGCCCCGACCACCGTACCAACAACCGCCCCCCTCCCCTCCATCCAGATCGCGGTGAATGCGACGAGTGTGATCCAGGGTGGCCTCATCCTGGCCTCGGGTTCGACAGATGCAGCGGTATCTCAGGTCACCATCACCCTGAAGAATAGCACAACCTTCCAGTCCGAAGCCGTTCCCGTTGCTCTTACCGGAGGAGCGTTTCAGTTTCTTGTGGACACCTCATCGTATGCGCCCGGTGATTACACCATCTATGCGGCCGTACCCGATACAACGGCGATCGCCTCAGCCCCCTTCGTGATAACGGCAGCGTAGGGTGGCCCCGCCCAATTTTTTTAAGGAGGGGCATTCCCCCAAGACCGTGGAATGCCTGGTTTTTCATCGATCGAAGGGATATTCGATACGAATAAATGAAGGAAGGAGAAATGAGAACCGATGCACCGGAGGAGACCGGAGGATTACCATGCATTCGCGTGAGATCAGGCCCGGGGTCTTATCAGTCGGAGCCATTGACTGGGACCGGAGGATATTCGACGAGCTGATCCCTCTTCCCGAGGGGACGAGCTATAACTCTTACCTAGTGAGAGGGAGCACGGGAACGGCACTCATCGATACCGTGGATCCCACGAAGGAAGGGGAGCTCCTCTCGCACCTTGATGAACTGAAGGTGGATCGCATCGACTATCTCATTGCGAACCATGCCGAGCAGGATCACTCTGGGGTCATCCCCCGCATCCTCTCCCGGTTCCCGTCTGCCCGGGTCATCGCCACACCCAGGGGTAAGGAATTCCTCATGGCTCTTCTCCACATCCCCGGCGAGAGGATCACCATAATCCAGGACCGGGAGACCCTCTCGCTTGGCGACCGGACACTCGAGTTCATCCACGCTCCCTGGGTCCACTGGCCCGAGACAATGCTCACCTACCTCCGTGAAGAACGCATCCTCTTCACCTGTGACCTCTTCGGTTCGCACTATGCGACGGGCGAGCCTACCGTCGAGGACCTGGGGAGGGTGTACTGGGCAGCGAAGCGCTACTATGCCGAGATCATGATGCCCTTCCGGGGTCTCATCCAGGGGCACCTGGAGAAGATCAAGCCTCTCCCGATCGATATCATCGCCCCGAGCCATGGCCCGGTGTACAGGAAGCCGGACCAGATCCTTTCGGCCTATCGGGACTGGGTCTCGGACTCCGTGAAGAACGAGGTGGTCATCCCCTATGTCTCGATGCACCATTCTACGGCCGCCATGGTCAGCCACCTGGTAAAGGCCCTCATGGACCGGGGCATCAGGGTCACCCCCTTCAACCTCACGGTCACCGACATCGGGGAGCTCGCCATGGCCCTCGTGGATGCGGCAACCGTGATCATCGGCACCCCGACTGTCCTCACCGGCCCCCACCCTTCAGCGGTTTATGCAACCTACCTCGTGAAACTCCTGAAACCCAAGGCGAGGGCCTGCGGGGTTATCGGCTCCTACGGCTGGGGCGGGAAGACCGTAAAGGAGATAGCGGGCATCCTCCAGGGGCTCCCTGTGGAGTTCCTTGACCCTGTCCTCGTGAAGGGCCTCCCAGGGCCTGAGGATCTCAAGGCCCTCGACCTCCTCGCAGACCGGATCGCCGAGAAGCACCGGAGCTACGGAATTTTATGAGAAGATCCCGGACCCTACCTTCATATCTCGCGCCTCCGATGTAACCGGTGGACATGATCCACGGGAACTTCAAGGACGTCATCGCCCGATCCCCCTGCATCTTCGCCATCGGGGTTGCCGGGGACAGCGGTTCAGGGAAGACCACCTTCACCGGTGCGATCCGGGAGATCTTCGGGGAGGATCTCGTCTCCTCCTTTTCCCTTGACGATTATCACCGCTATGACCGGGGGGAGCGGAAGGATTTCCGGATCACTCCCCTCTCCCCGGATGCCAACCGGATCGACTGTATCGAGCGGGATCTGGTGAGCCTGAAGAGGGGCGAGAGGATCGAGAAGCCTGTATATAACCACGGGACAGGGAGGTTCGATCGCCCTGTCCCTTTCACCCCGAAAAAGATCCTCATTTTGGAGGGGCTGCATACGCTCTTCACCCCTGGACTGAGAAGCCTCCTGGACTTCACCCTCTTCGTGGACCCCGACGAGGAGGTGAAGCGGTCCTGGAAGGTGAAACGGGATACGGGGGACAGGGGGTACCGGACGGATGAGGTCGAGGGGGAACTTGCAGGGCGGGCCGTCGATTACCGTGAGTATATCGCGCCCCAGCGGCAGTTTGCCGATGCCGTCATCTCCGCGGGGTTCTCCCGGTACGGGAGGGAGCTCGGGGGCTCGAGGAACCTGTACCAGGTCACCCTCTTCCAGACCCGGCCGGAGGAGAGGATCCGGGATATCGAGCTCTCCATCGATCTCTCCCATCTTCTCTCCCTTTCTGACCGGCACTTCCTCATGGAGTTCCGGCTCGAGGAGCTGGACGGGAGGGAGATGGGGGCCCTCACCTTCGATGGCGAGCTCCCCTACGCCCTGATCCGGAGGCTTGAGGCCGCGGTGGAGCGGCAGACCGGCG
>CAZKEV010000030.1:0-24197 GCA_964551875.1 uncultured Methanomicrobiales archaeon | reverse complement strand
GGACCTCCACGTCCCCGGTCTCGTAGAGCTGGTGGCCCAGGGCCTCGGCCGTGACACGGGTGTTCACGAAGACGAGGCTTGAGCCCTTCCCGCTGATGCACCTTCCGACGTATCTCGCCTGCTCCCCGAAGTCCTCCCCGGCGTAGCGGACGTGAATCTCAAGGTGGGGGGCGACCGGGATCTCCACCACCTGGTACGGGCGGGCCCCGCAGAGGAATGCGGCGACATCCCCCGGGTTCCCCACCGTTGCGGAGAGCCCGATGCGCTGGAACTCCCCTGCATACACGGCGAGCCGCTCCAGGGCGACCGAGAGCTGGGCACCCCGCTTCGACCCAGCGAGTTCGTGGATCTCGTCCACGATGACATGGCGGACACAGGCGAGGTGCTTGCGCAGCCGCTTCCCCATGAAGATGGCCTGGAGGGTCTCCGGCGTGGTAATGAGGAGGTGGGGCGGGTGGAGGGCCTGCTTCCTCCGCTCGGATGCCGGGGTATCCCCGTGGCGGACCCCGACGGTCAGGCCCAGCTCCTTACACCACCATTCCATCCTCTGGAGAATATCCCTGTTCAGGGAACGGAGCGGGGTGATGTAGAGGGCACGGAAACCCGGGCCTTCCTCGCGGACGAGCCGGTCGAAGACCGGGAGCATGGCAGACTCGGTCTTTCCCGAGCCGGTCGGGGCGATGAGGACGAGGTGTCTTCCGGCGAGGAGCGGGGGGATGGCCTCTGCCTGCGGGAGGGAGAGGTTCTTCCAGCCCCGCTTCCCGACCGTGGACCTCACCCTCCCGTCGAGGAGGGAGAGGGCCTCACTCCTCCCCGAGGGACCCGAGGAGCCCGAGGTAGGTTCCATCGGTGAGAAACACCTCCGCGTTCCCGAAATCCATGCACCTGGAGAGGGGGCCCAGGTTGCTCTCCTGCATCCGGGTGAGATCGAACCCGGTGAACTCGTTGAAGGCCGGCATGACGAGTACCCGTGTGGGACCGGCCCCCTTACTCCTATCAAGCCCGAGGCAGTCCTCGTCAACCGTGGTGAGGAGGTAGGCCCGGTCGCGCAGGGCGCACCCGACCTCGTCCCGGAGGGTGACCATGGGGTGGTGGTGCCCGATGACGAGGAGGTGGCCGAGGAGGGAGGGATCCGGGTACGTGTGGCCGTGGAGGTAGCCCACGCCGTCGATGAGGGCGCCCCGCATGGGGAGCACCTCCCCGTCTTTCAGGAATCGCTCGAGTCCCCCGTCATGGTTCCCGGGTACCACCTTCAGGGTCACTCGCGATCGTATCTCCTGGAGCAGGGTGGGGATCTCGTTATACTCCTGGCGCGTGGTGAGGGGGACCGAGTGCTTCACGTCCCCGAGGAGGAGGACGAGGTCGGGCCTTCCCTCGTCGATGCAGGCGAGGACCCGGTCGAGCCTCCCCCGGGTCTGGCTGGGGATGTGGACCCCGTGGGAATCGAGATCCGACTCGATCCCGATATGGAGGTCCGCGATGACAAGGACACGGGCAGAGTGCTCGATGACGAGGGCAGGTCCGTCAGGAAGGAAGTGGAGCGGCATGCCAGTTATACCAGCTTGATGGAGCCCTTCCTGGGCATATAGCACTCTCCTTCCGCGAGGAGTTCATTCACCGCACGGGTCCCTGCCTCGGTGCCGATGCCCTGCCGGCCAAGCTCCCCGAGGATCGTCTCGAGCGGGACCAGCTCCTTTGGCCGCGCCGCGAGAAAAGCGAGGACCAGCTCCCTGGGGTCTTTCTCATCAGCCTTCGGTTTTCCTCCTGTGCCACCGACCGACGCGAGCGCCGTGGCAATCATATCAGCAAGCTCCATGAGGAACGATGGGGTGATCCGGTAATGGGCTATGACCCGGGCCAGGGCCGGCTCCTGTCCTTTTCCAGCGAGGGCTGCGCCCAGCCGTTCGACCCTGGTAAGGGTCATCTCGGCGGTGGCGATCACCCAGGTGTCCCTAGCCAGCCGGTCCACCTCCACGACGGCCTCGGGGAGAAGGACCATCCGGGATGCTGGAGACCGGGAGGGCAGGAGGGGCGAGGCGGTGATCGCGACAAACGCCGGGGGTTCGATCCTGGCAAGGGCTCCCGTGACATCGGGACGGTGCCACCCGCTTCTCAGGGTGAACGCCCCGGTCGGGTCGGCGACCCGTGCATGGACGAAATCCCCGGACTTCCCCTCCACCTCCGTGAGCGCCCCGACGATGGTAAGGCGCCGGAGGGCGAGGCCGGTGGGGGTGAGGAGCGAGGGCTGCCCGTCTGGTTCGCCCGAGGTCGCCACGAGGTCCGAGCGGTTGAACTCGCCTGCAAAGAGATGCTCTACCTTCTCCCTCATGCTCTCTTACCCTTTTTTCCCGGAGTCCGGTTCGCTTCACGGGATCCGTAGTCGGGCACCTTCACCACACATCTATAAGTATAATTTCCCATCAGGCTGATACCTACAGACTGGAGAGACCAGCCCGGCGAACAACACGCCCGTCAGGGGTCCGGGGGTCACCCGGGCAGCCATCAGTACAGATCTCTCCTCTCACGCCGTTTATACTTGATCGCACGAAGGGTCCTGCCCGAGGGAGGACGAGGCTCGATGGAGGAGAACCACACCATCTGGATTGAGAAGTACCGCCCCGCAAAGCTCGCGGACATGGTGGGGCAGAAGGAGATCGTGGAACGGCTCCAGTCCTATGTCAGGACCGGCTCCATGCCCCACCTCCTCTTCACGGGAAGCGCCGGGGTGGGAAAAACCACGGCGGCGGTGGCCCTGGCCCGGGAGTTATTCGGCGGGACATGGCATACGAACTTCCGGGAGCTGAACGCCTCGGACGAACGGGGGATCGACGTTGTCCGGAACCAGATCAAGCAGTTCGCCCGGACCTCCCCTCTCGAAGGGGCCTCCTTCAAGATCCTCTTCCTCGACGAGGCAGACGCGCTCACGACCGATGCCCAGGCGGCGCTCCGCCGCACGATGGAGAGCTATGCCGGGAGCTGCCGCTTCATCCTCTCCTGCAACTACTCCTCCAAGATCATCGACCCCATCCAGAGCAGGTGCGCCATCTACCGGTTCAGGCCCCTCGACCGCGGGGCCATCGCAGAGGAGATCCGCCGGATCGCGGGCCGGGAGGGGCTCACCGTCGCCGAGAAGGCGCTGGACGCCATCATCTACATCTCGCAGGGGGACATGCGGAAGGCCATCAATGCTCTCCAGGGGGCCGCCATCCTCTCGCCCACCATCGAGGAGAGGATGGTCTATGAGATTACCGCGAACGCGCGACCAGAGGAGATACGGGAGCTCCTGGACCTCTCCCTTGCCGGCGACTTCGAGGGGGCGGAGCGGGTCCTGGACCGGCTCCTGCGCGAAAGGGGGATCGCCCCGGCAGAGCTCCTGAGCCAGTGCTACCGCGCGCTCGTCTCCCGGAAGATGGACCTCGCCCTCAAGGTCTGCCTCATCGACAGCCTCGGGGAGACCGACTTCCGGCTCTCGGAGGGGGCGGACAGCGAGATCCAGATGGAGGCCCTCATCGCGCGGTTTGTTCTCGCCGCGAAGGGCGGGAGGTGACGGGGTGGCGAAGCAGGAGCAGGTCCAGGCCGAGGTGACTGATGTCGCCAGTGAATGGTGGAGGTTCCTGGTCCGGCACTACAAGCACCCCCTTGGCGAGCTTCAGAGGGAGTTCCCCCACAGCAGGTCCCTGTACATCAACTACCGGACCATCCTCGCCCACGGTAAACTCGCTGATGCTGTCCTTGAGACCCCAGGGAAGGTTCTCGAGGATATCCGCGATGCCCTTATCCAGCACAAGATCATCGACGAGAAGGACAAGGACAGGGTGAACATCCGGTTTACCAACCTCCTTGTCAAGACGCCGATCCGCGATATCCGGGCCGACCAGATGAACAAGTTCCTCACCGTCGAGGGGATTCTCAGGAAGACCACGGAGGTACGCCCGAGGATCGTGGAGGCCGCATTGCGGTGCACTGCCTGCGGCAAGATCACGGCGGTCTCCCAGTCGTACGGGAAGTTCCAGGAGCCGGAATTCTGCCCGAGCTGCGAGAAGAAGGCAAGGATGGATATCGTGCCATCCCGGTCCCGGTTCACCGACTCCCAGAAACTCCGGATCCAGGAATCCCCCGAGGGGCTCCGTGGCGGCGAGCAGCCCCAGACCATGGACGTTGACGTAATAGATGACCTGACGGGAAAGGTTGCCCCCGGAGACAGGGTGGTCATCAACGGGATTCTCCGGTCCATCCAGAGGGTAAGCGCGGGGGTGAAAGGGACCCTCTTTGACATCTACCTGGAATGCAACTCGATCGAGATCTCCGAGAAGGAGTTCGAAGAGGTCTCCATCAGCGAGGAGGATGAGAAGGCCATCACAACCCTCTCGAAGGACCCCCAGCTCCAGAGGAAGATCATCCGGTCCATCGCTCCCACCATCTACGGGAACGAGGACGTGAAGGAGGCCATCGCGCTCCAGCTCTTCGGGGGGATCCCGAAGGAGATGCCCGACGGGTCCCACCTCAGGGGGGATATCCACATGCTCCTCGTGGGGGACCCGGGGATCGCCAAGTCCCAGATCCTCCGCTACGTGGTTACGCTCTCCCCAAGGGGCATATACACGAGCGGGAAGTCATCCACGGCAGCAGGCCTCACGGCAACCGCGGTGAAGGACGAGTTCGGGGACGGGCGGTGGACCCTTGAGGCCGGTGCCCTCGTCCTCGCCGACATGGGAATCGCAGCTGTTGACGAGATGGACAAGATGCGCACAGAGGACCGCTCGGCCCTCCACGAGGCCATGGAGCAGCAGACCATCTCGGTGGCAAAGGCCGGTATCACCGCAACCCTCCGCTGCCGGTGTGCGCTCCTCGGGGCAGCGAACCCGAAACTCGGGAGGTTCGATGCCTACACCCCCATCTCCGAGCAGATCAACATGTCTGCCGCGCTCCTTTCCCGGTTCGACCTCATCTTTGTCATGCAGGACCAGCCGGACCCGAAGCGCGACGAGGCCATCGCCGAGCACATCCTGAAGACCCACCGCGTCGGAGAGCTCATCGTCCAGCACAGCAAGAAGCCCATCCCCGGGGTTGACGACGAGTTCATCAAGCAGCAGCTCTCCCCTGTCACGCCGGATATACCGCCGGGTCTCATGCGGAAGTACGTGGCATATACAAAGCGGACCTGCTACCCTATCCTCTCGGACGAGGCGAAGGACGCCCTGGAGTCGTACTACCTGAAGCTCCGGGGCCTTGCGGATGCCAACAAGCCCGTCCCGGTCACCGCCCGGCAGATCGAGGCCCTCGTCCGGCTGGGGGAGGCGAGCGCAAGGATCCGGCTCTCGAACACCATCGAGGCATCGGATGCCGAGCGGGTGATCCACATCGTAGATACCTGCCTGCGCCAGGTGGCCTATGACGCCGAGAGCGGGTCGTTTGATATCGACAAGCTGGTGACCGGCGTCCCCAAGTCCCAGAGGGACATCATCCGCTCGATCAAGGAGGTGATCCGGGACCTGGGCGGTGAGAGCCGCGAGGCGCGTATGGACCAGGTGATCGAGATCGTGACCGGCCAGGGCTTTGCGAAGGAGAAGATCGAACAGATGATCAAGATGCTCCTGCGCGACGGGGAGGCCCTTGAACCCAGGAACGGGATCATCAAGCTCATTGGATACTGAAAAGACATTGGTGAAGGGTATGGTAACTGATCGCGAACGCGCTGCCTTCGAGGCAGGGATCAAGCTCGGGGCACTCTACCACCAGTGGGTGGGAGCCCCCGTCTCACCGGCGACCGCGGAGCTCCTGGAACAGGCGATAGAGCGGAGCGTCGCCCTCCAGCCCGCCGTGGAATCGGTCCGGGTGCATCTCGACCGGGGCCTTATGTCCCCGAACTCCTTCGGGTACAGCGAGCTCGGGGGGATGATGTTTCACGTGGAGGTGACGACCCGGGTCGGGCGGATCCGCTGCCGCGCCGGCCTCAGCCGCACCGAAGACTATCCTCTTATGAGCCTGGTAGCCTGTGACGAGATCGCTCCCGACCCCCATCACCGATGACCATATCCACATCGATCCGGTGAACGGCCGCGGCCTGGAGGCCGCAAAGGACTTCCGGCGGGCAGGGGGGACCCATCTCTTCCTCGTCTCCAAGCCGTCCTGGTCATTCGGGATCACGCCGGGGAAGGGTGAGGATTTCATCCCGGTCTTTGAAGGAACCCTCTCCATCGCCCGCCAGGTCCGGGAACTCGGGATCGCGGTCTTCCCTATCCTCGGCGTACACCCGGCCGAGATCACGAGGCTCACCGGTATCATGGGGCTCCCCCGTGCAGAGCAGGTCATGCTCGAAGGGCTCGATGCAGCCGCCGGGTTCGTCACCCGCGGGGAGGCTGTCGCTCTGAAGAGCGGCCGCCCCCACTACGAGGTGACCGAAGAGGTTCTCGAGGCATCGAACCGTATCCTCCGGCACGCACTCCTCCTTGCCGGGGAATGCGGCTGCGCCGTCCAGCTCCATGCCGAGGGTGGCCCGTGCAGCGATGTCGTGGAGATGGCACGGAATGCGGGCATTCCCGCCGGGAGGGTGGTGAAACACTTCGCCACCCCTGACACACCTCTCGTACCCTCCCTTATCGCCCGGCACGAGGCGATACCTGCCCTTGCAGCGGCAGGGCACCCTTTCATGATGGAGAGCGACTACATGGACGAGAACTCCCGCCCCGGATCCGTCATCGGCCCGAAGTCGGTCCCCCGGTTCACCCGCCGGCTCCTGGAGACGGGGGGGCTGAGCGAGGAGGCCGCCTACCGGATCCATACCGGGACCCCTGCCCGTACCTACGGCGTGGAGATTCAGCAGCCTTAGAGTCCCGGGCGGATCACCTTTTTCAACTGCGGGGGCTCACGAGTACGTGATGTTTCTGAAGGTCCACAGGACCCCCGATGCGAGGGAGATCGTGGCGGTGTGCGACAGGGAACTGCTGAACACGACCCTTTGCCACCGGGACGTGGAGGTGCACATCTCCGAGACCTTCTACGGGACTACACCGGCTGACGAGCAACGGGTGAAGGCCGCCCTCTCGACCGCAACGAATGCGAACCTCTTCGGCCACCGCACCATCTCCATCGCGATCGGGTGCGGGGCCGTGGACCGCGGGTGTGTGGTCCTCATCGGCGGCGTCCCGCACGCCCAGATCTTCAGGTTCTAGAGAAATGAGCATCCGGGAATCCTTCTGCCCCCTCTGCGGCCAGCCCTCGGCCGGGGATCTCTGTGGCCGGTGCAGGGTCGGACGGACCCGGTGGATGGAGGCATCCCCCCGGGTCGAATGCATCACCTGCCCGACCTGCGGGTCCAGGAAGACAGGTGCGATCTGGCAGGACTCGCCTGTATCCCGGGAGGAGCTCACGAAGGAGCTTGTCATCCAATCTGTCAGGCTCATCCCCGAGGCACGGGACGCAGAATTCCAGGTGACATCCAGGGACCGGAGCCCGAACCGGACCATCGCGAAGGTCCGGGTGAAGGCGAAGGTCTTCGGGGTTCCGGTCGAGGATGAGGCTGAGATGGAGGTGGTGTGGCGGGGGGAGACCTGCGACCGGTGCAGCAGGATCTCGGGCGGCTACTTCGAGGGGGTGGTCCAGGTTCGGGCGGCCGGTAGATCCCTCTCCCCCCGTGAGCAGGAGGTTGCGACCCGGATCGCCTGCGAGGTGGAAGAACGGCTCCAGGAAGGGGGTGCCCGGCTCTCCTTCATCTCCCGGATGACCGAGGAGGAGGGGCTCGATATCGTCGTAGGCCAGAGCAGCATGGGGGAGCGGATCGCCCAGGAGATCATTGGGGCCCTCGGGGGGAGGTACACGGTCCACCCGAAACTCACCGGCGAGAAGGACGGGAAACGGCTCTTCCGGATCACCTACTCCATCCGCCTCCCCAGGCTCCAGAAGGGGGACGTGGTCGAGGTGGACGGGGAGTACCTGGAGGTGCGGGAGACCGGGAAGCGCCAGCTGAAGGTCTTTCACCTCGGTACCGGTTGCATGACGATCCTGCCCCCCTCCTCCACTTTCCGGATTGTCGGGAACGTGAGAGATGGTGTACCTGCCCTCATCGCATTCATCGAGGGTGGAACTGCCGGTATCATCGATCCCGTGACATTTGCCACCCGGGAGGTCCGGATGCCCGGCTGGGTGAAGGCCACGGCGGGTTCCCAGGTCAGGGTGCTCCCTGACAGGCAGGCGGACCGCATCGTTATCGTCGGGTGAAGGATGAGGGTCAGGCGTGCCAGCCCCTGCGATCTCCCGGCAATGGCCCGGATGGACTGGGTGGACACGAAGAGGAGGGCGGTAGTCCAGGACGGGGTGGCGTACGTTCCCGTGAAGGAGGGTGAGCACCACGACCTGGTCATCCCCGAGCGGAAGCCTTACCGGGGGAGAGGGTACCAAGTCCTGGGAGATCTCCTGCTCATTCATGGGAACCGCCCCACGCATGAGGAGGTGGACGAGATCAGGGCCTGGCTCAACCCGCGGGGGATCCTCTGGGCCCGTGGCATCGCCGGGATCGAGCGGGCTCCCCGTGTGGAGGTCATCTGGGGAAGCGCCGGCGAGGTACGCCACAAGGAGTACGGCTGCACCTTTTCTCTTGACCCTGCAAGGGTGATGTATGCCATGGGAAATCTCAGCGAACGTCATCGGCTAGTAAACCTGGTTAAGAAAGCCGGAGCCGGCGAACGGGTGGGGGATCTCTTTGCCGGGATCGGTTACTTCTCCATCCCCCTGGCGCGGGCAGGGTGCAGGGTTCATGCCATGGAGATCTCTCCTGTGGCATTCGGGTATCTCCTCCGGAATATCCGAGAAAATGATCTCTCAGACCGGGTCCTTGCAGAATGCGGGGACTGCAGGGACCTTCTTGAGGGCGAGTACGACCGGCTCATCCTGGGCCACTTCGATGCCCCTGACCATCTCCCCGATGCTCTTGCCCATGCAAGAGCCGGGTCTGTCCTCCATATCCACACCCTCCGCGACGAGAGCGACCGGATCGGCTCACTCGCCCGCGAGGCGGGATTTACCCCTGCCATCACCACGCGAAGGGTAAAGAGTTATGCTCCCCATACATGGCATATAGTGCAGGACGTGGCGCTCTCGTGACGGGAAAGACCCTTGAGGGGAAGGTCATCGCCCTGGGCGTGACCGGATCCATCGCCGCCGTGGAGGTGGTGGGGCTCGCCCACGCGCTGCGGAGGCGGGGGGCCGAGGTGCAGGCCGTAATGACGCCGGCCGCCGCCCGCATCATCCATCCCGATGCGGTCACCTACGCGACCGGCCGTCCTGCCATCACCGCGATCACCGGCATGGTGGAGCACGTGGACTTCTGTGGTGAGGGGGGGAAGGCTGACCTCTTCCTCGTCGCACCATGCACGGCGAATACCCTCGCAAAGATCTCGCTTGGCATCGACGATACCCCGGTGACCACATTCGCCACCACCGCCATCGGGAGGGGGATGCCTGTCATCATCGCCCCTGCCATGCATGGTTCCATGTACAGGCACCCGGCCATCGCCGGACATATGAAAAGGCTCGCGGAGTGGGGGATCGATGTCGTCGAACCCCGCATCGAGGAGGGAAAGGCGAAGCTCGCGACCCCCGAGTCCATCGTCCTCCATGCAGAGCGATCCCTCATGGGGAGGCCCCTCGGTGGGAAACGGGTGGTAGTCACGAGCGGGCCCTGCGCCGAGGCCGTGGACGACGTGAGGATCCTCACCACCCAATCAACCGGGAGGATGGGGAGGGAGATGGCCCAGCAGGCGTACCGGCTCGGCGCGGATGTCACGGTGGTCCACAACGGGGACCTCCCCTGCGTACGCAATGTCCAGGCGCGGAGTGCAGCAGAGATGCGGGAGGCGGTCCACCGGGTATTCAGAGACGAGGGGGCAGAGATCTACGTCTCGGCCGCAGCCATCTCGGACTTCTCCCCGAGGCGGGTGAAGGGGAAGATCCGGAGCGGGGCCCCCGCGACCCTGGATCTCGAGCCCCTCCCGAAGCTCCTCGATGAAGTGATGGGGTCCTACCACCCGGTGACCATCGCCTTCAAGATGGGCCGGGACGAGGAGGAGGCAGCGAAGGCCCTGCGGGAACGCGGGGTGGAGATCGTCGTGGTGAACACCCCCGATGCCATGGGGGCCCCCGAGGCCGAGGTCACCATCCTCTCCCGGGACGGAAGGAGGACCGCAAGAGGGCCGAAGGAGGAGGTTGCCGCGGCTATATGGACGGCGCTGCTGTAGCCCGCTCACCGGGGCACATAACCGGCTACTTCCGGCGCATTTCGGGTGATACAGCCCAGGCAACCGGGTCTTGCGGGGCCGGCATCGTGATCGAGGAAGGGGTTGCCGCGAGGGCGGTCCCTTCCCGCTCCCCTGCCGTCAGAATGATGTTCCTGGAGAACCGGCTGGCCAGGGGGGGGCCGCCGCTCATCGAGTCCGCCATGGAGAGGCTCGGGGTATCTGCCGAGGTCACAACAGAGAGCACGCTCCCGGCGGGCGCGGGTTTCGGGCTCTCGGCGGCCGCCCTCCTTGCATCCATCTCGGCCCTCTCGGCCCTCTTTGACCTCCAGCTCTCTGATCTTGCGATCGCATCCCTCGCCCACGAGATCGAGGTGACCCACCGGACCGGCCTCGGGGACGTTGCCGCCTGCCAGGGGGGAGGGATCGAGTGCAGGAAGGGACCGGGGATCGGGGCAGAGATCGACCGGATCCCTGACCCGGGCCGGGTCATCCATGCCGTCAGCTTCGGCCCCATCCCGACCCCGCAGGTCCTCGGCGACCCTGACAGGATGGAGAGGATCGACCGTGCGTTCCCGGGGAGGTGCCCCCGGGATCTCGGGGACCTCTTCAGCCTCTCCCGGTCCTTTGCCGAGGGGAGCGGCCTCGTCACCCCCCGGGTCAGGGAGGTCCTCCTCGCCTGCGACAGGGCAGGGGTCAGTTCGAGCATGACGATGCTCGGGGAGGGGGTCTTTGCCCTCGGGGAGAAGGCCGCTCCTGTCCTCTCGCACTTCGGGGAGGTCTTCAGGCTCAGGGTCGCCGAAAGAGGGTTCTCCCGGGGCGAGGTGGTCGGGTGATACCTCGGGATCACCCCCGGTACCGTTCCCTTGCGGCACGGGAACGGCTGGCCGCCTGTGCCCGGGAAGGGGTGGTGACCCTCGAAGGGCTCACCGCCCACGGGAGGGGGGAGGCCTTCGATTACCTGATCGGCGAGCGGACCACGGAGAGTGCACTCCTTGCCGAACGCATCGCCGCAGCCATGCTCCTCTCTGCACGATCCCCCGTCATCTCGGTGAACGGGAACACCGCCGCCCTCGCCGCAGCCTCCCTTGCCGGGCTCCAGGCCGCGTCCCGGGCCCGGGTAGAGGTGAACCTCTTCCACCGCACGGAAGAGCGAGTGGAGAAGATCACAAGGCTCCTCGAGTCGGCGGGGGTGGAGGTACTCACAGGGAGGGCGGAACCGCTCCTCCCCCTCTCCCATGGCCGGGCCCTCTGCCTCCGCGACGGGATCTTCTCCGCCGATACCGTCCTCGTGCCCCTTGAGGACGGGGACCGCTGCGCTGCCCTTGTCTCCATGGGGAAACGGGTCATCGCCATAGACTTAAACCCCCTCTCCCGGACGGCCCGGACCGCCACCCTCACGGTGGTGGACGAGCTCACGAGGGCCCTCCCGAACATCACGAGTGCCTGTGGGGAGATCGGTCCAGAGGAGGGTGAAAGTCTCATGAGGTCTCCTGACAATAGCTACTTCCTAAGGGCAGCCTTGGACGAGATCAGGGGGAACCTTGAGCATGCTCTGGATTGAGAAGTACCGCCCGCAGGCCCTGGGGGAGGTGGTGGGGCAGGAGCACGTGGTGAGGCACCTCCATCGCTTCGCCGCCGAGCGGAGCGTTCCCCACCTCCTCGTCACCGGCCCGCACGGGACAGGGAAGAGCGCAGCCATCGAGTGCCTGGCAAAGGCCCTGTACGGGGACGACTGGGAGGGGAACACCACCATCCTCGATGCTACCTCCCTCTTCCTCCTGGGGAAGAGCTCCCTCGCAGCGGACGAGCGGTTCGCCCACCTCTACCGGAAGGACGAGGGGCTCTCGGCGAACTTCAAGCGGATCGTGAGATGGTATGCGTCGATGCGCCCCCTGGGCGCCGAGTTCAAGCTCCTGGTACTCGAGGGGGCGCATTCTCTTCCCCAGGAGATCCAGCAGGCGCTCAGGAGGACACTCGAACGTTATTCAGCCACCTGCCGGTTCATCCTCTGCACCACGAACCAGAGCGGAATCATCCCCGCCATCGGCTCCCGGTGCCTCCCCCTCTCCTTCTCGCCCGTGGACGGCCCCGTGATCCTCGCAACCCTTGGGCGGATGCTCGATGCGGAGGTTCCGGGCAAGCGTAGGGATCTTCAGGAGGAGCTCGAGATGATCGTCCATGCAGCGGATGGCGACCTGCGGAAAGCCACCCTGCTCCTCCAGCTCCTCGTGGAGTCAGGGAAGGGGGCGGGAACCATGGAGATCGCCACCTCCGAGACGGGGAACATCGCCCTCAAGGCGGTGAGATCGATGCGGGCCAGGGACTTTGCCGTGGCTCAGCGGACCTGCGAGTCCCTCCTGATCGACTACGGCCTCTCCGGGAGGGAGGCGCTCCGGGAGATCCACCGGGCGGTGAAGCAGGAGTACAATGATCCGAGGATCGTGGCGATCTTGGGCGAGGCCGACCACTCCATGGAACAGGCAGGGAACGAGTTCGTCCAGGTGAACGCCATGATCGCGAGGGTCATCCAGGAGGTGTTCAGCTGAAGAAGGTGGCGGATCACTACAACCAGGTCGCCCGGGTCTATGACCTCCGGTACGACACGTCGTGCGGGAAGGTGTACCACCGGCACATCTGCCGGCACATGCTCGACTGGATCCCCAGGGGAAAGCTCCTCCTTGACCTCGGGTGCGGCACCGGCCTCTTCATGCGCAGGTACGGGGAGCTGGGCGGGACCGCCGTCGGCCTCGACATCAGCAGGGGGATGGTCGAGGCGGCCCGGGAGCAGGGGAGATGGTTCGAGTACCTGGTGGGGACCGCTGAGGTGCTGCCGTTCCGGCACGGCACCTTCGATGCGGTCTCCTGCGTGCTCGCCTTCTCGTACCTCGGGAATCCCGCGTGGATGCTTGGGGAAGCCTTCCGGGTGCTGAAGCCCGGCGGGATCCTCGCGGTGAGCACCCTCTCGCGGAGCGTCATCACCTCCCTCGTCCCTGCCATCTACCGGCTCGGCGAGAAGATGGAGATCGGCCGGATCGGGGTCGGCGATTTCGGGGAGAGGTACTATACCGACGAGGAGATGACAGGGATCTTTTCGGATGCCGGGTTCGTCGACGTAAAGGCGAAGCGCTGCTCCTTTGCCCACCACTCCCTGAAGGAGCCGATCTTCGATATCGTTCGGAGGGTCGAGCCCTTCATTGAGAAACGGGTCCCCGGCCTCGCCTATAACCTTGTTGTCTGCGGCAGGGTCCCGGGGGATTAGGGCCGGGGTTTCGCCCCGAGCCTTGCGAGGACCCTCCTCTTCTTCCCGATGGCTGCTTCTGCGGCCCGGTCCACTCCCAGCTTCATCGCATCGAAGTCCTTCACCCGCCGGTCCACCACCTTCTTGACGGGGGTATAGGCAGACTCGCGGAAGCGGGGTGAGAAATCCCGGTCCTCACCATCCATCCTGAGGACCGACTCTGCACGGCCCTCTTCCACGAACCCGACCTCCTCCATGGGGACCCCGCACCCCCTCACCACCCGGAGGATAGCTGGGGCAGCGTCGGGAGGCGCAACCACGAGGAGAGCATCCAGGGAGACCCCCAGGTAGTCGATCCCGAGCGTGTCGAGCAGGGCGAGGACATCCGGATCCACAAGCCGCCGGAGGTTCGTATCCTCGATGACAACCCGGGCTCCCGCGGTCCCTGCGAGCTCGTGGGCATCCCCCCGCAAGCCGCCGTTGGTAACGTCGGTCATCGCATGGATCGTGGGGAGGACCGGGCTCGAAAGAAGGGCCTCGCACGCATGAAGGAAGTGGAGGTTGATGGTCCTCTCAACCACATCAGGATGGCCCGAGTAGATGGCAGCGGTCGCGATGGTCCCGCCTCCTGCCCCTGCGGTCATCAGGATGACATCCCCTGCTGCGGCGGCCCTCCGGGGCGTGAGGTGCTGCGCCACCCCCACCGCACCCACGCACCCGGTCATCCGGTCGCCGATGACCATGTCGCCCCCGATGCGGAGCGTGGACCCTGCCACGAGGGGGACCCCCATGGCCTCCCCGACCGTGGTGATGCCTGCCGTGTAATCGAAGATCTTTCCGACGTCGCCGTCATCGGCCACGTGGATATCCGAGAAGAGGGCGACCGGGTGTGCCCCCATCACGTAGACGTCCCTGAGGGTGGCCCGCGTAGCATGAAAGCCGGCAAGGAAGGGGTAGTCCGAGAGCCGGGAGTGCATCCCGTCCACGGTGCAGGCGATGAGCGTGCCCCCGGCCGAGACCACGCCTGCGTCATCCATCTCGTCCACCCCGACAGCCGCGCCCGTCCTCCCGATGATCCGGGCGATCTGGCGGTGGGCGTAGAAGTCGCCCTTTCCCCGCGAACCGACGCCGAAGTCCCCCATCCCGACCCCGGCAGGGGTGAACTCGAAGAGGTCACCTCTCGCCTCCCGGGTATTCTTTACCTCTTCGATGACAGCCTCCGCGAGCTCGCGGGCGTACTCCCCGGGGACCCCCTTCCACTGCTCCACTGAGCAGGCGAGCCCGGGGATCATCTCGTCCTCGGGTACTCCTGCCGCAAGGAGCCGCCGCACATACCCCTCGAGATCCATGGCACTCTTATCTCAATCCGTATTCTCATAAAATCACCGGACCATGGATCCTGCGCAGAAGAGGTTACAGGAGGAAAGCGAAAGAAGGGGATCCCGGTTGATCAACGGGGGAAGGATTAAACAAGAAAGGGTGAGAAAATTCTCTATGGAGATCCCCTCCCTCTCATTCCTCTCATCCTGGAGTGCAGCTAGAGAGAAGGAGGTTCATCCGGTCTTTCTCCATGCTATCACCCTTCTCATTCCCGTAAACATCTATATCATCGGGGACTGGATGGGTACCGGGATCCAGTGGGCTCTCCTTCGCTACCAGGAGACCTATCTCGGGAAAAACGTCATCAGCATCTTCACGGACTCCGGTTATATCCTGCAGGGGATCTTCCATGGAAGGACAGCACTTTCAACCGGAGTATGGATTTTTGGGGCAATCCTCCTAATCATAGGCCTTCTCATTGCTCTTTTCCAGGACAGGGAGAGATCGAGGAGGATCCGTGGTTATCTCCTTATCTCCGTATCCCTTCTCTTCCTCCTCTCAATCGTGATCCAGTATGGCGTTCTCTTCCACGGCCCGGCCGGGATAGTCATTCCCATCGGGATTCCGGCTCTCCTTGTGATGGGGCTCATCCTTCTCAGACCCCCAAGAATAGAACCTGCCTCAGGGAAGAAGGGGTCAATGCTATCCCACCAGGCAAAGGAGATCCTCCTCCTCTTCCTTGTCTGTTTTCTCGTCTACAATACTATTTCAGGAAACCACTCAGGCCCCCTGGATGTACCGATCTCCAGATCTCAAGGGTCAGGAAATTACTACCACAAAGGGGGAATTCGCCATAATATAAATATTTTGTCTATGAAAAAAGTAAATAGCGATTTAATGTAATGTTCAGAGATTAGATATATTTATATAATACTGCAAGATATTCTTTACATAACCCAACCAGTGTCCCGTACCGGTCACTGGAGGGGAGTGTGAAACATGAAGTTCTTGAAGAGAGAAGATGCAGTATCACCGGTCATCGGCGTCATCCTCATGGTCGCCATCACGGTGATCCTCGCCGCGGTCATCGCCGCCTTCGTATTCGGCATGGCGAGCGGCGTTTCAAAGTCAAAATCAGTAGCCGCAACCGCAAGGCAGATCGGATCCAGCGGATGCGTGGTCACCTGGCAGGGCGGGCAGGACAACGCATTGATATCAAGCTATAACGTCACCATCGCGGATATCAACGGTCCCTACAAGATAGACAACAATATTGTTGGGAACTCAACCCAGTGGGGCGGGTGTACTTCTACACAAGATCATATTGTTGTTGTTGCTCTTGGCAACGATGGCACAGGTCAGGTTATTCTCGACACGTATGTGTGAGCCATCGCTGGTTGTGAACAAAATGCTGAAAAAAAGGGAGGATGCAGTATCGCCGGTCATCGGCGTCATCCTCATGGTTGCCATCACGGTGATCCTCGCCGCGGTCATCGCCGCCTTCGTCTTCGGCATGGCCAGCGGCATATCGAAGACGAAGTCAGTGGCTGCGACAGCCCGGCAGATGGGAACCAATATCGTAGTTACCTGGCAGGGCGGGCAGGACAACGCGATGGTAAGCAACTACAATATCTCCGTTATTAACTCTACAAATAGCCCGGCTAGTTCCAACTTCAATCCCGCCACTGTAGGTAACACCACCATTTTATCTGGAGGGATAGGAACCAGCGGCCAGGACCATGTTACCGTGGTTGCCAATTTTAGTGACGGTACCGCGCAGGTCGTCCTGGATGCCTACGTTTAACCTCAAACCTTTTTTTCATCGAAAAGTTCAGGAATCGCATGAAAATCTAAAAAAAATGTTTTGCCCGGTATCCTTTGAGTTCATGTTCCCTTCGATCCCCCGGCATCAGAGGGGTCAATGCCTGGGAGGGGGCGTTTATAGGTATCCAGGTACCCGTCGAGCATCTCCAGAGCCTCGAGTTCCCTCGGGCCACCACACCTCCGGATGATACTCCGGTGGTGGTCAATGAGTTTACTGAGCTCCGGATCTTTATTCCAGAGATACCGGGTCCCGTGGACTGCAGCCTCGATGACGCTGTTGTACCCCCGGTTCACCGGATGGACCCGGGGCGAGAGGGGCACCTCCTTCATGGGGCTGAGGCTCACGGTCATGGACTCCCTTGCACGGCGCTCGATGGCGGCATCAAACGCGATCCATGCCTCTACCTCGGGGAGCCTGTGGACGAGGAACCCCTCCACCTCCTCCTCCACGAAGGCCGACTGGGGGAGATCGTCAAACGCGGTGCGGACAAAGAGGACCGGGTCATGGACGATGTTTGCGACAAGCCAGCCCCACCGTTCCACGTTCATCGCGGTGTGGCTCCCCCGGAAGAGGACCATCCGGTACACCCCGTCGCGGAGGATGATCCCCATGGGGGCTGCATTCGCCCACGTGGTGGCAATGACCTCGTTTATGCCTTCCTGGAGCAGTCCCATTCCCATCCCTCCCCGAGGGCGATGTAGATGGCAGCGATCACGATGTCCGCGGTGGAGCCCGGGTTGATCCCCCGGGCGATGCAATCGGCGTCAAACGCCGCGAGATCGCCCATCCCGTCAAGGATCTCCCCGGCCCTCCGCCTCACCTCTTCGGCGACGAGAGGTCCGTGCTCCTTCACGATGAAGGTGTCAGTATAGGCGGCGAGGAGGCGGAGGAAGGCGTCGACCACGCCCTTCCGCCCGCAGCCGGACTCGTGGAGGAGGTCAGCAGCCTTCCTCGTCAGGAAGAAACCATTCACCCACTCCCGGGCCACCATGTCATGCTCCTTTGAGTGGTCCATGACATCGAGAAGGGTCATTCCCCTCTCCCGGATGACCTCGAGTGCACGCGGGTCGGCAACATCCAGGGGGTCGCCCGGGAGCATCCGGACCTTCGTGAGGGAGAAGGCCTGGTAGAAGTTGACCGCGTCCTCGACCGTTGAGTCCTGCACGGCCCTGATGGCGCCGGGGATATCGCCCCCCCGGAGGAGGGGGATGAGGAGGATGAAGGCCCCGAAATGGGTGTTCCCCCCGCCATGGGCCGTGGTGAGCCTCACCGCCTCGCGGAGGACCTCCCCCATCCCGCCCTCACCTCCTGCGGCCTTCTCAAGGGCGGGGCGTGCAAGGATCGATGAGGCGAGGAAGTGCTCCAGCCGGGTCCCCTCGTAGTCATGGCACCGGTCCACGTTCCCGGGCTTCGGGTAGGCGGTGACCTCGAGCACCATGGCGAGCTGTGCCCGCTCAACCGGCGTCATGTCCGTCCCGCGAAGGAAAGACCCGGTCCATGATGACCCGGGAGAGTTCGCGCTTCTTCCGCATGTACTCCTTCTTCGAGATCCCCATCTGATCGAGGGTGGCGTCCCTGAGGAGGCAGGGGGAGCTCACCTTGCAGCACCATGCGAGGGACCCGAAGCAGGTATACGGGCCCTCCTCAAGGGTGGTCCCCTTCACGGCCTCCCTCTTGAGGTTGACGTACTCGTCCTGGGAAAGGCCCGCCTTGGAGAGCATCGGGAGGAGAGGGCAGTCCTTGACCGGGAGGCAGCAGAAGGTCAGGGCCCTGATATCCCCTCCCCGGCAGAGTTGCTTTGGGGCATTGTACCAGCCGAACTCGTTTGCGTACCGGGTGATGGCGGCATCGAGGCCTGAGAGGGTCTGGATATCGGAGCGGCGGGCGAGGGAGACGAGGTCCGCCCCGTGGGAGAACATCTCCATCACCCGGTCGAAGGACTGCATGGAGTTGTTCGCGATGATCAGGATGGGGGAGGCGTTCCGGATCTGCCGGATCTTCGCATAGCCCGCGTCCATGAGATCCACGTGGAGAAGGTCGGCGCCTGCCTCCCAGAGCCTGCGTGCGAGCTTCGGATCGCTCTCGGAAACACCAGCCCGGATCTTCACCGATACAAGCATCCCTTCGGACTTGAGTGCACAGACCATCTCGACCAAGCGATCCGGGTGGTGGAGGAGGAACTCCCCGGATCCCGCCTCCACCATGGGCGCCTGCCGGCAGTGGGCATCGATCTCGTAGATAACCCGGTCCCCCAGGGAGCCGGCCACCATGGAGAGGGCCTCCGGGGTGCTCGCCCTGAGGTTGACCCCGCCCACCACCGGGCTCGCGGCGAGGAGGTCAGCCTGCCGTTTCAGCTCCGCGACGGGGTCCCCGGGGAGGAACTCGCACCTCCCTGCATCAGCCATCCTCCGGCTCGCGGCGATGGTCGGCGGGTCTACCGAGTACCCGCCGATGAAGCCCATCCCGACATGCCCGGCCCGGGCTGCCACATAGGCGGCATCAACGGTTCCGGCCATGGATGCGATGGCGATCGGGGTCTTCACCCTGTGCCCGTTCACGGCAAGGTCGAAGAGATCGCCGGGAGGAGACATAGATTCTTACTGGTTTCACTCCTGAACCTTTATGTTTATCTCTCCAGCTCGGTGAGGAGGTAGCCCTCCGGTGTGCGAAGGAGGGCGATGAAGGTCCTGAACTCGTCTATCCCGATGCCCGGGGCGGTCCGGTAGAACCTGACGAGGGAATCCCAGGGGATGAGGTAGGCCTCCCGCGCCTTCCCTGACCCGAACCGGAACTCGATGGCAAGGTAGCCCCGCCGTCCCGTGCGCGAGAGGAAGGCGCTGATGCTGTCTACCTGGTGGACATGGTTCCTGTCATTGTGGAAGTGCTGGGAGAAGTAGAGCTTCTTCCCGCGGATGGACTTGCACTCTATCGCGCAGTAGTAGCGCGGGTCCAGGGAGTCGACCAGGACATCCACGTACTGGGTGGACCACTTGGACTGCTTGAGCCGGTAGGCGAAGCCCTGCCTCTTCCCTGCCTCGAAGAACCGGTTCAGGCAGGTGACCATCTCCCGCTCGAAATCGCTCATCCCTCATCCCCCCGCCGCATTAGGCCACGATGGCCGGAGTACCCCACTGGTACTAGGTAGGGGGGCTCCTCAAATAGTGTTAACGCATCCATTTCACGATCCGACCGATCCTCGTCCCTTTTGAGACCGCGATGTGAGAAAATGGCTGCGTTTCTGCGTTCCATTCCGATAATCATTTTACCCTTGCCGGTATACACGTTACCTCATGAGCAAAAAGGGCCTGTTGCTGGTGGGCCATGGGAGTTCGCTGCCCTACAACAAGCAGATCGTCGAGGATACCGCGCGCCTCGTGTCCCGGAAGGACCCGGGCTACATCGTGAAGTGCGCCTTCATGAACATGAACAGGCCCACCATCCAGGAGACCCTTGAGGAGTTCAAGAAGGAGGATATCGACATCGTGGTCGTGGTGCCCCTCTTCCTCGCCAGGGGTGTCCACATCAACAAGGACATCCCCGAGGTCCTCGGCCTCCCAGAGGGCTCGTACCGGGGCAGTCTCGTGAAGAACGGCTCGGAGATCCCCCTTGTCTACGCAGACCCGATCGGGAGCGACCCCCTTCTCGCCGAGCTCATGCTCAAGAACGCAGCGCGTGCCCTCAGGGAGCGCCTCTGACCATCGCATGGAGATCCTCGTACTCGATACCATCCATGGCGGAACGGAACTCGCCACCGATCTGGAGAGATCCGGCCACCGGGTTGACACGGTCGACGTCTACCGCAGGGAGGGCGGGATCCCGCCGGAGGAGGCGGCGCAGCGCCGGTATGATCTCCTCGTTGCGCCTGTCCACCTGGATCCCGATCACCCCCTCCTGAAGGCCATTTCGGCCCCCCGCATCACCCATCATGGGGCGGTCCGGATGCTCCTCTCGGGAAAGATCCCGCACCCGATGGTCGAGGTGACCGGCGCACGGGGAAAGACCACCACAGCCCATGCCATTGCCCACTGCCTCGGAGGGCCGGGTGTGCTCCACACTTCGCGGGGCACCTTCCGGTATCCGGAGAGGACCATCCTCTGGAAGAGGTCCATCACCCCCGCATCGGTCGTTCCGGCCGCACGGGAAGCATCCGGGTTCTCCGGCTGGCTCGTGGCCGAGGAATCCCTCGGCGTCTCGGGGGCAGGGGACGTGGCCGTTCTCACCTCCGGGAATGATTACCGCATCGCGGCCGGGAAGCGCTCTGCCCTCGCCGCGAAGCTCGAGAGCCTGAGGGATGCTCCCCTGGTGGTGGTACCGCCCGGGGTGCGGTTCGATCACCCGCACCTGGTTGACGCCAGCGAATGTGTCAGGTGGGATGGGGATCGCTGTTCCTATGATCAGAACAGGATCCATGGGGAGTTCCGGAACCCCCTCGGGGAACTGCCCGCATACCAGGCCCCCCTCACCCTTGCAGCTGCTGCCCTCTGTGCCCTCGGGACAGATCCCGGAGGCCTTGCCAGCTTCACGGGCGTGGAGGGCCGGCTCTCCGCAGAGAAGCGGGACGGGATCCTTGTTGTTGATAACTCGAACAGCGGGACCTCTGCAGAGACCACGGAGGCCGCGGCTTCCTATGCCCGGGCGATCTCGACGGGCGGGTGGATCACCCTCGTCATCGGCGAGGAGGATCGCACCGTCTGCGAGGGGTTCCCGCCCGATGCCATCGCCTCTTCCATCCGGAAGATACATCCCGATAAGCTGGTTCTCGTGGGTGAACGGGGCCGGGCTGTCAGGCCCGAGGGGTTCGGGAGGCGGGTATCGTACGCAGACACCTTCGAGGCGGCGCGTGGGCTCGCCCTCCGGGAGACCCCCGGCGGCGGGGCCGTCATCCTCTCTGTCAAGACGTGGAGGTGATGATGCACTACATACAACCGAGGCCCTCCTCCATCGTCGCGGCGCTCTACACTGCGCGGGACCTTGACGTGGACGTGGCGATCCTCCACGGCCCCTCGGGATGCTCCTTCAAGCACGCCCGGCTCCTCGAGGAGGACGGGATGCGGGTCCTCACCACCTCCCTCGCAGACCATGAGTTCATCTTCGGCGGGCAGGCGCCGCTGGAGCGTGTGCTCCGTTACGCCGAGGAGAAGTTCTCCCCCTCCCGGATCGCCGTCATCGGCACCTGCGTCTCCATGATCATCGGGGAGGACCTCCCGTCAGCGGTGGCAGGGAGCGGGATCTCCACACCCACCATCGTTGTGAACATCCATGCCGGGTTCCGGGAGAATATCGAGGGCGTGATCGCGACCCTGGAGGCTGCCGCCGAGGCGGGCTGGATCGGGGCCGACGAGCTCGACCGCCAGCGGTACCTTCTCGCCCGGGCGAACGAGGTGGAGCACCTGCGGGGGGCAGCCAGCAGCGAGTATATCGAACCCTCACGGGGTGACCTGAAGCACGAAGTGGCCGGGAGGCTCCTTGAGGCTGCCCGCTCCGGGGAGCATGGGATGGCGGTGATGAACGCGAAGAAGGAGACCGCTTACATGTTCGCCGACGAGCTCCTTGCCCTCCACGACGTCTGCCCGGATGCCCCTGTCACCTACCTGGCAAATCTCGAGGCCCGCGGGCTCCCGAAGGTCAGGGAGGATGCCCGGATCATCAGGGCCGACATGTTGGACAGGGGGCTCTCCCCCGAGCTCCTCGGGGCCCTGGACGAGTACGGGGCGAACGGGGTTGCCATCGGGGAGCGGATACAGGCGGAGAGCCCTGCGTTCCTCCTCCTTGCGGGGGTCCCCCACGCGGTCCCCCCCGAGTTCACCAGGGGGATCGAGGTCTTTTCGGTGACGAACGGCCCGAGGCAGGTGGAGCCCATACGGATGCTCGGCCACCGGCATGTGGTGGTGGAGGTTGACCTCCACCCCAAGACCCTGGGGGTCTGTCACCTGGTGGAGAGCGAGTTCGGGGCGGTGCTGAGGTCCCTCGGATGAAGGCCCTCGTCATCTCGGGTGACCGGTCAGGGACCGGGAAGACCTCCATCACCCTCGCCCTCGCCTCCCTCCTCTCAGACCGCGCGCCGGTTCAGACCTTCAAGGTGGGGATGGACTACATCGACCCCTCCTACCTCTCCGCGGTGACCAGGCGCCCCTGCCGGAACCTCGACAGTTTTGTCATGGGGGATGCCGAGATCCGGGCCTGCTTCTCCCACGGGTGCCGCGGTGCCGGGTTTGCCCTCATCGAGGGGGTCCGGGGCCTGTATGAAGGGGCGGACGCACTCACGGACCGGGGATCCACAGCAGGAGTGGCAAAAGACCTCGGGGTGCCCGTCATCCTGGTGGTGAACGCCCGGTCCATCACCCGCTCGGCAGCAGCTCTCGTGAAGGGGTTCCAGGCCTTCGACCCGTCCATAGCCATCAGGGGGGTGATCCTGAACCACGTGGGCGGGGAGTCCCATACCAGGAAGGCGGTGACCGCCATCGAGCATGCCTGCGGCATCCCCGTCCTCGGTGCGATCCCCCACGACCCCCGCGTCGAGCTCACCATGCGGCACCTGGGGCTCGTCCCCTACCGCGAGGGGAGCGTGGACGACGGTTTCACCGGCCGGCTCAGGGAGGTGAGAGACCTCGTGGCAGGCCACGTGGATTTGGACAGGGTGATTGCCTGCGCTACCGAGCTGGATCCGGCTCCTGCCGGACCCTCGCCATTCACCGTGGACAGGGAACCGGAGGTAACCGTCGGGGTGGCCTACGACGAAGCCTTCAACTTCTACTATGCTGACCTCTTCGACCTCCTCCCGGCGCTCGGGGCGCGGGTGGTGACCTTCAGTCCGGTCCATGGCAGGCTCCCCGAGGCGGACGGGTATATCCTGGGCGGGGGCTACCCTGAGCTCTTCGGCCCGGAACTGGAGGGGAATGAGCAGGCGAAGGAGGGGATGCGCCAGGCATCGGAGGAGGGCGTCCCCATCTACGCCGAGTGCGGCGGGCTCATGTACCTGACCGACCGAATCGTGCTTGCCCCGGGGTGGCGCGGGGGAAAGGGGGCGTCCTTTGCCATGTGCGGGGTGTTCCCCGGCGAGACCCGGATGCCTGCCCGCCGGATCGTGAGCTACGTGGAGGGGGTCGCGTCCGGGGAAAGCCCCCTGGGGGCCGGGCATTTCCGGGGGCATGAGTTCCACTACAGCGACGTGGTCCTTGATAAAGACACCCGCTACGCCTACCGGATCACCCGGGGGCTGGGCATCCGGGACGGCCTGGACGGGGCACTGGTACGGCGCACCCAGGGTTCCTACACCCACCTCCACCCCCTCGCGAGCCTCCCGATGTTCTCGGCCTTTGTCCAGGCATGCCGGGGAAGACGATAATTGCCAGACGGGATTTTTTGTCCAAAGTCCTGCCAAGAACCCTTCTCTTCGCGCGACCTGGAATCCTGACTGAAGAGTGTTCTCCGATGCCCGGCACTGCACGGTCCACCATGGAGGAAAAGAGCTACCCGATGGCAGCGGGAAACGCAAGGTACAAAAGCGGTGCGTTCCAAAGTCTATGATCATGTGGATCTACCTGGATGGGAGGTTCGTCCAGAAGGAGGAGGCGAAGGTCTC
>CAZKEV010000029.1:0-24582 GCA_964551875.1 uncultured Methanomicrobiales archaeon | reverse complement strand
AGATCTTTCGGTCGACGGTAGGGTATCTTATTCCTGGATGGTTTCTACAGAGCCGAAGCTATGAATATCACCAACCGTTCAATAAAAATAATTTTTAAGTCCTGTCGGTAACAGTTACTCACCGGTTCTGGTGCGTCTTTCCCCGGCCTGCTTAAATGATAACATTTCCCGGCATTCCACTCCGGGCATTCGGCCTCAATACAAGGTATTGGAGCCGAAGTGAAATTCTTAGGATCCCTCATAAGTTCAAATATCGAGCTTTTCTTGGAACACCAGAATGACGTCATAATTTATTGGTTCTTGATTGATTCAGAAAATTATGCTTTACTGCGTATGTGGTGAAACTGGATTAGCCTCTTGGTAATCGGTCAAATTGAGTTTTTGTTGGGAGGTGAATATGAAGAAGTGCCTCAAGTCTTTCATTTGGGAGGAACCCGATTCTTTTGCCACGATGACCTATAAAGGTAGTAGCGTAGGGACTCAGTTGTGTGAATTCTGGCGTTCCTTGTCTAATAATTCGAATTTCATAATTATATTCTGAGATTCGGCTAATTACTGCGAGATCTCCTTCCTGAGCAAGACCGGTGTATCTATATTTGGGTGTTCCAAGACGGAAATCCACGTTATTGCCAGCTTCGAATGTAACCCTTGATTCTTCATCTACAATACCAAGGTCAACATAGTGGAGATTGATGAGGCATGAATTCGTTGTTTTATATCCCCGTTCATTGAGAATGGTCAAAGGTGGAAAGAAATCATAAGCATCCTTACTCAACCAGAAATATTGAGTTCCCTTACTCGCAGGTGTATCGGCTGCAGCATTTATACGGGCTGTATCGGCATGACCAAGAGTGAGTACCATGGTCATGGATTGGCTTTCGTCTATTGCAAGACGTTCTTCACGTTCATCATAGACAAGCTCCCATGCGGGATCTCCAGGGTCTGTTAATGAGGGCCGATAGATTTCCCAACGTTGATTGAGTATTGATTGTACCAGATCTGCCCATCGAAATTGAATATGGCTAGTCAATTCATAGTCAAGAAAAATTGCTGATTCTACGTTATTTGACATTCCATTTGCTGTAAAATTACCAGATGTGACAATTAAGCGGTCACCGGAATTCGTAGTACCATAGCATTTTGTGTGGAAGATTTGTTTTCGATTGATCAAATAAACCTCGCACCCGCAGGATAGAAGTCTCTCAACCAATTGGGTGCTAGCGAGGTGTTGAGAAGTACTTCCGCCAAAAAAGCATACAACTTTTCCACCAGAGGCAACATGTTGTTTAAAACGAGAGAAGAAACGAACTCCCCCGTTATAGTTGCCAAAACCAGAAATTATGTAATAGGTGCCTTCTCCAAGTTTATGCTGTCGAATCCATATATTTTCCAGCAGACTCAATAAATTGAGATTATGCCCGGTTTTATAGACGTTTGGTTGAAGCAGGAACTCGCTCATTTCCCTAAGACCAAAAGTGTCTCACCTTGAACCGCATTGGCGGCATGTATACCATACCGTTTGTAAGTTTCTAGATTTAAAGTTTCTATAAATTTCCATCCTACACTGGTAGCAACATCGGCGAGTAATTCGGGCGTATTTATATACTCAATTTTACCTCCGATTGTTGTACGATTCGTACCAACAATTAGAGCATAATGAGACTCAGGTTTCATGAACCTGGATACTGTTTGAAAAGTTTTCCTCATGTCGGAAAAATATCGGTATAACAATCCTGGAACTGCGCGCCTTCGGAATCCATCTTCTGGGCTAACGCGTTCTTGCAATTCAGAACAAAGAATTTGAACTGATTTTGGTAGATTCCATTTATTATCAACTAAATCGTCTTTTAAAGAACGTAAAGTACTTTCGGCCGCTTCACGGCTACCGATTAGGGCTTCTTCAGTTCTCCGGAGATCCTTAGGGGAAAGCAGGTCGAGCCAAACTAAGCTTAACCGTTGCGTATCGATATAAGGAAGAGCAGTAGCATAAGGAGGACTTGTAATAGCGAATTCTGCGTTTAATGTGACCGGAGCTCGTTTCTTCACCTCATCGTAAACACGGCCATCAGCTTGAAATGCCGTTGCAGTAAAATCAGTTTGACCAATAACTTTGTTTGTACGAGTAAGTTCCTGCAACTGACGTTCAATAGTGTTCTTAAATGCAACTTCAATAGGAATAGGTGGGAAGGGACTTTTTCTCCGACGTATCCGCAGATCGGATGGTTCTTGTAAAGAGTAGTCTCGCAATAAGTCGCTTAGAATTATGCTAAAGAGAGCAGAATATTCTTCAGACTCACTTTCAATAACTGAACGATAATGCTCAATTTTTACGAGAATCTCTTTCGAAAACCACTTCTGAAGGTACTCAATTCTAGAATCATTCGCTAAATGGAACTCGCGGGTGGATAGATTTGAGTTTAAAATACGATTTGCTTGTTTTTTCAGAGTGCTAGGATCTGCACTCAAAGCAAGCAACTTTGCGTTTGTTATATAGATCGCCATTGGATTTGAATCCCAACCGAATGAATCGAAGCCTGCAATTGTTGATTCTATAAGCGCGGTCCCACTTCCACAAAATGGGTCTATTACTTGAGATTTCTCAGGTAAATTATACCAGTTTAGGATACTTCTAACGATTTGTGGATTAAATTTCCCTTTATACTCATGAAGACCGTGAACGCTGTATCTAGTCGATTGGCGTTTTGTGCTTCCATTTCCATTTGACCCATTCTCTAAACGTGCCTGTAAAGTCTTGGATTCGAGACCGGTACAATTCGAGTACCGAGAAAAATAAACAAGTCTATCGAGATATTTTGTATTGGGTTCTTCTAGAACAACCTTGATTCCACCATCTATTGCCGTGTAAGAGTTTAAGCTTGGTAAGGATTCCACTTCCCGATATGCGAACTTCGTTTCGTAAGGATAATATTGATAATCGTGCCATTTAAGGCAGATTGAGGTTCGCTTCTTCATTATAGATCACTTCTGAAGAATCACAATATTTTCAGTTTGAATACGTGAATTTGATATGTTGAAAGATTTTCGATTCATCGCAATATTTCGTGGAATAACATCAATGAGTTGGAATCCCTGAGGTATTGCTGCAGAAATAAGGAGATCTGTATTATCAATGATTTCCCCGTGGATCTTTGAATCCCCTAGAACAAAGCAGACATAAGCATCGGGGCAGCAGACCTTCGTTAAGAGTTGAAAAACCCCGGTCATTTGTTTTCTAAAGTCCTCTGGACCATGATGGTTCTTCTTGAAGAAATGAGCCCTAGCACCAATTTCATGCTTTTTTACCGACAAGGGATCGTATCCTAACCACCACATTCTGTATTTGTGATAAAGCCAATACTCATACGAAGCTGGGTATGGGGGGGAGCAGATTACCATCCCAACTTGATTTGGAAAGTCGGAAGGGGCTATATCGAATATATCTTTGTTAATAACTATAGCATCCGGCCTAGAGGCTGAAGATGCTGGAAGAGTTCGTTCATATTTTTGGCAAACATGGTAAAATAAGGAATATACTTCGTCCTTTGCCACAGGTTTTTCAATTGCGGCATAACGAGTATCGCTATCTTGATTCGAAACTCGAACGATAAGGCTCGATAAAGCAAGCCGCAAAGCATCTCGAAGATGCGCATCCTCAATTTCATTAATAACCGTTATCAGGCCAATTAAGACATTTTGGATTGGTTTCTGAAACCAGTGATCGAGGTTGGGTATGGGAGGAATAGGGAGAGTTGCTTCTATCGATTGTGCTTTCAAAATGCATTGGTTTGCCTCTCTGGCAAGATCTACTGGACAATCACGAGTAACAACTCTGGAAATTAGGCATCCAATCGGATTTAAGTCCACACCAATTGATGGCAAGCCGAGTGATTGTGCGACAATTAGTGTTGTTCCACAACCGCAGAAAGGATCGAATACTAAGGTGCCGGGAGAGATCTCTAAAGTCTCCAATAACGTCTTAGGAATCTGGGGAATATATTTTGCAGGATATGGGTGGATCGAATGGATTCCATTATTTTGGGAATTCTTAAAATCCCAATCAATATCATGCAATATACCAGTGGAAGAATTATTCTTCAGACGGACGTACTCACGGGCTTGTTGCATTAATCAGCTCCTCGTGAATGGATTATAAAGTTGATCGGCGTGCGTGGAGAGTGAAAGTATAAGAGAATGTGATTCATGACTTATCTCCCACCCCCCGTTGCTTCTATTGGAACTCTGTCAGTCTCTAGGGACTCCAATAAGACAACTTTCACCTTTTTTCCAACCCAATCAATTGGAACGTAAACGCGCCCGGAATTACCAGACGGCTTCACTACCTTTTCAATTATTTGATACGCATTTATTTCGATTTTCATTAATTCCTTTTCCATAGGAGGAAATATGTGATTATATATAATATATTTATCGCTCTTCTATGCCTCAGATGTATTCATAAAATAAATATATCATAGATATGTTTATTACATTGTAGCTACATAGTAGTTACATAGTGAAGAGACATGATCCGAAAACTAACCAACCCGAGAGAACTTCGCGGCCTTGCGATCCTTTCGCAGCCGGACACGGTGATACAGACCGGTAAGAATGAATGGGATGTCCGATCACAAACGAAGGATGCTTATTACCAGGTAGCCCGGACGTACCCAAAGAACCGTGAGGAGCGTATGCGCTCACCTGGAATCTGGACATGCTCATGCCCGGACCACCAGACCCGGAATGTGATATGCAAGCACATCTTCGCCGTCCAGCTCTCGCTGAAACTCGCAGGTGATGTGGAAGAGCAAAGCGCGCCAGCTCAGATCGAAGCGGCAGAGCCCAAGATTGCTTGCCCCGTCTGTAAATCTGAAAACGTCGGGAAATGGGGAAGCCGGAAGACTCATTACGGGACAAACCAGCGCTTTGCCTGCCATGCCTGCAACCACACCTTTGTTGTCGATAAGGGGTTCTGCCGGATGAAGAACAGCCCCAAAACCATCACTCTTACCCTTGACCTTTATTTCAAGGGGGTATCCCAGAGGAAGATCACCGATCATCTGAAACAATTCGAGGGAGTCGTTGTAACCCAACCCACGATCCTGAACTGGATCCGGAAGTACCTGAAGCTCCTTGCGCGGTATGCCGAGAAATACAAGGCCGATGTTGGGAATATCTGGCACTGTGATGAAACGACGTTGTTCATCAAAAAAGAGGGCGAGAAAAAGTATTACGAGTGGATCTGGAACCTGATGGATGCCAAGACCCGCTATCTCCTTGCCTGCCAAGTCACCGAGACACGATACGTCAAGGATGCACGCAAGCCGCTTCAGAAGGCCAAGGAAATCACCGAAGTTAAGCCCGATGCAATTGTGACCGATGGCCTCCAGGCTTACAATGATGCGATCAAGGCGGAGTTCTATGGTCTCGGTCGCATCCAGAACCCGCACATCCGGTTAAAGGACTTCGAGGAGAAGCCCAACAACAACATCCTTGAACGTCTGAATGGGACGTTCCGGGAGAGGACAAAGGTATTCAGAAGCCTTGACAGTTCCGTTGGAGCGCAGGAATTTGTTGCGGGGATGCAGGTCTATTACAATTATCTCCGGCCCCACCAGGGAATCGGGGGAATGACCCCGGCGCAGGTGGCAAAGATCCCTCTAAACCTGACAGGAAATCGCTGGGAAATGATGATTGGCTTAGCGGTGAGGCCATAAAATAATTAAGCCGATTCTAATATCTGCTTTCGCCTTTCTTTTATTTCTTCAAATTCTTCATATAATCTCGGAGGGAGATTTCTAAATTTAAAGGAGCACGCAATCGCATAAACGATTGCACTAATTAAAAAACCAAGAATTACCGAAGAATAAGATATAGCAATAAAAACCGGGATCTGATAGTCTTGTAAAAATGCCACATTATTAAGAAATTTCGTCCACAATGCATTAGTGAATAATGGAATTATGGATAATTCAGAAAGACAATAGGAAACAACAACTGCTAATTCGCTAACGCCAAGCGTTCTCATTATATCGGTTTCTATCTCAGAGAGCCGACTAATTGGTGGCTGGGTTAACCCTAGATTTGTAATAAAGGTAACATTTTCTACAGTTCCTATAAGGATCTTACCTATCTTATCAAATGCCATGGATGTTAATGTGAGACCTGCAATTCCACTTATAATTAAAGGGGCAATATATGCGATATAATCATCCATATAATGAAATAATTTATTTTATTATATAGATTTTCGCATCGTTGGTATAGAATCGATATTTTCCAATGTGACCAAAGTAGAATTCGCTTTTAATGTATTGAACATCGTCATAAATTTTCTTTGCACTTCTTTATCAGCTCTTTCAACAATTGTGGCAAAACTATATTTGGTCCCTGGCTCGTGTCTTTCTTCGCAAAAAAGTCTATCTTCAACTTTAATTGCGTGATCCGGTGGGCGATACGAGTAAGAGTATGCTTTTAATTTTGGGTTTCTTATCAATTCCTTTAACTTAGCTTTGATTCCGTCAGATTCTATTTCAGGACCAAAGATTACTTCATATGAGTCGCATAGACCATCGTAGGTTGGATTATTCATAATTAATTCGATAAACTCAGTCGAGCTTAACTCGCCACAAATGGAAAAAACTGAAAAACGTTTTTGCTGTGAAACTTGCTCTTTCACCCAAGCTTCCCGGACCTCACTGGAAATATGAATATCCTTATCATTAAAACGAGGGATCCGATACATATATCCGATGTGAGGATAATAAGGGATGGATTTATTCCGTGTAAAGATTTGCATTTCCCCGTACCAACCTAAGGCCCCTTCGTCCCGCGAGAATGCCTTACTTAGTTATCATCCGGAATATATAAGTTTATTTGTTATTTTACCGGATTTTGAGATGTAGATTGAATAGTTTTGTATATTTATTTATAAAGTTGATTTTACAAACGCGCGCTATATAAAGTCACTAATTTTCAGAAATATCTGTTCTTTAAAACCTTTTTGTTTTTTAATTGTTTTAACACATACCTGCCGCATTCTACAAATTTTCAAATTCTTAGCTATATGCCCGAAATTAGTACGTATTAGATCTTTCTGCGCGGTGTGAAAGTATCTACATTCACCAACCTCGACTTATCACTCACTTCGATTCTTATCAACCCACCGTCAACTAATCAGAACCAAGATCCACTTCGTTTATATAGAACCACAAACCAATTATTCTACCGCAAGAACGGTGAGAGAACCATGTCACAACTCACAGGACAACCCATTTATATCCTCAAGGAGGGCAGCTCGCGCACCCGTGGGCGCGATGCCCAGGGATCCAACATCGCAGCCGCGAAAGCAGTTGCAGGAGCGGTACGGACCACCCTTGGCCCCAAGGGCATGGACAAGATGCTTGTCGACACCATCGGCGACGTGGTGATCACGAACGACGGCGTCACCATCCTCAAGGAGATGGACATCGAGCACCCTGCCGCGAAGATGATGGTGGAGATAGCAAAGACCCAGGACGACGAGGTAGGCGACGGGACAACCACTGCTGTGGTCATTGCTGGTGAGCTCCTGAAGCGTGCCGAGGAACTCCTGGACCAGGACGTTCACCCGACGGTCATCGCCCAGGGCTACCGGCTCGCGGCCGAGAAGGCGCGGGAGATCCTCAATGACATCGCCATCGAGGTGAAACCCGACGACAAGAAGATGCTCTACCGGATCGCCGAGACCGCGATGACGGGGAAGGGCGCCGAGGCCTCCAAGGAGAAGCTCTGCGAGCTCGTGGTCAAAGCGGCCATGATGGTGGTCGATGAGGACGGCACCGTTGACCAGGAGAACATCAAGATCGAGAAGAAGGTCGGCGGGTCCACGGACGACTCGGAGATCGTCGAGGGAGTGCTCATTGACAAGGAGCGCGTGCACCCCGGCATGCCCACGAAGGTCGAGAACGCGAAGATCCTCCTCCTGAACGCCTCCATCGAGTTCAAGAAGACCGAAGTGGATGCCGAGATCAACATCACGAGCCCCGACCAGCTCCAGGCGTTCCTCGACGAGGAAGAGCGGATGATCAAGTCCATCGTCGACAAGGTCGTGGCAAGCGGCGCGAACGTCGTCATCTGCCAGAAGGGGATCGACGACATCGCCCAGCACTACCTGGCCAAGGCCGGCGTCCTCGCGCTGCGCAGGGTCAAGAAGAGCGACATGGAGAAGCTCGCCCGGGCGACCGGCGCATCGGTCATCTCATCCATCGACGCCATCGCGAAGAGCGAGCTCGGCAAGGCCGGCCTCGTGGAGGAGAGGAAGGTCGGCGGCGAGGAGATGATCTTCGTCGAGAAGTGCGTGAACCCCAAGGCCGTCTCCATCATCGTGCGGGGCGGGACCGAGCACGTGGTGGCCGAGCAGGAGCGGGCACTCGACGACGCCATCAGCGTGGTCTCCGTGGTCATGGAGGACAAGAAGATCGTGGCAGGGGGCGGCGCTCCCGAGATCGAGCTCTCCCTCCGTCTCCGCGAGTACGCTGCTTCCGTCGGAGGACGGGCACAGCTCGCCATCGAGGCCTTCGCGAGCGCCATGGAGATCATCCCGAGGACCCTCGCAGAGAACGCGGGCCTCGACCCCATCGACATGCTCGTCGCCCTCCGGGCAGAGCATGACAAGAAGAGGAAGCACATGGGCCTCGATGTCTTCAAGGGCGCGCCCACCGACATGCTCAAGGCCGGCGTCGTGGAGCCCCTTCGGGTGAAGACCCAGGCCGTCGCCTCGGCAGCCGAGGCCGCGGTCATGATCCTCCGGATCGACGACGTCATCGCCGCCTCCAGGGTCTCGAGAGAGGCACCCCCCATGGGGCCGGGCGGCATGCCCCCCGGCGGCATGGGTGGTATGGGCGGCGACATGGGCGACTTCTAAGCCCTGAATACCATTCCCTCTTTTTCCTGCACACCCTCATCCAGAATAGACCTGTCCCCATCCCCACGGTTTTATACCTGACCGTGCTCAGGTACCCCTCATGGCTGATCGGTTCATCTTCATGAAGTACCGCACCTCCTGCTACAACTGCGGGAAGGAGGTGGACCAGGTCATCAAGGCGGTGCGGGCCCAGGCCCAGGTGGCCTGCTCCAACTGCGGGGCGACTCGGATCTACATCCCCCGGGCCTCGGAGGTAGGGAAGCCCGGCCTGTACACGAAGATCGGGTGCTACGACGTCTGGGAGCTGAAGGCAGATGCACCCTGCATGAACTGCTGCGTGGAAGGGCCGCATGACCTTGTCATCGGGTGCAGCCAGTTCACCACCCGGTGCCACCACTGCGGGTTCACCCATTTCTACAAGTTCAACGTGGAGTACATGGCGAAGTGCCCACTTCCCGACGAAAAAGAAGGAACCTCCTGATTGAGACCAGAGGCGGCATCAATCCGGTCCACTTTTCATTTTAAGGAAGATAGCCACGAGCTCCTGGTAGATCGGGGACGCGATATCTGCCGTGTAAAACAGTGCGTTTCCCTGGCGCCGGCTCGTGAGAAGTCCTATCTCCTCCAGGTTCGCGAGCTCCCTCCGCACGGCATTGATATTCAACCCGGTTCTCCGGCAGATCTCCCGGACATGGATCTCCCGCTCCGGGTGTAGCAGGAAGAGGTGGAGGAGCTTCACCCGGGTCCGGGAGGTGAAGAGCCGGGTGAGCATTGAATAAATAAGGTATTCATATGAATAATAAATCTATTCATTCATCTCTCCTCCCGCTCCATCCGGATCGCCTTCTTCGGGCACTCGTTCGCGCAGATCCCGCAGCCCTTGCAGAAGTCATAATCGATCTTGAGATCCTCGCTGATGACCCCCTCGGGGCAATAGAGCGAGCAGAGGCCGCACTGGTTGCACTTCTCCGGGTCGATGACCGGCCGGAAGGTCCGCCAGGCGCCGGTCTTTCCCGACGCCCCCTTCTTCGGCTTCGAGATGGCGAGCCGTTCCGTCTGTTTCTTCCGCCCCCCTTTCTGCTCGCCGGCGGGCTTCTGTCGCTTCACAGGACCACCTCGCGGTAGGCCCGTTCCGCCGCACTGACGTTCCTCGGGTCCTGGAACATCTCGGCGATGGCTCTTGTCGCGGACTCGAGAGAGATGATCCCGAGCCGGGCGATGGCCCCGAGGACCGGGGTGTCGAGGACGGGTTCGCCTGCGATGACGAGGTTCTCGTCCAGGGCGATCCCCGTCAGATCCACGCGGTGCACTTTCATGTGGTCGAGGCTGACGGCATGGCCGCTGTTCACAAGGACCGCTCCTCCAGCCTTCAGGCCCTTCAGCACGTCAACGACGGGTACGAGGGTCCGGTCCAGCACCACCACGAGGTCAGGGTTCCTCACCTGGCTGTAGATACGGATGGGGCTCTCATCGATCCTGGCGAAGGCAACGATGGGTGCCCCGCGCCGCTCTGCGCCGTAGAAAGGGGTTGCCGTGGCATGCTTCCCGTCCCTGAACGCGGCAAGAGCAATAAGCCGTGCTGCTGTCACACCCCCCTGCCCGCCCCGGGAGTGGATCCGTATCTCATACATCGCCCTTCACTCCGAACCAGAACTCCTCCCCCGGCCTCCTCTCCCGCACAAAGGATGCGATGTCCTCGTGGGTCACCTCCTGGCCCCCCAGCCCGGCGATCACGCTGTATGGCTCGGCCCGGGCCGTGGAGCGGAGTGAATGGGCGAGGACCCCGCCGAAGCCGAAGGAGTAATCCCGATCGATGACCACGACCTCCCTGCCGGTGAGATCGAGGGTGGGGAAGGGGCGGAACCAGCGGAGACGCATAACCCCGGCCGGGATGCCCTCATCCCGGAGCCTGTCGACGGCCACCTCCGCCTCCTTGGCAAGGGTTCCCATGGCGATGACGAGGATATCCGCATCATCGCACCGGTACTCCTCCGTCACCCCGTAACGACGCCCGAACCGTGCGGCAAAGTCCTCCTCCACACGGGTGATGACCTTTCTCGCCGCCCGCATCGACCTCTCCATCTCCCACCGGAACCGGTAATAATCCTTCGGCCCGGTCAGGGGTGCGTAGGCGGCGGGGTGTGCCGGATCGATAGCGTGGGGGAGGTGGAGAGGCGGGATGAATGAACCGGGTTCAACTGTCTCGAGGTCCTGCATCGTGTGGGAGAGGAGGAAGCCGTCAAGGTTCACCATGACGGGGAGGAGCACCTCTCGGTCCTCGGCGATCCGGAACGCCATGAGGGTGGTGTCATAGGCCTCCTGGGCCGTGGCCACGTAGACCTGGAGCCAGCCGGTGTCCCGCTGGGAGAGGGCGTCGGTATGATCCGCCCAGACGTTCCATGGCGGGCCCACGGCCCGGTTCACGTTCGCCATGACGACGGGGAGCCGGGCACCGGCCGCCCAGTGGAGCATCTCGTGCATGTAGAGGAGACCCTGGGATGAGGTGGCCGTGAAGGTGCGAACCCCGGCTGCAGACGCCCCGATGCAGGCCGCCATGGCCGAGTGCTCGCTCTCCACCGGGATGTAATCGCAGGCGAGCTCCCCGCGGGCGACGTACTGGGCGATCCGCTCCACGATCTCGGTCTGGGGCGTGATGGGGTAGGCGGCTATCACGCCGGGTACCGCCTGCTTCACCGCCTCGGCAATGGCATAGTTCGCGGTGACGATCTCCTTCATGCTCTCTCAGCCTCCGCAAGAATCGCCTCCCTGTGCGCCTCAATATCCTGCTGAAGACGGGAGAGGAGGGCCGGATCCATCCCCTTGAACCTCCCCTGCATCCCCAGGTAGTCCTGGAGGGGGACCGGCTTCGCAAGGGGGCCTTTTGAGGGGGCGCTTACCGTGAGGGTCCCGTGGACCCGCTCCCAGAGGACCCAGGCCGCAGTCTTCACCGCCATCCTGCCCACCTCGATGGTCTTCCCGTGGGGGAACCGCCAGCCCGTCGGGCAGGGGGCGAGGAGGTGGATGAAGGACGGCCCCCGGAAGGTGAGGGCCTTCTCCACCTTGTGGAAGAGGTCCAGGGGGAATGCGCTGATGGCCGTGGCCTGGTAGGGGGGATGGTGGGCTTCCACGATCCGGTCGATCTCCTTCTTCGGATGGATCTTCCCCGACGGGGTGGTGGTGGTGAGTGCCCCGAGCGGCGTGGAGCCGGAACGCTGCATTCCGGTGTTCCCGTATGCCTCGTTGTCAAAGCAGATGTAGAGGAAGTCCGTCTCCCTCTCAAGGGCGCCCGAGAGGGCCTGGAGCCCGATGTCCACCGTGCCCCCGTCCCCGGCGTACACGATGACCTTCGTCTCCCTCCCCGCACGCCGCAGACCGGCGACCATACCGGATGCACACGACGCTGCTGCGGCAAAGGCGATGTTGTAGACCGGGACATTCACCGCCGTGTACGGGTACATCCCCTGGATGACGCTCGAGCAGCTCGCCGGGATGACGAGGACCGTGTCAGGCCCTGCCGCCTTCAGGATGTACCTGAGGGAGAGGGATGAGCTGCACCCCGGGCAGGCTGAGGTGGTCTGGAGGATATACTCCTCCTTCGGGATCTGAGCCATGGTCTCGCCCGTCCTTCTCTTGAACACTGGAGATAATGAGGATTCCCCATGGGCGGGCGGGAGGCTTCTTTCGGTCCCCGTTCCTCTGCAAACGGTTAAATAGCATGAAAGCCCCCCATTCCTCCGGTGATCCTGCAATGGCCGAGAGCACAGACAAGGGAACAGGAACAACCATCAAGAGAAGAGAGGTGACAAAGAAGGGGGGCGGCCTGAGGTGGATCCTCTATGCCATCCTCGTGATCATCGTGATTCTCGCCGTTGCCTACCTGACCATCGGGGTGGTCATCTCCGAGGCCCCGCCCGCGGCATCCTATCCCTACACGACCACCTACCAGGTCTTCCTCCCGGCGTCAGAGAAGGTGACCGTCGGGAACGCCGAGATCATCGCCATCCCGACCGGAGACCGGGTCACCCTCTCCATCAACAAAGAGACAAAGGAGATGGGGGTTGACGAGACAAGGACCATCCAGGAGAGGAGGGCCACCATCTCTGCCCTCTTCCTGAAGATCATGGAGTTTGACTTCCGGGTGGATGCCACCTACCAGGGGAGATCCGGTGACACGACCCAGTTCTACCTGGCCTTCCGCACGTCGCAGCAGGTCCCGTCCTTCCTGATCGAGCGCCTCCTTCCGGCGGGTGTGCAGGCCCGGCCGGTCTGAAACCTCTTTTTCACCTCGCCATCTTTCCAGAACCGTGGTCCTCTACTCAATATCCTTCGGGAGGAGCCCCCGGCTCTTCAAAACCCAGAATGTGAAGATGGTCGCTGCCACCGTCGAGAAGAGGATGAAACCCAGGTAGGCAGGTATCATGGCCGGCGTGAACTGGAACATGGGGTTGCCGGCTACCGTCGCGATGGTATTCGGCACAAGGAGCGCGGTGCCGATGATGGCCAGGTAAGCGGCGAGCATCGCGAGCTTATTGTTCAGGATCTGGAGCTGGTTGTTGTAGATGGACTGAAGGACCTCGAGGCCGCTCGCGAGGACCTCGGAGAGGTGCTCTGCAAGGCCGATCTGGGCCTGCACGGCCGCGATGAGGGCATTGACCCGATCAAGGATCCTGTCTTCGTCCGTCAGGAGCTCGGCATCCCCGTAGCGGAGCGATGAGAGCGCGTCCACCGTCGCCCAGAGCCCGCCCAGGTAGATGATCAGGGCATGCTTCATCTCGTAAATCTTCGGGGCGATGACCGACCTCGGGGTCTTCGGGTCAGAGAGGACCTGGAAGAGTTTGTCGCCGTGCTCCTCGATCTCGGCAAGGTAGTCGAAGTTCCGGGAGTTGTTCTCGTCGATAATCCGGACGAGGAGGAGGGTCATCTTGTCCTTCGGGGGCAGGCCCTGGGGGATCTTCCGAAGCAGGGTCTCTGCATACCTGCGCATCCGGATGAACCGCTTCACCTCCCGGGTGTGGAGGGTCACGATCACCTTCTCGTTGATGAGGATATAGAGGGGTTCGAGCTTCACGTCGAATCCTTCCATGAAGATCGCTGGCACCATGAGCCCCATCTCGGTATCGAAGTCCTCGTACCCGCTCTTGGTGCTCTTCTGGAGGTTCCTCACCAGGAGCTCGGAGAAGCCGAGGGCCATCGCCGCAGGGAGAATGTCCCGGTCCACATCCTCGACCACAGAGTCGATCCAGCCAATGTGGGCTATCTTCATGGGATGGCAGAACTCGGTGACGCTCTGGGCCTCGAACCGCTGGATCCCCTCCGGGAGAATAAGGGCACAGAACGCCTTCTCCTCGAGGGGGAGCGAGACCTCCTGGGCCTTCCCAACCTCCTCCCCCGTCATGCGGAGAGATCTCTCCGGTATTCCCATAAGGCTTGTGAGCCGGTCGGAGTCGGACACCTCTTCAACCAGCAGACATGCCCGTACCCCCCTGTGGCGTTATTTTTTCTGAAATTTACCTGGCTGGAAGCCCCTGACCGTCTCTTATCCTTTCTAACGGATAAACTGGCCGAATCTCGGGGATAAAGACCGCCCGGATGCCTTAAATGGTTTCAGGAAACAACACAGATAGGAGAGTCTCCCGAAGGTGGGCTGGCTCTTGCCCCCTGTATCAGGGGGTATGCCCGGGGGGTTGCAACCTGTCCAGAGGCTGGGGCATGGCTGATAGGAGGGCGGGGGTGAAGGGATGAACTTCTGGTCGAACCTCTTCTACCGGTACAGGAGGTTCGCGAAGGCATTCAAGCTCTACCTGATCCTCGCCGGGCCCGGGATCATCGTGATGCTCGCCGACAACGATGCCGGCGGGATCACCACCTACACCGTGACGGGAGCGAAGTTCGGCTACGGCCTGATCTGGTTCCTCGTCCTCCTCCTCCCCGTGGCTTACGTGGTGCAGGAGATGACCGTCCGGCTCGGGGCGGTGACGAAACGAGGGCATGCAGAGGCGATCTTTGATGCATTCGGCTCGTTCTGGGGCTGGTTCTCCTTCATCGACCTTGCGCTCGTGAACTGGCTCACCCTCGTCACTGAGTTCATCGGCATGACCGCCGCCCTCTTAATCTTCCACGTCCCCGCCGTTCTCACCATCATCGTTGTGTCGTTGATCATGGGGCTCATGGTGCTCCAGGGGAGATACTGGACCTGGGAGAAGATCGCCATCATCTTTGCAGGTGTCAACCTGATCTACATCCCTGCAGCCTTCCTCGTGCACCCATCGGTCTCCGAAGTCCTCTCCACCGGTCTCATCCCCCACTTCCCCGGCGGGTTCACAAGCACCCTCTTCTTCTTCCTCATGGCAAACATCGGCACCACCATCGCCCCCTGGATGATCTTCTTCCAGCAGAGCGCCGTGGTGGACAAGGGGATGAAGGAGAAGGACATCCCCTGGGGCCAGTTCGACACCCTCCTCGGCTCGACCTTCACCGTGATCGTCGCCATCTTCTGCGTCATCGTCACGGGGACCGTGCTTCTGGGGACGAATGTCGAGAGCGCCGCCCAAGCCGCGTCGCTCCTCCTGACGACGAGCCCCTTCCTGGGGACGCTCATTGCCATCGGGCTCTTCGATGCAGGATTCCTCGGCGCCATCTGCATCTCCCTCGCCTCGTCCTGGGCCTTCGGCGAGGTCTTCGGCTGGGCGCACTCCCTGAACCTCCGGGTCAGGGAGGCCCCGTGGTTCTATGCCTGCTACTTCTTTGCCCTCATCATGGCAGGGGGTGTGGTGCTCATCCCCGGGGCGCCCCTCGTCCTCATCACCCTCTTTGTGCAGGTGATCGCGGTGACCCTCCTCCCCGCGGCGCTCGTCTTCCTCATCCTCCTCCTGAACAGCGAGGAGGTGATGGGGAAGTATAAGAATACCCTGCTCCAGAATATTGTCAGCAGCGCGATCGTGATCGCGATCATCATCCTGTCAACCCTGTACGGCATCAGCACGCTCTTCCCGGGGTGGCTGGGATGATGCTCTCCCCCACGACAGGAGGATGGGTCCATGGCATTTGGTGAAAACGGCCGTGTTCTGGGGCGGGCGAGAGAGTTCATACGGCAGCAATACTCGATCATCACCGAGATCAACCGGAAGTACGCGACCCCCAGGATCACCATGTCCCGTTGGGTGAAGCTCTCCCTCCTCTTCCTCAGGCTCTACCTGATCTTCCTCGTCCTCCTGCTCGGGTACAGGTTCCTGACACTCCTCTCGTAGGTGAAACATGGCAGCAAACGACACCCCCGCGGTTCCCAGGTTTGAGCCGGATAAAGTATTCTTCCTCTCCGAGATAAACGGGGCCCGGGTGATGCTCAGGGGGAAGAAGATCGGTACCCTCTCGGACTTGGTCATCATGGAGACAGGGAAGATCCCGGAGGTCAGGCAGATCGTTGTCACCCGGCCCTTCGGAAAGCCGGCGCTTCTCATCCCGTGGGAGAAGGTCAGCTCCATGGAAAATCGCGAGATCCAAGTGGATATCGGGGAGATGAAGGATTTCGAAGGGGAGCCGGCAGAGAACGCCGTCCTGCTCCGGGACCATATCCTCGACAAGAAGGTCCTCGACATGGAGGACCGGGAGGTCGAGATGGTCTATGATGTGAAGATGGTCTTAAAGAACCAGAGGCTCTATGCCACAGACGTCGACACCAGCCGGTACGGGCTCCTGCGGAGGATCGGCCTCAAGGGGCTTGCGAACTTCATCTACAGCCTTGCCGAGAAGATCAAGGACCAGACCATCTCCTGGACCTATATCCAGCCGCTCCCGACCCAGATCAGCAGCTTCCGGGGGGACGTGAAGCTGAATATCCTCCGCGAGAGGCTCGAGGGGCTCCACCCGGTGGATCTCGCCGACATCCTGGAGGACCTTGACCCCGACCAGCGGAGGATGATCTTCGACGGACTCTCCCAGGAGCAGGCCTCGGATACCCTGGAGGAGATCGAGCCCATGGTCCAGCGGGAGCTCATCTCAACGCTCGCGAAGGACAAGGTCATCCAGCTCATCGACCTCATGACCCCCGGCCAGGCGGCAGACCTCCTCTCGGTCCTCCCCTCTCCCGAGAGCACCGGAATCCTCGGGTCCCTGAAGGCCGAGAACATGAAGAAGGTCAGGGCTATCCTCGAGAAGCAGGAGGAGAAGGTGATCAACTACACGACGGCAAAGTTCCTGAAGTTTTCCCCGGATATGACGGTCGAGCAGGCGCAGAACGAGTACGACCGGGCGGCGAAGGGGAAGGACGTGATCATGTACCTCTACGTCGTGGACTCGGTGGACAGGCTCCTCGGGGTGATCGATATCAAGGAGCTCCTCCTCGCCCCCGATCACGCACCCCTCAAGGACGTCATGGTTGACACGGTCATCAGCCTGAAGCCCGACAGCGCCCTGAAGGAGGCATCTGCGCTCTTTGCCAGGTACGACTTCCGTGCCATCCCCGTCCTCGATGATCAGGATACAATCCTCGGGGTTGTACCCTACCGGGACGTGATGAACCTGACCCACCACTTCCTGGAATAAAGCTTTATATAGTTTTTATGCTAGATCGACAGATTGTTTGTTATGGGTGAGGAAAACTTTAAAAAATTTAAAACACTCACACGAGGAGAGTATATCCTTCCTTTTTTATTGGTTTTTATCACCTTGCTTCTATTGGTGGCTATAATCCTCCTCCTTTCAGTGTTCCCATGGGTGTTCTTGACTCAAGGAGGTATTCAAGGAGTTAAAGATTGGTTAATTCCTATATTTGGAAGTGCTTCCGTTATTGCTGTCGCGATCGGTTCTTGGTTAGCGATTAATGAATTCCGTTTGAAGATTGAAACAGAGAAAAGAATAAGTGATTCTTCCTTAATCGAGTCCAATGTGCGTTTATTAACCCACTTTAGCGAAATGATGAAAATAGCTCATTCTAGGTATGATCCAATGATATCCGAAAAAGTAATTGAAGGATTATTTGAAAAAGGCATAATAACTGCTGATGACTATAAGGATGAGAAGAAAATAATATTCGCTGTAAGGAAATTAGACACCGCAATTTTAACACCCAGTTATGGTACAGCTTCGCAGGATGCAGCTATAGGTGCAATTTATACGTTAGGAATAACACATGATGACATCCTTCTCAATGCAGCAATCGAAGGGTTGAGATCAATTTGTTCATATCTAACAAATGATCTTGCATCTATTGAAGATCCAAAACTTAAGGAAAAACCTGAATTTAAAGCAAAATATGAAATGTTAAAGGCGAAGAGTGAAATGACAGAAAATTATCTTAAACAGCTAGAGAATCATAAGAAATTAATTAAAGGTGGATAAAACCAGTCTTTTCTCTTTTTACATTTCTATAAGGGAATTTACTTCTAAAGGATATATTCTCACCTTATTCCTACCCTAAAATAATGGTAGGTTCCACTTCACCTCCATACATCCACCGGGGCGATGTTCGCGTCGATGAGGAGGGAGAAGTCAAAGACCTTCGTCCACCCGGTCTTCTCGAACATCTTCATGAAGCAGACCCCGATGAGGGGGACCCTGTACTTCGAGATGGCGGCTTTCATCTGGTCGGCTGTGACATTGGAGTTCGGCATGGAGAGGCCCCCCATGAGGACGATCACCTTCGGGTTCGTCTTCACGCTCGTCTGGGAGACCTGCATCCCCACGTCCGGGACACTCACGATCTTCTTTGCTTTTAACTCGTCGGTGAGGGGGACAAAGACCTGCTCGGCCGGGCTGGACCGTATGGCAAACCCCAGGAGCTCGATGAAGGGAGTGCAGGTGCCGGGAACACCGTAGTACACAATCTGGTCACCGGATCCAAGCTTCAGCCCATCGATGTAGGCCTTGAACGGACGCAGGATGCCGGGGACACTCTCAAAGACCTCATGCTGCTTCATGCGGGAGAATAAGCAGGAAGGGATGATAAAGTCCCTCCATCCGGACTGACTGTGCGGTATGGGGGCCTCCCGAACGATCGATCAGCATCCGGCCATGGCTATATGCATGGAACGAGGAGATTCGAAAAAAAGATTAGTTGGTGTAGGCTGATTTCCCGAGCTTGGGCTCGAAGATTGCGTCCCCCTCGACCCGGATGGCGTGGGAGAAAAGGGCGAGCGGGATGTCCATCGGGCAGAGCTCCTCGCACTGGCCGCAGTTGACGCAGGTGTCGGAGATATGGGCGAAGCGACGCAGGTGGAACATCGGGTTGGGCGGCACCTCGCCGGGCTGCACCATGAAGGATTTCCCCTTCAGGTAATCCGCGGCGGTGAAGCAGACCGGGCAGTTCTCGATGCACGAGTAGCACTTGATGCACCGGGCCGTCTCCCGGCCGATGGTCCCCCAGAGGTCGCCCTTCAGGGCACCGAAGTCCTTCCTCCGCCACTTCTCGCCGAGCTTGAGCATGGCCCCCTCGACCTTCTGCCGCATCTCGATCCCCTGCGGGTTCGCCGCTTCGGTGGCGAGAGCCCCGGCTTTCACCGCCCGGCTCAGCAGGTCGGCCCCCTTGTCGCTGCATACCTCGACAAAGGTCGCCTTCCCGGCCTTGTCCCCGATGACCCCCCAGTTCCCGCAGGCGAGATCCGCCTGGCGGGGGACCTTGTATTCGCAGCGGCGGCAGTTGGTCCTCCGGCCGAAGCCCTTCTCCTCCAGCTCATCCATGGAGATGCCCTTGTGACCGCCCTCGAACTCGATGATGAACTGGCCCTTGTCGATCTCCTCCTTGTGGACCTTCATGGGATCGACCTGGTACACCTCCTGGATCATCTTCATCGCTTTGACCGGGCTGACCGTGCCCCCGCAGTTCACCCCGATCAGGTAGAGGTTGTCCCGGTTGACGCTGTTCCTCTTGGCAAGCTCCAGGATGCCCATCACATCGCAGCCCTTGACGGTCATGGCGATCTTCCTGTCCTTGACCCCCTTCAGCTGCTTTGCCAGGATCTTGGAGAGCAGGAGCGTGCCGCAGTGGAGCGACCCTGCCGTGTTTGTGAGCTCCTTCGGGTCGGTGATCAGCGTCGGGACGGCATCATAGATGTCCTGGCCCCGCTTGACCGCGAGCACCGCGTCCACCATCTTCTGTTCCAGGGCGTACTTGAGGAGTGTGGTCACTGCACCGCCGCACTCCGCACGCTTCGCAATCTCAGAGTCGGTGGTCCAGGCGTAGACCATCTCCCCCTTCTTCACACCGGGTTTTCCTCCAAAGAGTGCCATGTTACTTCGCCTCCGGAATCTTCTCGACCCTGATAGCACATGCCTTGAACTCCGGGATCTTGGCGACCGGGTCCAGGGCATTGTTGGTGAGCAGGTTGGCCGCACACTCCTTGTAGTGGAATGGCATGAAGGTCACGCCCTTCTTGATGTCCTTTGTCACCCGTGCCGGCACCTCTATCTTCCCGCGCCGGGTCACGGCCCGCACCTTCTCCTTGTCCTTGATCCCGAGGGCCTTCGCATCCTCGGGGTTGATCTCAATCCAGCCGGTCGGCTCCTCCGACTCCAGGTGCTCGGACCGCCGGGTCATGGTGCCCGTATGCCACTGCCAGATGCAGCGGCCCGTGGTCAGGATCAGGGGATACTCCTTGTCCGGCACCTCCGCGGGGGGCTTGAACTCCAGCGGCGTGAAGACGCCCAGCCCGTCGGGATGGGCGAACTTCTCCTTGTGCAGGATCGGCGTCCCCGGGTGCTCCGCGGTCGGGCAGGGCCAGTGGAGGGCCTCGGGCTTCTCCAGCCGGGCATAGCTCATGCCGCCGTAGGACGGGGTGACCTTCGATACCTCGACAAAGATCTCCTCTGCGCTCTTGAACGGGAACTGCTTGGCAAAGCCCATCTTCGCCGCGAGTTCGCAGAGGATCTGCCAGTCGGCCTTGGCCTGGCCGGGCGGGTTCACGGCCTTCCTCCATTTCTGGACACGCCGCTCCGTGGAGGTCTGGGTACCCTCCTTCTCTGCATAGCATGCCGCCGGCAGGACCACATTGGCCAGCTCCGCGGTCTCGGTCATGAAGATGTCCTGCACCACCAGGAACTCCAGGTTCTTGAGGCCCTTCTCCACGTGGTGGAGATCCGGGTCCGAGAGCATGGGGTTCTCACCCATGATGTACAGGCACTTGAGAGTGCCGGGCTTGTCGGCCAGCACGTTGATCATGTCGGTGACGGTATAGCCGACCTTGCCCTCCGCGAGCTCGCAGCCCCAGGCGTCCGTCATCTTCTTCCGGTTCTCGGGGACTATCACTGCCTGGTAGCCCGAGTACACGTTCGGGAGCGCCCCCATGTCGCATGCGCCCTGCACGTTGTTCTGGCCACGGAGTGCACAGACGCCGGTCCCGGGCCTGCCAAGGTTCCCGGTGAGCATCTGGATGTTGGCCACAGACTTCACGTTGTCCACGCCGGTGGTGTGCTGGGTGATACCCATCGAGTACAGGATCGCGGTGGCTCCGGACCTCGCCACCCACTCCGCCGTAGTCGCAAGATCCTTGGCTGGGATGCCCGAGATCTTTGAGACGTTGTCCAGGCTGTACTCGGGTTTCATGACGGCAGCCTTCAGCTTGTCGTAGTCTTTGGTCCGCTTCTCGATGAACTCCTTGTTCTCCCAGCCATTCGTGATGATGTGCTGCATCAGGCCGTTGAAGATGGCAACATCGGTGCCCGAGTAGAAGGGCAGGTACAGGTCGGCCTGCTTCCCCGTGGGGGTCAGGCGCGGGTCGGCGTAGATCATCTTCGCCCCCTTCATCCTGGCCTGAATCACCCGGCGCCCGATGAGCGGGTGCTGCTCGAAGGTGTTGCTGCCAATGATGAAGATACATTTGGCATCCGCGATATCCGCGATGGACTGGGTCATCGCACCGGAGCCGAATGCTCCCGCAAGCCCCACGACCGTGGAGGCATGGCAGAGCCGTGCGCAGTGGTCCACGTTCGGGGTCTTCAGCACCGAACGGGCGAACTTCTGCATCAGGTAGTTCTCCTCGTTGGAGACCCGTGCGGAAGAGAGGCATGCCATCTCCTCGGGCTTGTACGATTTGAACTTCTTTACGATCAGGTCGTAGGCCTCGTCCCAGGAGGCGGGAACGAACTTCCCGTCCTTCTTGACGAGCGGCGTCTTCAGCCGGTCCGGGCTGTGAATGAACTCATGGGCGTACGTCCCCTTGGGACATACCTTGCCCTCGTTCACCGGGGAACGGTGGTACGGGGCGGTGCCCGTCACTTTTCCGTCTGCAACGACAAGGTTGAAACTGCACCCTGTCCCGCAGTACGGGCAGGTTGTCTGGACATAATGCATTAAATCACCCTCCTCAAGTGGTGTGTAGGATAATCCCCTATCGTGAATATTAAAGTTTCCTTTTCCTGATTGCTGGCTTATATCGCGTTCTTTTTACATCCCTTTCTCTTCAATTCCTGCGGAAAGTTAATGTAGTTTAGTTTACTTCCTGGAAAGTGCATCGGACCTTCGCACAGTAATAGCTATGGTGGATGGCAGGGGGACGGGAGATGGGAGCCCTTTCGGCTGTGAAAAGGAGACGGTAACCGTGGGATATCAGCGTTCTCCAGCCGCGTCGGGAACGGGTGAGATGTCCGTCCCTTCAGCACCGCTGCCTTCGGGAACCGTCTTCCCAGATTCTTATGCCCACCACATCATCACAGCTGGAAAGATACTTTCATCTGTTATTGGGTCTGGTGAATTCCCATGAACCGCCATCCCGTGATGCATGGTCCCAGGCCCCTTTCACGGTATCCACTTCTGTTCCTTACCCTTGCAGTCATCCCCCTCTGCTGCGCCGCAGCTCCCATCTATACAGTCATTGGCGAGGACCTCCCCCTCCGTGGCACCGCTCCCGGGAGCGACTTCATCTACCTCTTCCTGACGGGCCCGAACCTGCCCGCTGAAGGGATCAGCCTTGCAGGCGGGACTCCCGTGACAACCGGCGTCCCCGGGAGCTTCACACGGGTTGAAGTGATGACCGATGGTACCTGGGCGTATACCTGGAGGACCGGGTCAATTGGCCGGGTACTGGACCAGGGAACCTACACCATCTTCTCCGGCCTCGAGCCCCGATCCCGGTCCGACCTCGATGATTCAGTCTTCACCACCCAGACGGTCATATTCGGAGCTCCTGTTGAGACGGTTACGGCGACCGTTGCAGAGAGCGGCGGATCCCTCACGGTTGATTCGACACCGGGAATGTCGATCGTTACCCTGGACGGGCACACCGCCGGAATCACTCCGGATGATATCCGGGATTCCTGCCGGGTCCCACACCCTTGTCGTCACGCACGAAGGTTATTCGGCGTACAGGATGGACTTCGTAATCTCGGCGGGGGAGAGGCGGGAGATCTCTGCTGTGCTCCCGCTCCTCACCGCAACCCCCTCGAACCCGGCGACCATGCCCCCTACGATTGCATCACCGGGCCGGCTTGCCCTGCTCTCTATCGGTGCCGTTTGGGCAGTTATCATCGGGATCCTGGTCATGCATCACAGACGATAGAATTGGGTCACCATAGATCCCGGACCGGTTATCTCTGATGTGACCTTGGGCGAGACACCCTGGAAGCCGGAAGCGCAGAAACCTGCCTTCACAGATTTGTAGGGCGGAATGATTATGGCTCCACCGGCACAACCCACCCGTATGGCACCGAAGATTGCGCCCATCCTGATCCTCATCCTCTTCGCACTCTCCATTGGTGTGGGGTGCACCTCACCCGTAATACCGACAGGGGGCGGGGGGCCTTCGGGAGGGACCCAGGTAACGCCGGGGACCCAACCCCCGGGGTCAGGGTCGGGGGTGACAACCCCTCCGGGCCCAGTCGTGACCGTACCCCCGGACTTTGATGTAGAGATCCAGGTCAACAAGAACATGATCTTCACGAATCCCGCCATCGACGTCTTCTACCGGGGAGGCAAAGGGCAGATCTTCCTCCAGAAGATGTCCGTGGAGGTATACAAATCCGATGGAACCTACGTGTCCGGGCAGCTTGTGCGCCCTGAAGGGGGGCAGATCTCGGTGGGCGACAAGGTCACCATCCGGGGGACGACAGGCACCGATCGTGTGGTAGTCACGGTCACCATCCTCGGTGTTGACTACAAGATTTACGACCAGTACTTGGAGTTCAAGACACGGCCATGAAGACACTCGTTGCATACTACACCTGGCAGGGGCACACCGGAAAGGTGGCGCAGCACCTTGCAGGCCAGATCGGGGCGGATCTCGTGCAGATCGAACCCGCGAAGGAATCCGGCATGTTCACAAAGGCAATCTTGGCGGTCTTCGGCCTCGCCTCCCCCATCAAGCCATGCAAGACCGATCTCACGGGGGTGGACTTCCTCGTGATCGCGAGCCCCGTATGGGCCCACAAGGTTCCTCCCTACGTGAACCGGTACATCTCCCTCCTCGCAAGCACCAGCGGGAAGCCCTTCTCCCTCCTCGCGGAGATGAAGGGATCGGGGGCAGATGCGGCCATCGCCCACATGAGGAAGCGCCTGGAGGCGAAGGGGATGCGGTTCGTCTCCTCGGCCTTCACTCTCGAGGCCGAGGTGGACAGCGGTTCCTTCGTGCCGAAGATCGGGGAGTTCGCAAAGACGATAATGGTCCAGGTGTAAAGGACCTTTCAAAAAATGAGATGTGAGTGGCCTACACCCGGTCGATGTAGTCCGTGGGCCGGGGCATCTCGAGCTTGAGCCC
>CAZKEV010000028.1:0-27308 GCA_964551875.1 uncultured Methanomicrobiales archaeon | reverse complement strand
AAATCCATAGCTCACCATCGCTGTTGATATGCTGATCATTTTTCCTTCACGACACCGTGGGAGGTAATCGGCAATTGCCGAACCCTGGGGGAGAGGGTACATTTCATGGACCATCCGGCAGCATGACCCGGCACTCCGGGCAGTACTGCCAGGGGACCACAACCCATCTCCTCCTCCCTTCCTGCACCATACTGATGTGGCAGCGGTGCATGGCCCCATGACCATGAGGGCATTGGTGGGATTTTCGCTTCATCAGAATGGTATATCATTTCTCTGGAGATAAAGGTTTTACGGGCTCCTCCCTCCCCTCTCCTCTCCCTAATAAATTGTGGGAAGTGGACATTATTACCTACTACCCCACCGGGGTAGAGATATTCAGATTTTCCTTAGAACTCCCTACTTCATCCGGTACCTCAGTATCGCCGCGATGCCGCCGAGTGCCAGGAGCTGGGTCCCGGGATCGAAGAGAGAGGAGAAGACCGTGACCCGGGACCGGATCCGCTCGGCCCGTTCCAGGAGGTCGGCAACATCCCTGTTCCTGACCATATCATCGATGACGAGGACCTGCTCAGCCGCACCCGCCGAGACAGCCTCCTCAACCTCGGCCCTCCCGTAGGCCACCGGTTCGCCCTTACCCATCCGCTCGAGGAACGTATCGAGAAGCTCAGCCTCTCTCTTCAGCTGGAGATCACCGGTGATCTTTTCGAGCACACCCTTCCCCAGCGCCTCGGTGACCGCCCCTCTGCCGCTCCGCTTCGTCTCGACCGTGATGCACCGGTCTTTCAGGTCGGGGATCTTCTCCCTGAGATACTTCGCAACCTCGTCCTTCACAAAGCCTGGCCCGGCGATAACGACGGTTCCCGTGACCTCGCCGACAAGCGCGGCAACACGCTCGAAGAGGGTTGCCCTTCCTCCGGGGTCCGAGCCCTTGCTGCTCCCCTGAACAACCGTTGTTACGATCTCGGGTCCGAACTGGCGGATGCGGTAGAGCTCGGCCTCCCCCTCCTCGACGGCAAGGATATGGACCGCACCCGATGTGGATGCCTTCACGGCCCGCTCGATCCGGTCCAGGTCCACCTGCCGCCAGGTCTTGATGACCGACAGTTCGCTCCCCGCATCGAGGTTGATGGTATGGTGGGAGCCCTCGTCCACGCCGTGCTGGATGACGCCGCCGATCCGGAGGCGGTTCGCGTACGGGTGGAAGGCCACCCCCTCGACCCGGATACCCAACCGGACCGGCCTCTTCTCGGGCTTCTCGGGCCGGATCTTGTCCTGGACCAGTTCGACCGACCGGAACGTCGTGGCAAAGACAAGGTCGCCGGGGCGGACGAGGTGGGAGAGGTGCCAGAGGTCGTCGACGCTCTCGGCAAAGAGGCGTACCTCCCCGTGGGAACCCCTCATCTCGAGGAACTCAGCCTTCATCTGCTATCACCTCCGATCCCCCGGGCGGGACAAATGCCGCAACCGCCTCGGAGGAGAGGACCCTCCGCAGCCCCCCCCGTTCAGCTTCCGGAAGCAACTCCCTGAGAGTCCGGACGACCTTCTTTGCGATATCATTCGGCTCAAAGATCCCGGGCCGAAGTGTCACAAAGAGTCTGGTTCTCCTGGCCGTGGCCCCCGGCGGCCCACCTACGATCCGTGGGCGCTCTCCCTGCACGAGGCCGATCGAAATGGCAAGGGGCACGTTCCGGAAGTAGGTCCGCTCGCCCCGCACGATGAACCCCCCTGTGGAGAGGTATTCCCCGGAGGGGGGCGTCTTCGAGACCTGGTCGGGGCGCACGGAGTACACATCCGTCGTGAAATGCCCGCTCTTCCATGCGCCCGAGTAGGATGCGGCAAACTGTGCCACCTCGTCCATATGGCCGGTCGTCCCCTTCACGACCACCACCGGTGCCCCGTGGAGATCGGCATGGACGAAGGTATCGCCCCCTCCCAGGTAACGGCGGACGAGCTCCTCGTTCTGGCCAGCGTCCCTCCCCCCAACCACGAGGACCCCGTCGCTCGTCTCGAACCACCGGAACCGGTGGAACCACCGCTTCTTCCCCTCTGCAGGCTTCACCCTCTTCTCAGGTGGTGCGGGGAGCGGCCTCGCGAGGGCTGCCATGGCACCCTCCCGCTTGCGTTTGAACTTCTTCGCCTCTTCGAAGATGCGGCCGATGTTCTCGCGGATCGATTCCCTGACCGAGATCTTCACCCGTTCGCCGATGTCCAGGGTGACCGAGGCCTTATCCGGGTGTACCTTGACCACCGACCGCGCCGCCGGGAGATCGCTCGCGGCGAGGGTCTTCTCGATCTCGCTCCATGGCATCTTCTGCTCGGCCCCGGAGAGCACCCGGATCACCTCCTCGACGAGGGCGTAGTTCTCGTAGATGCACTCGACCGATCTCTCCAGCCGGTCTATCTCCTTCCCGAACTTCCGCAGGCTCTCCTCCTGGCGGGCCCTGATTGTCGCGTTGCGCGTCGCAGGGGTCCGCACCTCCCGTCCCGGTGCGGCAGCAGGGCCCCCGTAGTATGCCTCGAGGGCTTCATTGTAGCTCGGGAAGCGGGCGATGACGCTCTCGCCCGCAAGGGGGAAGGGCCAGCAGCCGGAGGGGGTGATGACCGGTTCGCGGTCTCCTTTCACCCGTTCGAGAAGGCCGGCGATGGCCCGCTGGACTGCATAGGGATCGACGGATCCGGCCGGGGCATCCTTCGGAATTCCCGCCATGGTACATACCTCCTCCGCGTACCGGCCCCCGAGCATGCAGTCAACTGCGAGGGTCTTCACGATCTCCCGATCCGATGCTCTGAGAAGATCTCCGAGGGACCCGGGGGAGAGGTCCGAGCAGTCCCTGCCCGGGAAGGCGTAGGTCGCACCGGGGACCACCTCCCTCTCCCTGAACCGGTGGTGCCAGAGGGGTTTCACGATCTTTCCCTCCCCGTCGCAGAGGACGACGTTCCCCTCGTCAAAGAGCTCCACGATGAGCTGGTAGCTGCCCATCTTCTTCCCGACCGTGATGGAGAAGATCCTCTGGAGGCCGTGCTGGGCGATGGAGAGGACCCTCCCCCCTTCAAGGTACTTTCGCAGGAGCATGGCGAAGCCACTTGGTTTTTCCGGGGCCTCGGGGAGGGCCTTTAGGAGGTGGCCCCTCCTTCCGGACTCGATGACAAGGGCATGCCGGGCCCGGTTCTCCCCCTGGAGCCGGATGGCGAGGATCTTCGGGCCGTACTGGTAGATCTTGCCGATCCAGAGGGGGAGGAGCGGGACGAGCTCAGTGACCACGGCCGACAGATCCACCCCGCTCATCCCCTGCGCCGTGGCCATAATTATACCAAGCTACATATGGCTTCAGCGCTAAAAAAATAGACTACTGGTGGCGATATGACGGGCGAGGCGAAACCGGATGGGGAGAAGGTGCCAAAGAAGAAGCTGACCCGGGCCGAGAAGCAGGCCCAGCACATGGACCGGCTGAAGCGGACGGGTATCGCCTGCGGGATGGGGATCCTCGCAGGGGTGCTCTCCTTCTATGCCGATGCAGTCCCGACGGGAACCGCGCTTGGCATCCTCTTCCTTCTCGCAGGCATCGTCTTCCAGAAATACGTCTTCCTCGCCCTGCGGATGGATTACCTCGGGCTTACTGCCAAGGACTGGCTGTATCAGGGCTTCATGACCTTCTCCCTCTGGTTCATCTCCTGGACCATACTCCTGAGCGCCCGCCCCCCAACCCTGTGACGGACCATGAGGATCGCCGTTGTCCACCGGGACCGCTGCCACTCGAAGAAGTGCGGTACCGAGTGCATCATCTACTGCCCCCGGGTCAGGACCGGTGACGAGACCGTCGTTATCGGGGAGACCGGCACCGCGGTCGTCTCCGAGGAGCTCTGCGTGGGCTGCGGCATCTGCATCAAGAAGTGCCCGTTCTCGGCGATCGACATCGTGAGCCTTCCCGAGGAGCTCCCCAACCCGACCCACCGCTACGGGAAGAACGCCTTTGCCCTCTACGGCCTGCCCATTCCGGTCCCGGGAAAGGTGACCGGCCTCCTCGGCCCGAACGGCATCGGGAAGAGCACCTCCGTCCAGATCCTCTCCGGCAGCCTCCGCCCGAACATGGGGGAGCTCGACCGGGAGGTCTCCTGGAAGGAGATCCTCACCCACTACGCAGGGACCGAGCTCTTCGAGTACCTCCGCATGGTCTCTGAGGGCCGGGTGAGGACCGCGACAAAGCCCCAGTACATCGACTACATACCCAGGATCTTCAAGGGAACCGTCGGGCAGCTCCTGAAGACCACGGACGAGCGGGGCGAGCTCGACCGGTACGTGGATGCCTTCTCCCTCACCCCGCTCCTGGACCGGCCCATACATTCCCTCTCGGGGGGCGAGCTCCAGAGGGTGGCCATCTGCGCCTGCCTCTCCCGGGAGGCCGGCTTCTACTTCCTGGACGAGATCACCCCGTTCCTGGATATCTACCAGCGGATGGCAGCAGCCTCCCTCATCCGCGAACTCGCCGCTGTGCGCCCCATCATGATCGTCGAGCATGACCTCGCCATCCTGGACCTTGTCGCCGATACCGTCCATATCGCCTTCGGGAAGCCGGCGGTCTTCGGGATCGTGACCCAGCCGAAGGGCGTGCGGGTGGGGATCAACCAGTACCTGGAGGGGTACCTTGCCGAGGAGAACATGCGCTTTCGCGATTACCAGGTGGTCTTCGAGAGCAGGCTCCACGGGGAGAGGCCCGAGCTCGAGCTTCTCACCGAGATTCCGCCCATGGAGAAGGTGTACCCGGACTTCACCCTCGAGGTCCGGGGCGGGGAGATCCACTGCGGGGAGGTCCTCGGCATTGTCGGCCCGAACGGCATCGGGAAGACCACCTTCGCCCGGCTCCTCGCAGGGGAGGAGAAGCCGGACTCGGGGAAGATGGCATCCGCCCTCTCCATCTCGTACAAGCCCCAGTACCTGAAGGGCGACTCCGACGAGACGGTGGAAGAGATCCTCAGGGGCTGCACGAACCGGTTCGAGAGCTCCTTCTTCCAGCACGAAGTCCTGGAGCCCCTCGCCCTCGGAACGATCCTCGCCTCACCCGCAAAGACCCTCTCCGGCGGTGAGCTCCAGCGCCTCGCCATCGCCGCATGCCTCTCCCGGGAGGCAAACCTCTACATCCTGGACGAACCGAGCGCCCACCTGGATGTGGAGCAGCGGGTGAAGCTCCCGAGGATCATCCGGAACCTGGCCCAGGAGCGGGAGGCCGGCATCCTGGTCATAGACCATGATATCTACCTGATCGACATCATCAGCGAGGGGCTCATGGTCTTCTCCGGCGACCCGGGGAGGCACGGGGTCGCAGAAGGGCCCTTCCCGATGCGGGAGGGGATGAACCGGTTCCTCCAGACCCTGGGCATCACGTTCCGCAGGGACAGGAGCGGGAGGCCCAGGATCAACAAGCCCGGCTCCTTCCTTGACCGGGAACAGAGGGCAACCGGCATGTACTACTACTCGGAAATCAAGAAAGGTTAAGAGAACCTTTCTCCTTTAACCCCCCTCTCGGGGCGGGCTAAATCACGAAAGGTTAATAGAACCTTTCTCCGCTACCCGCCCCCCTTCGGGGGCGGGCATCACTAAAGGTTGATATATCTTCCCCCGAATAATACTAGTAAGATGCCGGAAGAGAAGCTCACTGGCCTCACCCCCGATGAAAAACTGAAGAAGGTCAGGAATGAGTTCCATGCCTATATCGATAAGAACATAAACGAGATCTCCGCAACGCTCCCTGTCTTCTTCGCCCATATCATCACCATGTTAAACGACTCCTTCCCCGGCCTCAAGGACGAGGCCCACGACGAGTTCATCGACTCCATCACCTACAGGATCCTCTCTGCATCCCACCAGGGGAAGAACATCCAGTTTGTCGAAAAGGTCTGCGCAAACGCCCTGAGGGCGAAGAAGGGCCAGAGGGCGAAGCAGGGGACCGATATCATCGCAGGGATGGAGCTCCTCAAGAGCGAGGACTATGCCCATGCAGCCAAGATCCTCAAGGACTACAGCCACCTGGATGCCACCATCGGCGCGGCCGTGGCCTACTGCTACTACATGCTCTCGATGAAGGAGGTGGCATCCCTTCGCGAGAAGGCGAGCCGGACCGACGACAAGGAGCGGCGGCCGAACGAGTACGAGCTCCTGGCCCGGGAAGAGATGCTGCGCCTTGCCAACTCGAGGCCTCCCATCAACGCCGTCAGGGAGCTCAGGATCCGGGAGGAGGAGGAGCCCCTCATCAGGAGGGCGTTCTGGCTCATGATCTCCTGCGCTCTCGAGTGGTTCCCCAACGAGAAGGGCTTCCTCTTCGTCGGCCTGGAGAAGGCAAAGAGGGACAAGAACCCGGAGATGAAGAACGAGATCCTGAAGATCGCCACCGAGCGGTTCTTCGACGATATATTCTTCCTCAAGGAGATGTACCGTTTCAAGCTCGAGACCCGGGACGGCGATGGGGCAAAGGCGGTCGTGATGCAGATGATCCAGCAGTTCCCCGACGGAGTGGAGCCCCTCTACTTCGGCCTCATGATCTCCCTCCTCTCGCCGAAGAAGAGCAGGTATGACGACTTCCGGAAACTCCTCCTCATGAGGGAAGTCCCCGAGCATATCCCGGGCATCATGGACGTCGCCTACCAGGTCATGAACAACGATCCCCGCCAGGCACTCGCAATCCTCCGGGAGCTGAAAGGGAAGTTCTCACAGTTCGACTATTACTTTGTCTCCCTCGAGTACCTCCTGCCTGATACCGCTGCCGAGGACCAGAAAAGGAACAGGCGGGCAAAGAAGGTTCTCATCGACTCCATAGACCGTTTCTGCATGAGGGAGCTGGGCATCGAGCGGTGACGGGCCTGTTCGGAATGGGTTCAGACGGGGAAGAACCTCTTGAAGAAGCTCCCGAGAGCCTCAAGGAACCCTGTCAGGGGATCGGGAGTGCTGGCAGGCTTCTCAGGATAGCCCTGGATGGAGATGCCGGGGGTGATCCGTGGCTCGGGCGTGAAGATGGGTGCAGGGGTCGTCGTCGGGAGCTCAAAGGTGGTGATGGGAATGACGGGGCCGTTCACTTCCGGGTTCTCTTTGATCCTCGAGAAACCAATGTTCTCAGGGGTGACGAACCAGAGACGCTGAGAACTATCGATATAGATCTTTTTCACCGCATTATTCCGGATGCCGGTGGTGGTATCGAGGTGTCCTCTCACCTGCCCGTCCTTCCATGCATAGATGCCATTATTGGTAGCGATCCACAGGGTCCTGTCTGAGCCCACACCGAGGTCGTTGATCTCAATACCGGGGAGGAGGTCTTGAGAGGTAACGGGTATCCCCCACTGGTCAGTCGGGGTGAAGTGGAGAATGGCTGACGCATTATAGATATAGATGCCACCGAAGGGATCGCCATGGATCCCCCGCACGGGTTCCGGGATGAGCCCCGGCTTCACGAGTGGGGAGAAGGCCACGGAATCCCCGGTTCCGTCCGTGAACCAGATCCCCTCCTTGCAGGCAACATAGAGGGTATCTCTGGCCGGATCTGTTGCCATGGTGGTCACGTAGTTACAACCAAGCCCCTCGTGGCCGCCGGTCTGGAACCATCTCCAGGCCCCATCGAGATACCGGTGGATTCCTGCATTTCCTGCTGCAACCCACATCTCCCTGTCCCGCCTCAAAAGGGCATGGATGTCGAGGGATTTCAGCATCTGCTGGTCCCTTATGGTGACAAAGGAATCCCCTTCCAGCCGCTGGAGCCCGTTCGGATACCCGATCCAGAGGTTCCCCTCGTGGTCGAATTCGAGAGCCAGAACATGATCGGAGAGAAGCCCCTTGCTCGTATCTCCGTAGGTCCTGTGGCTGATGTGCCATGCACCATCGTAGAAGGAGAGGCCGTTATCAGTCCCGAAGTAAAGATCGCCATGGAGGTTCTGGGCAATATCGAGAACCCCCACCGATGATATCTGGTCTGATCCGGCGGCAAAAGTTACGGTCTCAGCCATTGCCGGAGCGGAGACAGCGAGGATCCCGCAGAGGATGATACAGAGGGTTCTTTCAACGTTCCGCTGCCCCATCGTAAACACCGGAGTCCCCGTAAGATCCCCCAATCCTACCTGCCTCGTATCTCCTTGACCAGTGAATCGAGTTCCTCAAGGAGCTGTTTCCCGGTCACCTTCACCCCTTTCAGGTCCCGGAGAAGGCTTGTATCATCCTTCTTCTTCTCCTTCATCGCCTCGAACCTGAGGGCCGAGAGAAGGTCATCTGCTCCAAGCCCTCCATCGGCAAGGGAGAGCACATCCACCTGCGCCTCTTCCCTTGCCTCTTCAGGCTCGAGCAGGGGGGCAGGGCGGACTTCCTTCCTGATGGGCCCCTCTGCTCCCGGGGCCCCCTGCTGCGGGGTGTTTACCTCCTCCTCCGTCCCTTCATCATCGAGGAATGGCGTCGGGATCCCGGCTTCCGAGAACTCCTGGAGGGGGTCCTCTTCCTGCTGCAGGGCCTCGACGGCCGTTGCAGCGGGCCCGGGAGCGGCTCCCTGACCTTCGGCGATGGAGATGAGACGTTTCGACTGCCTGACGAGGGCCGTATCCAGGACCTGGTCGATCTCTTTTGCAATGGCTTCTTTCTCTTCCTTCCTCCTGCCGAGCCGTCCGATAGCAGGCTTGAGGGATCCCCCGACCTTCCCGAAGGAAGCACGGATTCCATGGGGTCTCTCCTTTCCATCGGCGGGTAAACTTCCTGCCCCGGTGAAAGGGCCTTCTCCCGGCACCCCTTTCCGTTTGAAGTGGAGGTCATTCACGGTGAGGGAGCCCGCTGCAAAGAGCATCCCTACCCCTACCACGGTGTCCGTGAGGACGAGGAGGTAGGGATTGACATCAAGGAAGAGGAGGGCTGTCCCTGTTCCGAACGTTCCAAAGCCAAGGATCATCTGACGAATTATCTTGTGCATGCTACACTCCTGGGAAGGTGGGTATACTGAAGAAGATACCGACGATGATGGGCGCAGCGAGGGCGAGCGCTCCGCTTATGCTGAATAAGACGGTGGCAAAGAGGTAGAAGATATACCGGTCACCACCGTATACGATTCGACCTGCGATGATGTTGGAGATGGTGATGAGGAGGATGATGATCATGACATAGGCGGTCATCTTGTCAACCGGGAAGTGCATGAGGAAGGCCACGTTCAGCCCTGCGGGCAGGGATGAACTGCTGCCAGAGATGGCTGCCTGGGACTCCCCGAGGCCGCTCATCATGGTCTCGATGGCTGTTGATATGTTGACCATGATCTGGAAGAGGAAGAGGAGGATACCGACCATGGCTGCGTGCATGGGGATGAGGAGGGAGACGAAGCCCATGGAGACCATGTGGCGCTTATCCCGGAGGAGCACCTGCTCGAGGCAGGATGTCCCGACGATTTGGCCGACCTTGTCCGGGGACCCTCCGAGGGTGACAGAGTCACGGAAGATGTTCGTGTACTTATAGATGTTGTTGCTTCCGGACTCCCCGATGAACCGGTTCCAGCTCTGGTTCTCGTCAAGGCCGAGGTTCAGCTTGGAGTAGATGGAGTCCACGAGGTCCCGGATCTTGGGGAGGGAGGCGCGGTCGACCTCCAGGAACCCCTGGACCATGGGAATCCCCTTCCCCCCCATCACCGAGCCAAGGGTCCGGATGAAGGTGGGGAAGTCGGTATCGCGCCCGATGATATGGCTGTCATCGATAAAGCCGATGATGCCGAGGGGGGCGAGCAGGATCCCTGCAAGGAGGTAGATGAACCCTGCACTCTGCCCGAGGATCCAGAGCATAATACAGCCGGCTCCGGTAACAAGGAGGAGGGGGCGTTCCAGGCGGCGGATGGTGGACTGTTCCCGCGAGCAGCGGTCCTTGAGCCCATGGGTCCTTCGGTCTTCGGGCACCGCACGGAACATGGTGACGATGCCAAAGACAGAGATGATGATAATGACGAAGTATGAGAGGTTGAGGGTCGCATCGATCCCTCCAGGGGCAAAGATGGCGACCGAGAGCATGATGATGAGGGCGACGAGGACCCCCGAGAAGAGCATGGCAACGTAGGCATCGCCCCACTTCTTGACCATCTCGATCCCCTGTTCCACGGTGTTCCTGTACACACTCCGGATGGTGGCGAGCTCACGTTCGAGGAATTCCTCGTCAGGAACCCCGGATTCAATGGAGTTCGCGTACCGGTTGAAAACCGATTGGAGCATCTCATTCCTGATATTCTTGGCAACAATCTTCAGGGCTTCAGAGTAGCTGTAGTTCCAGCGCTTGACGAAGTAATCAACCTTTGCGATATACTTGGTTGGCACGTACTCGTACCTCTTCCCCGTGTAGGTGAAGATATCAGGGCGCGAGACACCGGCGGTGGTGATGGATGCCATGTAGGTGGCCATGAAGAGGAGGTCCGCGGGGATCCTCTTCTCCTCGTCCATGCGCTCGATGAACCCCCCGATCCGCTTCAGCTGGTCCCCGAAGGGGTGTTTCCCCTCTCCCTTCGCCCTGAGCATCTCGGAGAACCCGCCGAAGAGACCGGACATGTCACTCCCCTATCTTGATGAGCCCTTCCTTCTTGACCTTCGTGATCATCTGGAAGAGATCGTGGAAATCGTCGTAGCCCGCCTTGTGGAGGCGCTCGAGGATCCGGGCCCGCTTGTCCACCTCCTCGTAGATCTCTGCCTTCTTGTGGTCAGGGAAGCCGAGGAGGGTGGCGATCTTGTTCTCCAGGAGGTAGCTCGCCCCCTTCCCGCTGAAGTCAAAGGTGTCGTTGACCGGGTTCCACTTGAACATCTCGACGAAGGAGATCCCCCCGGTATCGGCATTGTAGCCCACGAGTTCGTTCACGGAGAGCATCCGCCTGACGGTCTCCCCCGACGGGCGCTTGACAGCGCTCTGGATGACCACGATGTTTAAGTTATCGAGGTAGGTCTTGGGGATGCAGATGGGGTCCCCGCAGAGGCGCTGGATGAGCTTCTCGACCGAGGCCGCGTGGAAGGTGGAGAGGACCGGGTGCCCGGTCTGCATCGCACCGAAGGCGACCGCTCCTTCCACCCCCCTGATCTCGCCCACCACGATCATGGTCGGGCGCTGACGCAGCGCTGACTTGAGGAGGTCGAACATGGTCACGTCTGCCCCCTCCCCCTCGCCCTTGCCCTTGGCCTTGGAGACCTCCCGTGTCCAGTTCTTGTGGGGGACCTGGAGCTCAGGGGTGTCCTCGATGCTCACGATCTTTGCCTCGGGCGGGATAAAGGCGGTCACAGCATTCAGGCTCGTGGTCTTCCCGCTCGCTGTCTCACCGCTCATGAAGAGGGACATCCCGTGCTCGATGCAGATCCAGAAGTAGCCCGCCATCAGGTAGTTGCAGGTGCCGAACTCCACGAGCCTGAGGATGCTGATGATGTCATCCATGGCCTTACGGATGGTGAAGTTGCTTCCCCGCCGGCTGATCTCGGTCCCGTACACGATGTTGATACGGGACCCATCGGGGAGGGTCGCATCGACGATCGGCGTGCGGTAGGTCAGGGGTTTCTTCAGCCGCTCCCCGAGTTTCACCACGAACTGGTCGAGCTCGTCCGACTTCTTGAACTCGATGATCGACTTGAGGCCCTTGAAGATCTTGTGCTCGATGAAGATCGGGCCCAGGCCGTCGCAGGTGATATCCTCGATGTACCGGTCGCTGATGTAGGGTTTGAGGACCCCCAGATCGATCTTGTCCCTGACCATCAGGTACTCGACCGCCTTGTACGTCTGGGGGGTCATGACGATGCGCCCGTCAGGGAGCTTCGGGACCTTGGAGAGGGCCATCTCCTGCTCCCCGTCGGTTGGTCCTGCGGTCAGGTCCTTGTTGAGGAAGGCCATGATCTTCCCCTTCATCCCGTGCTGGGACGCCACAAGGGCCATGAGACCCTCCACCGTCTCTCCGGGCTGCGTCACGTAGACCACCCGCGAGATGAGCTCCTTCAGGACCGTGACCCGTTCGGCATCGTTGATGGGATCCCTGTCAAGGGCGTCCAGGAGGTTCACGAGCTTCAGCTCCACCGCAGGAATGAAGTCGTTCACCGAGTGGAGGAAGGAGGGTTCAATCGGGATGTAGTAGTTGCGGGCATCGATCGGGTCCGGAAAGATGTGGATGAAAGTATTATCGCCGGCCGGATAGATGAGGTTCGGGTCCTTCATACTCTTGAGATCTCGCTTCAGCTCCGAGAAGAAGAGGGGGACACCGAAGGTGTTCACCGGGTAGGTGTGGAGATACTCGAGAAGGTGGGGGCTCTTCTGCATGTACTCCTTCGCGTGAGCCGGAAGCATCCGGTAGATCGAGCACCCCTCGATATTGTTGGCGCAGTCGTTCCCTTCGTCGGCCTTCGCCGGCTTGAAGGGGAGGGTCAGGGAGACGGTCAGGGTACTCATGGGATCATACCTTGGCCACGGAGATGGGGATGATCTTCATGCCATACCCCGGGATAACTTCAAAGGAGACCACGTTCTCCCGGGTCTTGTGGGCGCCCCGGATCTTGACTACCTCGAGTACCATCAGGTACTTATCCCCGATGAGGGCCCGCTTGAGTGTGAGGATGGCATCGCAGACGGAGCGGATTCTTACCAGGGTGTCCTCGTCGAAGGCATAGGGATGGAGGGAGACGAGGATGGTCCTCCCCTTGTCGCAGAGGTTCTTGCATTCGGTGAAGAAGTCGATGATGACCTCGTTCGTGGTATGCTCTGTGAAGAGGGTGAGGGAGTCGATGATGATGATCTGGGCCTGGCAGTCCCTTATATGGGCGAGGAGGCGCTGCAGGAGCTCTTCCATGTTCTCCTTCTCCAGGTCAAGACCTGGCACGAGGATGGGAAAGAGGCGGAGGTACCCCCAGGCATAATAATCAGATATGTCCAGGCTCATGGTCTCCATCTGGGAGAGAAAGTTCTTCAGTGTCGTCTCGCTCGAGAAGATGTCGATGCACAACCCCTGTTTCATCCCGCCCCACATGATCTGCTGGGTGAGGACCGATTTTCCGCTGTCATGCTCCCCTTCGATGAGGGTGAGGGATCGGAGGGGGATCCCATCATCGATCTTCTTGTCGATCTCCGATTTCCCTGTGGTAAGGACGGCTTTGCCCTTCCCTACGGGTTGATCCTGAAACCCTTGCTTCTCATCCCGTGGCATAGAGATCTCCTAGTTTACGATGGTATACGCAGAGTCGTACACCCCGTTTGCGGTGGTCACTTTCACCCATGTTGGGTTTCCCCATGATGGGTCATAGGGGACCGTGATATTCGCAACCTCGTCTGGATCGAGGAGATTGGGATGAACCTGGTCCGGGTGTATGGCGTAAGTCCAGGTACCCGACAGGTTCGTGTACGTGTAAGGGACTAATCCCTGGAGGAGGTAAACCTCCATATGACCAAAGTCTCCCACCACTTCACTCCCCGTATTCTTCACCTCGATGAAGGTCTGAGAGGCGGTGGTGTTTGTAGAGGCGTTGATGATCTCGATCCGGGTGTGCATCTTCTGGGCCTCCCGGTCGGCGGCAGCCTGCTGGGCCATGGCGACTACCCGGGCAGTGGAGAGAGTACCTGCGATGAGGACATACCCTGTAATGATGAGGAGTGTGATTGCGATGGCGGTAGCGATCATGGTTCCAGCACCCATAGTGTCAACTCACCGTGAACTCTTCCGAACGTTTGGTCCCATCAGGGAGCACGATCTGGAAATAGACCGGGGCCCCCCACTCGGTCGGGATATTGCTGCTTTTCGTGGTGATATGGAGGGTTTCCTTGGGGTCCCAGTATCCGTTGGTATCATCGAGGATCCCGTAGTTCCAGCTATCGCCCGAGAGATCGCCCATGGGTACCGTCGAGATATGGCCCGGGTTTCCGACGAAGATGGAGGACATGTTCAGGTCAGGGAGTCTGATCCGGGTTGAGCCAGTGTTTTTCAGCCAGATCTGGGCCTGCTGGGTGTTATTGAGGGCAAAGGTGTTTACTATGGCGATATCAGTCCTCAAGGTCTGGTCCGCGGCGTGAGTGGATGAGGAGACGGACCCTGCCATGGTGTAGATGGCCGGAAATATCTGGGAGGTGAGGATCCCTGCTGCCACTACAGCGGTGATAAGGAAGATGGCTGTAACGATGGTCTCACTCGACATCCATCAGGTCCTGTCCATGCTGTCGATCCATTCAAAGACCTGATCGTTCTCGGGTTTGGCCGCCTTCTTGGGGACCCCCGCCACGGGGGTCTGGATCCGGTGGGTCATGAGGACTTCTATCATGTCCTCGTCCAGGGTGTTGTCCTTGGGGTCCAGGATCCTGTTGAGGATGTAGAGTTCGGAGACGAATTCATCGGGGCCGATCACATGGAGTTCACCCAGGGATGCAGGGAGGAGGCGGCCTATCTCCCGGATCTGGCCGCTCAGCTCATCGGTGAGGTAGCCCATGCTCGTGTAGGCCTGGAGGAGAATCTCAAGGCGATCGTGGCCGTACCGGTTGATGATCTTCGAGGTCCAGCCGAAGAGGCGGTGAACCTTACGCAGGCGGAGCTTCTCCCCCATCTTCTGGGATGGAAGGGAAGAGAGGGGCGGGATCTTTCCGTTCCCGCGCATCAGGTTTGCAAGCTCCTCCTGGACGGACTTCTTGGATGCCGGGAAGACCGCTTCTTCAGGTTCTTCGGCTCCCCCAGCAGGAGATTCTTCGGATAGAGCCTCCTCCCCCTCCTCTTTGGCATCCTTGGCCTCCGCTTCCTGATCATCCTCGAAGAGATTGGGAGTATTGTAACTTATTCCAGGATGGAGGAAGGGGTTATCCTTCTCGTTCATGCGGTCGCGGATATCGATGAGAAGCTTCTTTATGGAGGTCTTGAGGAGATCCATCTCTTCCTGAAGCTTGAGGAGCTTCACGTCGACGTCGCCGGCAGGAGGGGCTGCGATGGTGGTATCCTCCTGCCTGGGTGGATCCATACTGATATTGAGCCTGGCCATAGCACACTCACGTGGAAAAAAATTAATCACTCATACTAAATATAGTTTGTGATTAGATATTTTAAATAAAATATATGGTGTTTACAAAATAATCAGAAATAAACCTTCAAAATGCGAAAATGAAATCAATCACAGGTCAATGATATGTGGATCTGAATCTTCCTGAGATCCATTGCCTTGACAGGGATCCAGCATTCCCTTCTAAAAAGAGGTGAATTTAGTAGAGCAGGTTCACCGGGGTGATACCACCAGGAGCGGACTTGTGGATCGGAATAGCGGCACCGATATCCGGCCTGATCTGGAGGGTGAAATCCTCGGAAGCCGGGAGTGCCCCGCCGCTGTCCACGCTCAGATTGACCTGGATGGTGAACTGCTCATTCTTTTCAAGGGCTTTATCCTTATCGTCATTCGAACTGGACTTTATCATCCACTGCCAATCAGCCGGCTGGTTTCCATCATTCCCCGAAATGTTGGATGCGAAGTCCAGAGTTTTGAGGACAGTCCTGTTCTGGTAGGTGAAGACGGTCTTGTTCAGATCGATGGATGACCCGCCAGCTGCAAGTCCGATGCTGAAGATGAGGGCGTGGATCCTGGGAGGATTCTGGGTAGTACCACTGGCATCCCCATACACTTCACCAATGACCACAATATTGGAGGACGACTGCTGGACACCGGAGTAGACAACCTGCTGGGCCTTCTGGGTCGTGAAGAACCCGGCCCCGAGCACCACGTACGAGAAGACTGCGGCAACCACCACGAAGGCGATGAGGACGATGGCCGCCTCAAGGCCGGTAAAGGCCTCAACTTTCTGGAATTTTTTCATCTCGTGCACCTCCTAGTAGAGCTTGTTCACCGGATCGATGCCACCCGGGGCCGTTCGCGAAATGGAAAGCGCAGGGCCGATGATGGGTTTGATCTCAAGGGTGAACGCGTCACGGGCAGCGATGGAGCCGGCGCTCTCGGAAAGGTGAACGACGATATCCATCTGTTCACCCCCCTCGAGGAGGGAATTGCCATTCCCATTGATATCCCGTGCAATGCTCCAATTGTTCTGTGCCGGATTGGGGTTCGGAAGCAGAGGGCTTGCCTGGGAAATATCATTGCGAACACTCTGGTTGGCGTATACCATGGTGAGCTTGCTCATATCAATGGGCATTCCACCGGGTGCGAGACCTAACGTAAAGTTCAGGTAGTTGATCTGCACACCGCCGCCACCCGTGTCCACCCCATAGACATCCCCCAGGACCTCGAAGCTCGAGCTTGCCTGCTGGACGCCCGTATGCACGGATTCCTGGGCCTTCTGGGTAGAGAAGAACCCGGCGCCGAGCACTACATAGGAGAAGACAGCAGCCACGACCACAAAGGCGATCAGTACAATCGCCGCTTCGAGGCCGGTGAATGCTTCTTCACGACTCAGTAGACGTTTCATAAACTACACCTGTCAGTATCCCGAATCTCTCCAGGTATACTCATTGTTAAATCTGTTTTTGTGTATAAATACTTTTCTATATAAACCGGGTGGAATGCATTTTAATCAGATGAAGTTATAGAATTTTTTATCTTGGATAGCGCTTCAACCGCCGCTTCCTGCAATTCAGAATTCCGGTCGGAGAGGGCGTGGGTGAGGGGATCGATGGCCTTCGGATCCGCGATCTTCCCGAGGGCGGCGGCGGCCCGGATCCTGACCCCGGTATCCATGTCTTCCAGCACCGATATGAGGGGTTCGGCTGCCCTCTGGTCGCCAATCCTCCCAAGGGATTTTGCCGCCTCCCTTCTCACAAACCTGTTTTCATCGGAAAGTGCCCGGATCAGGGGCTCCACCCCTCGGGAGTCCCCGATGATCCTGAGGGCTATTGCACTCCCCATGCGGATATGCCAGTCCTGGTTCCCGAGAGATTCGATGAGCGGTTCAACCGCTTCATCGCCGAGGGAACCGAGGGCCCGTACGGATGCCTCCCGGATGCTCCTGTTCTCGTCGCCAAGGAGGTGCAGGAGGGGCTTCAACGCTCTCCTGTCCCTGCTCCTTCCGAGAGATGCGATCGCTGCCTCCTTCACCCTGCTGTCCTGGATCTCGAGGGTCGAGAGGAGGTAACCGACGTCCTCTCCGCCTACCGAACTGCTCTGATCTGCCACTGGCTGCGCAACCTGTCTCTTCCCTCCCGCCTCTTTCGGTCGATCTCTCCTATTCGAGAGAAGGAAGCGGGAAATGTTCTTCCACTGTTCCATGGTGAAGACCGACGTGGTTGCCACCACCCATACATAGATCGCAGTATAGACGAGAATAATGGGGTTAAAGGTCCCGTTGACCAGGCCGAAGAGGACCATCCCCAGGGAGACCCCGACCACAAGGCCGATGAGGAGGAGGCCCCGCCTCGGGTACCAGATGGAGGCAAGGATGATGGGTATGTAGAAGAGGTGTGGGAAGAGGGGGGCGATCTGGTGAAAGAAGGTTCCACCCGCATTGCTCAGGGCATACCCGTTGAGGAGGAGGGCGACCACGGTAAATACGACGATGATGAAGGGCCTCATGATACCGCTCTCCTGCACATCGGATCCAGAAGTCAGGGTTGGTTGCGCTCCCAGCATGAGGAAAGAATAATTCATATTTTCTCTATTTATAATGTACTATTCTCAACAGCCTTTCATTTATTCCAGATAAAGAAAATTCTTATAACTCATGGGGTTAGGGGGTCTTCCTTGGACCTGCGCCCGGAAAGAATCCTTATTACCCCCTTTCCCCATATATTGGGTGAGAGAACCTTCCGGAACCCGTATGGAGAAACAGGATATCCTCGTCGTCGCCATTGCCGTTGTGGCTTTCGCGGTTTTGGTTCTGGCGGTGCTGCCGTTCCTCGCTGGACAACACCTTGGCCTGCCGATAGGTGGAACGATCCCGGAGGGAGGGACAGGCTCCCTGGTGACTCCATCGATCCCAAAGACCCCGGCTGCCTCAATCACGGTGCCTCCAGGAAAAGGCCGGCCAGCAACGCCGACCCCTACCGAGACACCCCCCTGGGATGGATCGGTGAAAAATATCGGGTTCATCGGCCAGCCGGATGGTCAGGTGACACCCTCACCAAATCCGCCGATTCCCCAACCCGCGGTCCAGAACCGCTCCCTGGTCACGTATGCCGTTATATCGGGGCAGTGGCCGGGAACCACCGAGAACATCAATATCCCAACCCCCTACTGGGTCCTGGAATACACCGCAGATCCCCTGGCCCTTCCACCCAACGCCTATCCAATCCTCATCATCCAGGTCTTTGATGCACAGAATCCCAACCGTCTCATCATTGCCCCCATCAAGCAGACTATTTACGAAGAACCTCCAGACACACCCTGGAGCGAGAAATTATACGAGGGAAAAAGGACGTATTATTTCAAGGTTGATACCTCGTTCATCAAATCCTATACCATCACCATCAAGGTGCCTCAGGAGTACAGCTGAACCGGAAAGAGATGGTGTCCCCGGAATATCGGGGGGATCCTCCCCAGTTCGACTTTCAATCGAGCTTCCGCTTGCCCATGGATTCTATATAGGTGATGTCCTTTCCGGTCTCGATCCGGGCGGCGTCCTCTTCGGAGACCGTCAGCTCGAACATGGTGAAGTCCTTCACGTCCATGAGCTGGACGACCCTGCCTGCCTTCGAGATGACCTGAGCGCTCTTGCGCTCCACTATCGGCACATAGATCTTCGCAGATACGGGCTGGACGATCGAGCGCTTTACCCCGTCAAAGATCCCTACGGCGTCGACCCTCGCTTTGGCAGCCCCGTGCTTCCCCGGCTTGGACGTTGCCATCCCCAGGATCTTGGAGGGCTCCTCATCAATAACCACGTACCTGCCTTCCTTCAGCTTGCCGACCTCGGTCTGTTCCTTCATTCAGATATCCTCACTCTGTGGTAGTAATTTATCTTGATGGGATACCATAAATACCACGCACAGAACATGGAATTCCTGGCCTGCTGTGAGGAGATCGCCCGGGCGGTAGAGGATATTGTAGAGGACCTGGTATCAAAGCCAGAGGGAAGGCAGGTTGTGCGAACGGGAGCCGGCGGGACCCCCACCAGGCAGATAGACCAGGCGGCCGAGGACTGCATCGTGGACTACATAGCCTCCCGCTCACTCTGCAGGACCCTTGTCTCGGAAGAGTGCGGAAAGAGGGATATGGGGGGAGAGAAGGGGACCATCTTCCTCGATCCCGTGGATGGTACCCACAATGCCCTGGCAGGAATTCCTTTCTATGCCCTCTCCATCGCGTATGCCGAGGAGGGGGTGGTGCAGCAGGGCTTCGTGCGGGATCTCGCCCACCATGAGACCTTCACCGCGGAGAGGGGGAGGGGGGCGTACCTGGACGGCGGGCCCATCCGGGTCTCCCGCACAACTCTCCTTGAGGAGAGCGCCATGTCCGTCTATGGGAGGAAGTTCAACCCTGCCCCCGTCCTCTTCCTGGGTCAGAAGATCCGGCGCTGGCGCCTCCTCGGAGCCTCGGCCCTGGAACTCTGCTACGTGGCCTCGGGGAGGCTGGACGGGTTCATCGACCTTCGGGCAACCCTGCGGGTAACCGATGCAGCCGCCGGCATGCTGATCTGCGAGGAGGCGGGAGGGAAGGTATCGGATCTTGACGGGAGGAGGATCCGGTTCCCTGATGAGGTGACCGTTGGAAAGTGCCTTGTCGCGAGCAACGGGACCCTCCACGGGAAGGTCATCGAGTATCTGAGGTGAAGATGAGGATCCTGATCGTATCGCGGGTGGATGATGAGAAGGCAGCGAGCTATGCCTCGGGCCTGGGAAGGGCGCTTGAGGCGGCATCCCACTCGGTCATCTTCGAGGAAGCCCTTGCCGCACACCTGGGTGTTCCGGGAAAGGCCCTTGGGGAGGCCGATGCGGACCTGGCCGTGGTCGTCGGCGGTGACGGCTCGGTTCTCTACACGGTCCAGGGCCTGAAGGTGCAGATCCCGGTGCTCGGGATAAACTGGGGGGAGGTGGGTTTCCTCGCAGAGCTCGAACCCGGTGAGGCCATCAGGTTCCTGGAAGGGATACGGGAAGGGTTCCGGGTAGAGAAACGGATGCGGATCGAGATCTCCCTGGACGGTGAGAGGATTGGAGAAGCCCTCAACGAGGCGGTGATCGTGACGAGCCGTCCCGCGAAGATGCTCCGGTTCACCGTGGAGATCGACGGTATCCCTGCCGAGCGGTTCAGGGCGGACGGGATGCTGGTCTCTACGCCCACCGGCTCTACCGCCTATGCCATGAGCGCCGGCGGGCCCATCGTCGATCCCAGGGTCGAGGGGATCCTCCTCGTCCCCCTCGCCCCGTACATGCTCTCCTCGAGGCCGATCGTCATCGCGGGCGACCGGGTCCTCAAGGTGACCCTGGAGAGCGAGAAACCGGCGAAACTGGTGCTTGACGGCCAGCGGACCCGGGAGCTGGAGATGGGGGCAGTTCTCACGATCCGGCGGTCCGGCGACCCGGCCCTCTTCCTGGATGTCGGGAAGAACTTCTTCGACAAGGTGGAACAGAAGCTCCGCAGGCTCTAGGATCCGCACATCCGTCGCGTCCGGTATCTCAAGCCTTATCTTGGTTGAGGTTACAGTTTTCCGTATTCGGAGAACATGGTTATGCCAGAGATGAAGATGAAGATCCCCTACACCGAGATCTCGGAGACGCTGAAGAGGGTCCTCTCCCTCTCCGGATCACCGGTCGCCGTGAAGCTCGCGAAGAGCAGGGAAGAGGTCCCCGCAGGGATCCCCGAGGCGAAGGAGGTGGTGCGCCACTGCCAGATGGTGAACATGGCAAGGAAGGATGGCGCCATCTTCTATGCCCCTGCAGACAAGCACCAGTGCAACGGGGGTGCGTGGGCTCTTGGCCTCAAGGAGATCACACCTTCGCTCCAGAGCGGCGAGCACTACTTCAAGCTGGGAAAGTTCGAGAGCATGCCCGCTTGCAGGAGGACCATGGACCTGATCCCCCACCTCAGGGCAGGCGAGACCTATGCCACCGTGTATGCGCCCCTGGAGAAGGCCACCTTTGATCCAGATGTGGTCATCATCGTGACACACCCGAGAAACATGCTCAAGCTCGCGCAGGGGACCCTCTTCCGGCTCGGGGGCCGTATCACCTCATCCATGGCAGGGATCCAGTCTGTCTGCTCCGATGCCACCGCCCAGCCCTACCTATCAGGGACAGCCAACTTCTCCCTGGGCTGCGATGGTTCCCGGAAGTTCTCCGGGATCGTGGACGAGGAGATGGTCATGGGTTTCCCCGTCGAAATGCTCCCGGAGCTAGGCGATGCAATAAAGGTCGTCACCGCAGCGCCGGGATCCAAGTAACTCCGAACGGGGTTCTTTAGCCCCCCCGCACCTCTTCTACCACCCTGAGGCAGGCCTCGGGGATGGCCGCCCTGACCGACGGATCCATCTCCCTCGAGAAGCCCGGCATCTGCCCGCCCTCAATCCCCACGATGATCACATCGGGAGCGATGCCGAGGGTGCGTGCCATGGCGAGCACCTCGGGGATCCCGAGTTCATGAAGGGAGAGGGAGGGGATCCCGTTGTACGGGATCTCACGAAACACCTGGACCTTCCCGATCTCCCCCATCCCCGAGGTCGCATCTACGATCACGATCCGGTCGTATCCTTCCATCAGGGGGATGAGCCCGAGACCGCCGTTCCCCCCGTCGACCACGTCGATCCCCGGATACCTTTCCTGGATAAGCGCCATGACAGAGAGCCCCGCCGCATCGTTCCCCATGAGCGGGTTCCCGCACGCGATGACCCGGACCTTCATTCCCTTTCCTCCTTCATGCCCCCACTGCCCTCTCTTCTGAGAGCTGGATGGTGATCTCCCAAGAGGCTTTCCTATCACCGTTCCGACCCCGGACAGTTCTTATACTCTTATTATGGAGGGAGTCAAATAACGATCACCAGGTGGTCGCAGTGCAGGTATCCATGAAACTGGAGATGAAGGACACCCCGGGGCAGCTCGTCTCGGTGCTCGAGCCCATATCGGCATGCGGTGGCAACATCATCGCGGTGATCCACCAGCGGGACCCCGGGTCAGAGTCCGATACCCTCGATGTGCAGATCGTCCTTGATCTCCCCGCGGGGAGGCTCCCCGCACTCATCGGCCAGATCAAGGAGCTGGGGGTCGATATCCTCCGTATCGGGGAGGAACGCCTCCTCCACAAGCGATCCCTCATCATGATTGGCCACATCATGCACACGGATATCAGCGACACCGTGGACCAGATCGACCGCACGGGCTTTGCGGAGGTCTCCGAGCTCTCCCTCATGATGCCTGCCATCAATGAACGCTCGTCTGCACGGATCACCATCAAGGCCGCGAACCGGACCGACATGGAGAGCGCGGTGACCATCCTGCGCAGGGTCGCGGGGAAGAAAGAGCTCCTCGTGGTGGAGCCCCTGGAGGAATGGGCGTGAGGGTCGCACTCCTCGGGTTTGGCTCCGTGGGCCAGGGGGTGGCAAAGATGTTCGGGGAGAAGGATCTCGATCTCACCCTCACGGCCGTCGCCGATTCAAAGGGCGGGATTCTCGATCCAGAGGGTATCTCCATCCCTGAAGCATTCTCGCGGAAGGCGAAGTCCGGCTCCTGCGGGAGGCCGAAGGTATCTGCCCTTGATATTGTCAACTCCGATGCCTATGATATCCTCGTGGAGGTCACCCCGACGAACATAGAGAACGGGGAACCTGCCCTTACGCATATCAGGAAGGCGCTCGGGCTCCGCCGGCACGTGGTCACCTCGAACAAGGGCCCCATCGCCCTCGCCCATCGCGAGCTCACGGAGCTTGCCAGGAAGCAGGGGGTCGCATTGCGATACGAGGCAACGGTCTGCGGGGCCATCCCCATCATCCACACGCTTCAGCACGGCCTCCTCGGGAACGAGGTGAAAGCCCTCTTCGGGGTGATGAACGGGACCTGCAACTACATCCTGACCCGGATGGAGGACGAGGGGCTCACCTATGACCAGGCGCTGGGCGAGGCCCAGGAGATGGGGTATGCGGAGAAGGACCCGACGTACGATGTGAAGGGCCTCGACACGGCGCTGAAACTCGTCATCCTCGCAAACACCGTCTGGGGAATGGATGCAGGGATGAAGGATGTCAAGGTGACCGGTATCGACCTGATCACCCCTGAGGCCATCCAGCTTGCCATGGACCAGGAGACGGCTATCCGGCTCATCGGGGAGGCTATCCCGTCAAAGGATCTCCTCAGGGTCTCGCCCCGGATCATCCCCAGGAACCATCCCCTGCTTGTGGAAGGGACCCTGAATGCCCTGACCGTGGTGACCGACATGGCCGGGGAGCTCACCTTCATCGGGAAAGGCGCGGGCTCGATCGAGACAGCAAGCGCGGTCATCGGGGATCTCCTGTACATCAGGGAGAGGTATGCCGGGCGTCCTTGAGAGGAGGCGCGAGTTCCTCAAGCTGATGCGGAGCTACACCCTGGACCGCGGATTCTTCACGGTATCGGATATCGCGACGAGCACGGGGCTCCCCCGCTCCACGGCCCAGGACTGGATCAACCGGCTCCTGGATGAGGGATGCCTCATCGTCCGCGAGGAGCGGCGGGGCCGCTCCCCTGCCCGGTACCTGGCAAAGAGCGCCATGCCCTCGAGCGCCTGCCGGCGGATCTTCACCACGATCGACGGGGATTCGGCCGAGATCTACCATGAATGCCTCTCGGGCGGCTGCGCAGCCTTCTGTGAGTTCCACCACCAGCGGGCCGGCGGGGTCCTCTCCCGTGTCTCGCGGGACGGGACTCTGCTCCGCGAGCGGGCGTTCCTCGGGTCACGGGATGCCCCCATCGGGCTCTTCCCCGATCCCGCTGTCGGGGTCACCGGCCTCAGGCGGGATGAAGAGAACCTGGTCCAGAACATCCGCTGCGTCGGCGGCCCTGCCTACTCCCTGACCGACATGATGGCCCATGCCGAAGGGGTCCATGACGTGAAGGTCGGGAGGTCGGGTTCCTTCGTCGAGGGGGAGGTCACGACGAGCGCATTGCGCTACCTCGCCATCGGGATCGATGATACCGATACAGCCGAGGGCGGGGCGACCTTTGCCCTGGCCCTCGCCCTCCACCAGCACCTCTCGACCCTCGAAGGGGTCATGCCCATCAGCCACCACGTGGTGATGCTCAACCCGGCCCATCCCGAGAGAACCGCAGGGAACTCGGCGAGCTTCATCGAGCTCGCGGCCGAGCCGGCCCTCTGCGGCCAGATCCGGGAGCACAGCCTCCGGTTTGTCTCCGATGAAGCCCTCTCCCCTGAATGGGGGATCGCGATCAAGCAGGGCTTCACCGTACAGCGGGATCTCCGCCACTTTGGGAACCGGGTGCGGACGGGGAAGGTCACCAGGAAGGAGGCAGAGGATACCGCCCGGAAGCACGGCATATTCACGAGGGGCGGGAGGGGGATCATCGGCGCCCTCGCAGCCGTCTCCTGTATCGGCCTTGACAACTCTATCCTCCTGGATCCCAGGAGGGCAATCCTCTCCGAAGAAGGGGGAGCCTGACTCCGCTCGAAAACCTTCCCCTTTCATCAATCCCACCAGGTAAAAGGTATTTCTCCGACACATTCGTGCTGAATCGGGATCTATTAAATAGGGGAATTAAGACATTTCAGAGAGGGGAGAACGTGAAGAAGATTTTTCCTGGAAAGGTCATCATTCCCGTGTTCTGCGCCATCCTCATTGCAGGCGCCCTGTCGGCAGGGTGCCTCAAGGAGAGCCGCCTTGCCATCACGGGAATGGACGTGGGTGCTGACACCATCACGACTTCTACGGTGTGGCTGAACGTGACGACTGCAGTGACCAACCAGTTCGGCTTCGGGAACGGGGATCTCACCTTCAGCCTGAAGGCGTACGACACCGGGACCGGCCTTATGGCAGCCGAGAGGTCAGACAGGGCGGGAGGAATCGGGAAGGGGCAGACTGCGCGGATCTCCCAGCAGGTCGCCCTCCCCAGGAGTGGTTCCTACCGGCTCGCGGTCACGATCTTCGAGGGGCAGAGCCAGAAGGCAGAAGGGGAGATAACCGTCCGGAACCTGGAGAGGCTTCCTGCGGATCGGGACCGGGCAGGGGTCGAGATCCAGGATATCGACTTCATCGTGAAGGGGGTGAGCAACGGCCGGGCAACCATAGAGAGCGATATCTACTTCACCAACGAGGGTACCGGGCCATCCGCCGCCTACGATGTCGAGGTGAGGGCCCGGGAGATGGATGCCCACCTCATCGCTGATAAGCAGTGGACAAAGATAGAATCGATGAAACCCGAAGCAACGACCATCAAAGGAGTGGATCTCTCGGTCCCGGACCAGTACAACTATGTCGTTGAGGTCCTGCTCTGGCAGGACCAGGTGATCATGAAACGCGGGGAAGGCTCTGTGCTTCTCAGGCCGGGATCGACCCTGTCGGGGGGGGAATACTTCGTGACAAAGAAGATCGAGACGAGCAGGTTCATCGCAGAGACGCCGCTTCCTGAGCAGCCAAAGAGCGCGGGTACCGGGCCGAGAACCCCCGGATTCGGGATCCTTCCGGCTCTTGCAGCTCTCGCCGCTCTTGGAGGTACGTTCGTTTTCAGGAGGAGGGGCCCATGAATCAGGATCCAGAGAGTGGTGGAAGCAAGGCGGCAATGACCGGTCCTCAGGGAGGAGCGCCCGAGAACCCGAAGGCGAACCAGCAATCCGATGTAAGGACCCTCTTTATCCAGGGGCTCTCTGCCACCCTCTTCCTCTTCATCCTCATCGCAGCTCTCCAGCTCTACTTCTCCATCCAGGAGTTCATCCGCGTCTGGTTCTCTGAAGAATACATACCTATCGTAAATTCCCTCTATTACATCCTTGTGATCGCGGGGGGCATTTATCTGATCCTCTCATATATCAGGAGCAAGTGAGAGGACGCGCTCCCTTTTTTAAGAGCATTTCACCCTGATGGTATCTCCGTTGTGAAGAAACGACGGCAAGAGATCCCTGTGTCCCGGATTGTACGTCCCCGGGGCAAAAAAGATAGTAATAGAGAACGGCAGATATTATACCGGATGACCGGTGAGGAGAGCGGGCAGGAGACAGATCCCCAGGGGGAGATCGCGCGCCTCCAAAGGGAGCTCGACGACGCGCGGAAGCTCGCCGAGGAGCGGCTCACCAGGCTCCAGTACCTCCAGGCCGACTTCGATAACTACCGGAAGAGCCTTGAGAGGGAGCGGGAGCAGGTGATCCAGCTCGCGGGAGAATCCCTTGTCAGGGACCTCCTGCCGGTCCTGGACGACCTGGAGCGGGCCCTGCCGTCTCTCTCCCAGGAGAAGAACCGGCAAGGGTTCGAGCTCCTCTCCCGGAAGCTTCATAAGATCCTGGAGAGCCATGGATTACGCAGCATCGACAGCCACGGGAAGCGGTTTGACCCGAACTTCCACGAGGCCATCGCGAAAGGTGAGAGCAACGAGGAAGACGGGACGATCCTCGAGGAGTACCAGAGAGGGTACCTGCTCCGATCCAAGGTTATTAGACCTTCAAAGGTAAAGATTGCCGAACACACCGGAGAATGCAAGGAGGAGAGTCATGGGAAAGGAGAAGATAATCGGGATTGATCTGGGAACATCGAACAGCCAGGCAGCGGTCATGCTCGGGGGGAAACCCACCATCATCCCCTCGGCAGAGGGGGTAACCGTGGCAGGGAAGATGTTCCCCTCGGTGGTGGCGTTCACGAAGGATGGGGAGCTCCTCGTAGGGGAGCCGGCGCGGAGGCAGGCCATCAGTAACCCCGATGCCACCGTCATGGCCGCGAAGCGGAAGATGGGGACCGACCACGTATACCGGATCCTTGGCAAGACCTATACCCCCCAGCAGATCTCGGCCTTCATCCTCCAGAAGATCAAGAAGGACGCCGAGGCATTCCTGGGCGAGGAGGTGAAGAAGGTGGTCATCACCGTCCCGGCCTACTTCAACGACAACCAGCGGACGGCCACGAAGGATGCGGGGACGATCGCGGGCCTCGAGGTCGTCCGGCTCGTGAACGAGCCCACGGCTGCCTCCATGGCCTACGGCCTGGACAAGGGCGGGGAGCACAAGATCCTGGTCTTTGATCTCGGGGGCGGGACCCTCGACGTGACCATCATGGAGTTCGGGCACGGGACCTTCACGGTCGTCTCCACGTCAGGCGACACCCAGCTCGGCGGGACCGACATGGATCAGGTCGTGATGGACTGGATCGTGGATGAGTTCAGGAAGCAGGAAGGGGTGGACCTGAAGAAGGACCGGATGGCCGTCCAGCGTGTCCGCGAGGCAGCCGAGAAGGCGAAGATCGAGCTCTCCACGGTCCTCGAGACCGAGATCAA
>CAZKEV010000027.1:0-27448 GCA_964551875.1 uncultured Methanomicrobiales archaeon | reverse complement strand
ATCTCGTTCCTGATCCTGATCATTGTGCTCATCTTCAGGCCAACCGGCTTATTCGGTGAATCGGGGGAGTGAGGCGGGTGGAGAGACGCAACTTTTCCCGGTACTTCACGGGAATCGCGCTTCTTCTTGCGGTGCTCCTCCCCCTGCTGGCAGGGATGAGCTTCTACGTCCTGAATGTGGCCATCATCATGCTCATCTTCATCCTCTTCGCCTCTGCCTGGAACTTCCTCGCCTACTCGGGGCAGGCCTCCCTGGGTCATGCCGCATTCTTTGGCATCGGGGGATACGTGTCCACCCTGATAGCCCGTGCAACGGGGTTCTCGCCCTTTGCCACGATCCTTGTGGGTGGAGGCGTGGCTGCCTTCATCGGGCTCCTCATCGGGCTCACCTGCGTGCGGCTGAAGGAGTGGTTCCTTGCCATGGTGACCTTCGGGTTTGCGGTCATCGTCCAGGTTGTCGTCGCGAGCCCATTGGCCGCAACCACGGGCGGGTGGGACGGCATCGGCGCTCCAAGGCTGCTTTCGGCCGTGATCCCCAACTACCTGGCCTACGAATACTATGCGATCCTCTGCATCACCATCCTCTCCATCCTCTGCATCCACCTCATTCTCCGGTCCCGTGTAGGCCTTGCCTTTGCAGCCATCAGGGAGAACGAGGTGGAAGCGCGGGCCTCGGGGATCAATCCCGTCAGGTTCAAGCTCCTGGCTTTCACCTTCAGCAGTTTCCTGACAGGGATTGCCGGCGCGCTGGAGGTCCACCACATCATCTACATCTCTCCAGAGATATTCCATGCCGAGACCTCGTTCTGGCCTGTCATCTACTCGATCTTCGGCGGCCTCGGGACGATCAGCGGGCCGGTCATCGGCACCGTCCTCCTCACCGTCATCTGGGAGGGCTTGAAGGGATTCGGCCTCACGTACGAGCGGTTCATTGTCATCGGCGTCCTGCTCATAATAGTGGTGATATTCCTGCCCAAGGGGCTCGTCTCCCTCCCGGAAGAGTTTCGTAAGAGGTGGAAATCGAGAAGGACTTTGGCAGAGCCTGAAAAGAAAGGTGGCTGATAAGAAAAACAGGCGTGTTTTTCCCGAGATCCCTTGGAGCAACTCAAACCGGAGCCTGCAACTTTTTTCAAATTCGTCTTTGTATTGGGCTCTTGGGGCCAAAGGCGAAGCCCCCAGGAGCGTCCACCTGTAATGAAATAGGAATGAGGTTCAATCTGTGCCGGAATCTCAGATCCCGAGGTACGCCCTTTCAATATGAGGGTCGTGGAGCAGTTCCTTTGTCTTTCCCTGGAGCACGATCCTGCCGTTCTCGAGCACGTATCCCCGGCTGCAGAGTTCAAGGGCATGCCGCACGTTCTGCTCGAGGAGGAGAACCGTCATCCCTTCCCTCCCGAGCTGCTCAAGGGAGCGGAACATCTGTGCCACGAGGATGGGCGAGAGACCGGTGGAGGGCTCATCGAGGAGGAGCATCTTCGGCTCTGAGATGAGGGCCCTCCCGATGGCGAGCATCTGCTGTTCCCCCCCGGAGAGGGTTCCTGCCACCTGCCTCTCCCGCTCCCGGAGCATCGGGAAGAGGCTGTACACATGATCCAGGCTCTTCTTCCAGCCAGGCCGCCCGTGCGCTCCCAGCTGCAGGTTCTCGATCACCGGCATCCCGGGAAAGATCTCCCTTCGTTCGGGAACAAGGGCAATACCTTTTCTGAAGATCTGGGAGGGGTGCATCCCCAGGATCTCCTCTCCCATGAACCTGACGCTGCCCGAGGCATGGTGGTTCAGCCCGATGATGGTCTCGACCGTTGAGGTCTTCCCTGCACCGTTGGGGCCGATCAGAGTGACGAGCTCCCCCTGGTTCACCGAGAGAGAGAGGTCCCAGACCACCTGGAGGTTCCCGTGAAAGACATTGAGGTTCTGGATCTCGAGCACGGCTTCCCTCCTTCAGAATGCGCACACGTCGCCCAGGTAGGTATCGATCACCCGCTGGTTGTTGATCACCTCGTACGGGTGGCCGTCGGCGATCTTCTCGCCGTGATCCAGGACGATGACCCGGTCCGATACCCCCATGATGACGCTCATGACGTGCTCGATCATGAGGATCGAGATCTCTTTTTTCCGGATCTTCTTCACGAGCTCCACGGCGTCGTTGCTCTCTGTCGGGGTGAGCCCGGTCATGAGCTCGTCGAAGAGGAGGAGCTTCGGCTTTGATGCAAGGGCCCGTGCCAGCTGCACCCTTTTCAGCTCCACGACGTTCAGGTTCCTGACCGGGGTATTCACCTTCTCCTCGGGGAACCCGACAAAACTGAGGGTCTTTTCCGATTCCTCTCCTGCATCCCCCATGGTTGTCACGCCGTTCGCTCCGAAGATCGCCCCCACCATGACCGATTCACGGGCTGACAGGCCGGGGAAGGAGCGGGCTATCTGGAAGGTCTTTGCGATCCCCTTCCTGCAGATGCGTTCGGGCGTGAGGCCGGTGATCTCCTCCCCCTCGAAGGAGATCCTTCCCTGGTTCGGCCGCGAGATACCGGTGATGATGTTGAAGAGGGTGGTCTTCCCTGCGCCGTTCGGACCCACGACCCCGACGATCTCGCCCTTCCGGACCGAGAGGCTCACCTCCGAGAGGATTGTCATGCCACCGATCCGCTTCGTGACCTTCCCGACGTCGAGCATCGAACCCTGCCATGCTCCCCTGCAAGCATGCTAACGTTACCGGGGAACGGACTTAAACATTGTGACCTTGATCGGACGGCATCTCCCCTCGGGAGAGAAGGGGTAAAAAAACGTGATATGGATATCAATCGGAGTATGCGAATGAAGGGGGAGGGATATCGGGAGGGATCAGGAAGCCTCCATCTCGATGCTCGTCAGGATCTCGGCGATATCGTGCTTGCAATGCTCGTCAAACCTTATGCTCGCGATCTCCTGCTGATCGATGACGCCGTTCACGAACAGGGGGATGCTGATAAAGTTGAAGAGGTTCTTGTAAAACGAGATCCAGTAGACCTTCTCCTTGTCCATCTCACCCGGGATGTTATCCAGGTCGACGGAACGTATGTCAAACCCGAGGTCCCGTACCTTGTCACGGGAGATATCGCGGACCTTCAGGAGCCGGTCCAGAATCTCGTTCATGTCCTGCAATCCATCCATGTTCAGGAGATTTTCGATCTCGTATGGGAACATCATACCTGATCTTTCACCCCGATAACCAGAGAGAGACTCCCGGATATCGTTCTCTGCAAGACAATCTATATCAATACACTGGTATATAAAGGTTACTGATTGTGTATTTTTGATTAATTCCTGTTTGAATGGATTTGCCGATATTATTATCGGCTGATAGGGTGCAATACCAGTTAATGGAAATATGCTAACCTTTATCATAAGGGGAACACCGTTCCGGCCCGGCCGGGGGCGGTGCCCGGGACCATGAGAGGAATGACCTTTTCGAGGGGTGGGCGATGTCCCCCCGCGATGTGCGCCCGTGAGAAGGTGAATGCCTTCACAGGGGAATCGCCTCCGGAAGCCCATGCGATCCCTGTCTACCGGATGGCAGATTTCGGCCATGGGAGGGTGCAGGCGGTGAGTTCCTCTCCAGGGGGCGATTTTATGGGCTTATTCGACATACATGAGCATGAGGGGTTGGGTTGACGAAGGGTGCACCCCGGGAGAAGGGGCCTGTCCCGGGGGCTGATTCCGGGAAGATTCTCGACCTCCTCGATGAGGGCATGGTGCTCGTCGACGAGGCCGGGAAGGTCATCCTGCTCAACACCATGATGGAGCAGCTCTCGGGAATGAAGAGGGCCGAGGCACGGGGGATGGAGATCCGGGATTTTATCGCCGGCTGCATTGCCCCCCGCCTTGCAGGAGGAGATGCAACCGGGAAGGATCTGACAGAGATGCTCTCCTCCACAGGTGAGGTGAGGGACCTTGAGTTCTCTCTCACCGGTCCGGGGGGGGAGCGCTGGTTCGCGTACTCGAGCCGGGTCCTCCGGGACCCGCCGTTCCAGGGCGGCCGGATCGATTTCTACCATGATATCACGAAGCGGATGAGATCGGATCAGGAACTCAGGGACCGGGAGGGGCGCCTCTTGGCCATCTTCCTCCGTTCCATGAAGATGAGCCTCTCGCGGGATCGGGAGCTCACCGAGCGTGAACGCCGGCTCTCGGCCATCTTCGAGGCGGCCCATAACGTCGCCTTCGTTACGACAGAACCAAGGGGCATGGAGAGCCGGATCCTGGACTTCAGCCCGGGGGCCGAGATGATCTTCGGCTACTGGAAGGGTGACGTGGTGGGAGAGAGGCTCGCGATGCTCCACCTGCCCGAGGACAGGGAGAAACTCACCGATATCCACCGGAAGATGAAGAGGCGGGAGGTGGAGTTCTCGGGGGAGATCACCCTTGTCCGAAAGAACGGCGAGCAGTTCCCTGCCCTCCTCACCATCTATCCCCTCAGGGACGAGTCAGGGGCGGTGAGTGCAGCCCTCGCGGTCTGCATCGATATCACCATCCTCAAGAGGGCTGAGGCACAGATCCGCGCATCCCTCCTGGAGAAGGAGAACCTGCTCCGGGAGATCCACCACCGGGTGAAGAACAACATGCAGGTGGTCTCGGCCCTCCTTGTGCTCCAGTCAAAGAAGACAAAGGACAGGAAGATCCTGGAGATGTTCCGGGACAGCGAGCACCGGATCAAGACCATGGCCCTCATCCATGAGAAGCTCTACCAGTCCCGGTCCTTCGGCACCATTGACCTTGCCGAGTACCTGACCAGGCTCATCCAGTACCTCTTCCGGTCCTACGAGGAGCGCTCGGCCAGGGTCACCCTTGATATGGATGTCCGCGATATCTCCCTTGACATCGATACAGCCCTCCCGTGCAGCCTCATCATCAACGAGCTCGTCTCGAACTCCCTGAAGTATGCCTTCCCTGACGGGCAGGGAGGGAAGATCGGAATCAGGGTCACAAAGGACGAGGGCCCCGTCTATACGATGGAGATCCGGGACAACGGGGTCGGACTTCCTGCTGACCTGGACCTGGAGAGGACCGAGACCCTGGGCCTCCGGCTCGTCCATGGCCTTGCCGTGAACCAGCTCGGGGGATCCATCGAGACGGGAACGGGAAGGGGTACAAGCTTTATCATCAGGTTTCCAGAAATGAAGATGTAAAGGGGTTTGTAAGCGTGGCAAAAGCCAATATTCTGATTGTTGAGGACGACTTTGTCATCGCAAAGGTCCTTGCAGAGAGCCTCCAGGAGCTCGGGTACCAGGTAGCCGGCATCGTCTCCACCGGTGAAGAGGCGGTGGAGAGATCTGCAAAGGTCCACCCGGACCTCGTGCTCATGGACATCCGCCTCAGGGGGGAGATGGACGGGATCGAGGCCGGGGAGGTGATATCGGGGGATCTCCACATCCCCATCGTGTACCTCACCGCGTACTCCGACGAGAGGACGGTCGAGCGGGCAAAGATCACCGAGCCCTATGGGTACCTGATCAAGCCCTTCACCGATACCGAGCTGAAGACCACCCTGGAGATGGCCATCTACAAACACCGGAGAGAGAAGCGGGAGCGGGAGAAGGGGGAGTGGTTCCTGGAGACCCTCATGGCTATCAGCGACGGCATCATCACCACGAACGCCGAGGGCCAGGTCACCTTCATGAACCCGGCAGCTGAGCTCATGACCGGATGGCAGTCCACCGAGTCGTACCTGCGCCCCCTCCCTGAGGTCTTCCGGCTTGTTCACGAGGGGAGCGGGACAATCGTGGAGAACCTGGCGAAACGGGCTGTTGCAGAGGAGAACCTGGTGACCGGCGAGGGAGACGAGCTCCTCGTCGCCAAGAACGGGACGAAATGGCCGATGGAGGGCCGTGTCTCCCCGATCCGGGATCCCCGGGGCAAGGCGATCGGCGCGGTGGCCATCTTCCGGCCCCGCGGAGGGAAGGACGAGCGGTCCACGGATGACCTGCAGGCCATCAAGAATATCGAGGGTGTCTTCCGGTCCATGGCCCCCGATCTCCTGAGGCAGATCGATCTCGACTACCTCTCCGGGAGTGCCCCTTCAAAGAAGACCTGAGGGTCCGGAACCGGTCCCGATCGAAGAAGGGGCAGGTGCGGGTCACCCTGGCAAGGCGGGGCAGGTCCCATGGCCCCGCCAGGTTCTTCGACGGCCCTCCGGCGTTATTTGCCGTCTGAATTCGGTATTATTCTGACCCCGTTCCCGTTTTAATCCACATATATAAGTTAGATTCTGTATAAAATGATAATCTGTTTGTGCTGTTTAATGGGAATGTATATATACTATTAGTGATTATTATATTTTGTGAACCGGCTGGAGTTACAGAACTCCTCTGGTTACAAGAGAGACCACTGTGAAAGGAGCCACCTCATGTGCATGAAGATCTGGGGAGATCCGAAGGGCCGGAAGGCAAATCCAATTCCCCACACCACCAGTGACGAGCACTCCCGCTATCAACCGCCCGGCACCCTGAAGACCTCCCACACCCTCTTTTACCCGAGAGAATAAACGGGTTTCACCGGGCGTGCCCGGGGGGGAACACCAGTCCCCCGGGCATGCCCGCACCACTCCTTTCCTAGACGCCCTTCGCCCCGTAAAGATCCCAACCGTTGCGGACGATCAATTTCTTTAATCATATATACGGGGAGAGAGAGAGAGTCACGTGAAATGGAACGGACCATCGGTTTTAAAGAGAGGAGATACATCGAGGAGCTCAGGATCCTTACAAAATCCACTGCCATCGACTGCCTCATGGACGAGCGGTTTGACCGGATCATCTACGTCATCCGCCCGGGCGACATGGGCCTTGCCATCGGGAAGAAGGGGGAGAATATCAGGAGGATGCAGAAGGTCCTCGGGAAGAAGATCGAGATGGTGGAGTACTCGGAGAACCCCGACGAGTTCATCGCCAACATGTTCCGGCCGGCTGTCCTCTCAACGGTGAGGAAGGACGAGGCAGGGAGGGTTGCCATCGTTCTCCAGAAGAGGAGCGACCTCGGCATCGCGATCGGGAAGGGGGGCGCGAACGTGGAGAAGGCACGTCTCCTCTTCCGGAGGTTCTTCGGGTCCGAGCTCGGGGAGATCCTCTCCACGGGTGATGGCCCATGAAGGAGAGCGGGATCATCCCGGAGATCTGGGAGGTCATCAGGGACCGGCTCGCCCACCCTCGGGAGGGGTCTTACGTGAGCCGCCTTGCCTCCGGGGAGAAGGGGATCGACGCTATCCTCGAGAAGGTCGGGGAGGAGGCGGTAGAGTTCATCCTCGCCGTGAAGAACGGTGACCCTGAGGCCACCGTCTCGGAGGCCGCCGATCTCCAGTTCCACCTCCTCCTCGCCCTCGCCGCCGCAGGGATCGATCTCGAAGAGGTATGGAGGGAGCTTGAGAAGAGGCGTCGCTAGAGGAGATGCAAAGAGGGGCTCACATCACGGAGTCGAGGTCCTGCAGGTTCGGCAGGTCATCCCTCTTCTTCGACGCCTGGGAGATTACGCCCTCCTCGACGGTGATGGGGGCGTCGGTACGAAGAGCGATGGCGATGCCGTCGCTCGGCCTGCAGTCCACCACCTCGATGACCCCGTCCAGCTTCACGTGGAGCTTTGCATAGAAGATCCCGTCCTCCAGCGCGTCGATGGAGAGGGCGGTGACGGTTGCATGGAGCCTCTTTAACACCTCGACAAAGAGGTCATGGGTAATGGGCCTCGGGAGGACCTCCCCCTTGATGGCGTTCCTGATGGAGATGGCTTCCCAGAGCCCGATGTAGATCGGGATGCAGTCGCCGGCGGGAAGCTCTAAAAGCACCGTCGGTGCAGCGGCCCCCTGCTCGCTCATCGAGAGAAAGACCCCCCTGACCCTGCACCTCTGCTCGTCCATGGCGATGGTAAACATCGCCCTTCCTCACGTTAAACCTTGGGGTGGTCCTCGTCACGGCGGAGCATCTCCCTCTGGATGAGGGGGATGGAGGCAAGGATCCCTACCGCGATATTCATGTAGTAGAAGATGGCCCTCCAGACCACCACGAGGACGCCGACAATGGAGGTGTTGATGAAGAGCCCATACACCGACGTAGCCGAGAGCTCGGCTATCCCCGAGGAGCCGGGGGTGAGCGGGATCATCATGATGATGGCAATCACGATCTGGGCGACGAGGGAGAGGAGGTAGTGGGGCGATTCGCCGATGCCCATGAGGATGAGGGAGACGATGATGAACTCGGAGAACCAGAAGAGTGCGGTGTAGAGGGTCCCCCAGAGGAGGCCGCCCTTTGCATGGGCCACGAAGCGGGAGAGGCTGTCGTGGAAGTTGTCCACCTCCCGATCGATGGAGGCGATGAAGCGTTCGATCCTCTTTAAGTCCCACCGCTTCACGAAGACCCGCGAGACCTTCTTGAGGAACCTCTTCAGGAGGTCGGGGTTCCTCACCGAGAAGACAAAGGCAGCGATGAAGAGGATCATGATGAGCCATGAGATCGAGATGACGAGCGTCAGGTTCCCGGGCACCTCCTCGACCATCTCCCCGAGGAGAAAGATGGCCCCGATCCCGGCGACCCCGAGGACGATGGCATCGAGGACTCGCTCCACCACCACGATGGCCGTGGCATCACCGAGGGGAACGTTGTTCCGGTAGAGCTGGTGGATCCGCACCGGTTCGCCCCCGGCCTGGGCTGGGGTGATGGCTCCTGCAAGGAGATTTGCCATGACCAGGTTCAGGCAGTAGGTGAACTCCACATGGTGCCCAAGGGAAGCGGCCATGGTGCGGATCCTCATGGCCCAGAAGCCGTAGGCCAGGAAGTGGAAGACGATGGCAAGGAGGAGGAAGAGGAGGTTCAGGCGGCGGAGGTACTCGAAGGTCCGTTCGGTCACGGTGAAATAGAGGACCAGGGCCAGGACGACCAGGCTGAAGCTCACCGATATGATGAGCCACTTCCACTGGGAACGCTCCACTGAAAACCTCCCCCCTTCCCCTCCGGACGCCGGTCAGTCCCCTCAGTATGCAAATGTACCGGTTACAGGGAAAGCTCATAACCTTTTACAGGGGACCTGGGGAGGTCCCCTTCTACAAGGGGCCCAGGGGAAGTCCCCTTTCACAAGGGGCCTACCGTGAAGAGTTCCCGGGAATGAAGGACCCTGAAGAGCCCTGCCCTCACCCCTGCGTCGAGCCAGCCATGCCCGTGGCTGTAGCAGGCGAGGGCATCCGCATCCCTCCCCTCCTTTGCATGGAGATCCCCTTTCCCGAGAAGTTCCCCTGCCCGTTCCAGGATGATGGTTGCCGCGGGAAAGAGGGGGCTCCCGCGGTCAGGGGAGCACTCGAGGGCCTCAAGGGCACCGGAGAGCATCTTCCTGTACCGTTCCCTCTTCTCGCGCAGCCTCCCGGCACCCATGGAGAGAGCCTCCTCGGGGAACACCGGGATGCCAAGGGTCGTGTTCGTCGTGAAGAGGCCGAGGGTGGAGGAGGCATCCAGCCAGCCGGAGGCATACGTAAAGGCAGCGAGCCCGTTCATCAGGTCACCCGAGGAGAGAAAGGTCCTGCCGTCCATGAGGTAGGCCTCCGCCATCTCGTGCGCCTCGCTGGCGGCCCGGTAGAGGGCGGTTCCCTTCGGCGGCGAGAGGGAGATATCCCGGAGGATCCTCCCCAGGGACTCTCCGTAGTCACGTACCTTCATACAGGGAGAAGGCCTCCAGGTACTCCTGTTCTACGGGGTGCAGGTCGGCCGGGACCACGAGGATGTGGAGGGGCGGGCCGAACTCCAGCTTCGCGAGCCGGGCCCCACTCCCTGCCGCAACGAGCGCGTCCTTTGATCCGGCACGGGCGATGCCCACAAAGAAGTCCGGAGCCGGCCGGGAGATCCGCGCTGCCATCTCCCCCAGGAGCGCAATCCCCTCGGTCACGGTCATGAACCGCCCGTCCCGGATATCGAGGAAGACGAGGGTATGGAGGTGAAGGGCGAGGTTCGAGAGGACGGTCTCCAGGGGCGTCGTCGGGAACCAGGTACCCGAGGGGAAGGGGATGGAGGTAGGCTTCCCGAACCGGTAGTTCTGGAGACCCGTGAGCCCGGAGACCGCGCTCTGGATCGACGCACCATGGATGATCCGGGTCTCCACCCCCGCGGCCTTTGCCCTCAGTCTGAGATCGGCGTGGGTTGTGGAAACCATGGGGTCCCCCCCGCAGAGGAGGGCCACATCATGGTCCATCGCATAGGCAAGGATCGCCCCCGGGCGCACCTCCATCTCCTCCCTCGAGACGGGGATGACAGTTCTTCCATAGAACTCCTCCATGGCAGAGATGGTGGTCCCCGTGAGCCGGGAGGTATGGGTCTCCAGGTATACCCGGTCGGCTGACCTGACCGCATCGAGGCCTTTCACCGAGATGTCGCGCTCATCGGAGAGGCCGAGGCCGATGAAGGTGAGCATGGGGTCCTCCTGTACCTATGCGAAGATCATGTTAATCATTGCCCCGATCCCGATCCCGAGGAGCACGGTGTAGAGGGTGACGAGGGCCGCGACCTTCCAGCCGTTCTCCCGGGAGAGGACCACCATCGTCGAGATGCAGGGCACGAAGAGGACGGACATGACCGCGAAGATGTAGATCTGGAGGGTGCTCATGGCCAGGGGGAGGTTCGCGGACCCGGCGAGGACCGCCAGGGTCTCGATGGCCATCTCCTTCCTGAGGATCCCGAAGATGAGGGCGGTGATGGCATACGGGGGGAGCCCCAGGATTCCCTGGAAGAGGGGGGCGGCGAGGCCCTGGAAGACGGCGAGGACCCCGTAGAACTCCAGGACCCCGAGGAGGCAGCTTCCCACGACGAGGAGGGGGATGGCCGCCACCAGGAAATCCCGAAGCCTGTGCAGGGACTTCGCGAGGACCAGATCGGGTTTCGGCCAGCGCATGGGCGCGATCTCAAGGATCATGCCGAACTGGCCGCCCGGGGTGACCCGGGAGAGGAGGACTCCGGTGAGGAAGATAACCGCAAGGACCATCCCGTAGATGGAGAGGGCCGCGGGGATCCCGACAAAGGCAGCGACAACCCCTGCGATGATGACGGTCCGGGCAGAACAGGGGACCATGGTGATGAGGAAGGCTGCAATGAGACGCTCCCTTCTCGTACCCAGGTTCCTGGCCGCCATGATCGCCGGGACATTGCACCCGAAGGCCAGGATCATGGGGATGATTGCCCCCCCGTGCATCCCCACCCTGTGCATCGCCCGGTCAGCAAGGAAGGCGGCACGGGTCATGTAGCCGGAGTCCTCGAGGATGGCGAGGAGGAGGAAGAAGATGAGGATATAGGGAAAGGCGATACCGAAGCCTGCCTGGAGGCCGATGACTGCCGATACCGCGACCTTCTGGGCGAGGGGAGGGAGCCCGAGGGAGAGGAGGGGCGCAACGGCAAGGTCCTGGAAGAGACGGACGATGAGCCCTTCCAGGAGGGAGCCGAAGACGAATACGAAGAGGAGCATCCCGACGAGAACCGATGCAAGGATCGGGATACCCGGGATCTCCCGGGAGAGGAGCTGGTCCAGCCCGATTCCGGCCTTTGAAACCCCCCTCTTCACCACCCTGCCCGCGATCTCGCGAGAGAGGGTGTACCGGTTCAGCGCCATGATCTGGTGGACACTCATGCGGTGGCTCTGCTCGATCTCCCCGGCGAGATCCCCTGCGGCCTCAGCGATATTCGGGTCTGTACCGATGTCATCGAGTGCCCAGATGGCTGCGAGGCGCGTGGCCCCGAGGGTCTTCTCCAGGGTCCGTATCGCGGCCTCGACATCTGCATCGTACGGCACCGCGATGCCGGCCGGTCGCGCCTTTTCCATGGCGAGAGGCATGATCCCACCCAGGTTCCTCCCGCTCGTTGCAGCCGTACCGATGACCTCAACCCCCAGGATCCCCGAGAGCTTCCCGAGATCCACCTCCAGGCCCGAGGACTCGGCCTCGTCCATCATGTTCACCACGACGACCAGGGGGATACCGGTCTCGGCAACCTGGAGGAGGAGGTAGAGGTTCCGCTCCAGGTTCGTGGCGTTCAGGATCATGATGGCCCCGTCGAGGCCGCCGTCGGTGAGGATCCTGCGCGCGAGGACCTCCTCCTCCTGGTCCCCGTCGATGGAGTAGAGGCCCGGGAGATCGAGGACCTCCACCCTCTCGCGATCGACGCACGTTGACCCGCGGTGGAGGGCGACGGTGGTGCCCGGGTAGTTGGAGACCTCGACGCCCAGGCCGGTGAGCTGGTTGAAGATGAGGGACTTTCCCACGTTCGGGTTGCCCACGAGGGCGAACCTCATCCCTGCTCCTCCACGAGGATGCAGTCCGCGACCTCGGAGGAGAGGGCGATGTCGCTCCCCTTCACCTCCACCACCACCGAGCCGTTGGAGAGCTTCCGCTTGAGGACGAGGGACTCCCCGGGGAGGAGCCCCACGTCGGCGAGCCTTCGGACCCGGGAGAAGTTCCCGATGGCCATCACCCTGAGCCGGGTCCCCTCGGGATACTCCGAGAGCGGGATCGGTGTCCCGGGCACTCCTGCCTCATCGCCCCCCGCCCCTCCGCCGCGGGTCCGGGACCGGTGCCGGGCTCCTCCCTGCCTCCCCAGAAAGTCCGAGAGCTTCCTGATGGTCTCGTCAGAGACCTGGTGTTCCATGAGGCACGCCTCCCCCGATGCCTTCCCCGGTTCCACCCCCAGCTTCTCTGCGAGAAACGACTCGAGGATCCGGTGCCGGTTCACCACCCGGGAGGCGATTGCCTGCCCATCGGGAAGGAGGCTGACCCTTCCCGAGGGATCCACGCTGACCCTTGCGGCCCTCTCCTGGTCCTTAAGAAGAGTTTTGAGGGACGCCGCATCCCTCCCCAGGTGTGCTGCAAGGTCCCCCGCCGTGGGAGGGGATCCGCATCGCTCGGTGAGGATGAGGATGGCCTCCAGGAGGTCCTCGCAGGCAGCATGCTCCATACCAGAAATATCTCTCCCAGCCCGTCATATCCATTTGGATTGGCCGTGGCCGCTTTTGGGGGCATGGCCTATCCGGATGGGAAAGGGGCCCTATCCGGATGGGGAAAGGGGCCCCATACGGATGGGGCGATAGCACCATCGGGATGAGGCCCGGGCTTCAGGACCAGGAAGCGAGAGAACCATATACCGCTGGGGATGAGTTGTACCCATGGCGGGTTCGAACCGGGATGTGGCGGAACGCCTCCGATTCATGGCCCAGCTCTTGGAGGTGACGGGAGAGGAGGACCCCTTCAAGGTGCGCGCCTATGAACGGGCCGCCCAGCAGGTGGAGGGGAGCCCCGTTCCCGTCTCGGAGCTCGATGAGAAAGCACTTGTCGCCATCCCGGGCATCGGGAGCGGTATCGCGAAGAAGATCCTTTCCATCGTGCGGACCGGGACCTTTCCCGAACTGGACGAGCTCCAGAAGAAGATCCCGGAGTCCCTCCCCGAGCTCCTGAAACTCGACGGGGTGGGGCCCAAGACCGTGCACCGGCTCTGGATGAAGCTCGGGATCGAGTCCATCGAAGATCTTGAGAAGGCGGCCCGTTCCCGGCGGATCCGGGCGGTGAAGGGTTTTGGCGAGAAGAAGGAGGCCGAGTTCCTCAGGTCCATCGCCCAGTACCGGGCCTCGGCCACCCGGATGACCCGGGACAGGGCGGACGCGGTGGTCACTAAGGTGGCATCGGCCCTCTCCCCGGGCACCTTCGAGGTTGCGGGCAGCTACCGGCGCGGGAAGTCCACCGTCGGGGATATCGACATCGTGAGCAGGGAATCCCCCCTGATGGTGAACCCGAGGCTCCGGTCCATCGCGGACGAAGTGATCAACGAGGGTGAACAACGTACCTCCATCCGGTGCCTGGGGGAGCGGGTGGATATCAGGTTCACCGAGACGGAATCCTTCGGGTCCATGCTCATCTATCTCACCGGGTCCAAGGACTTCAACATCCGGCTCCGGGCCCTTGCCATCGATCGGGGGCTGAAGCTGAACGAGTACGGCCTCGAGCAGCGATCCGGTGGTACCCTCCATTCCTTCCCGGACGAAGAATCCCTTTTCTCTGCCCTGGGCCTTCCCCTCATCCCTCCAGAGATCCGGGAAGACCGGGGCGAGATCGAGCGGGCTCTCGTGGGAGATCTCCCGCCCCTCGTTGAACCGGGAGCGATCCGGGGAGACCTTCATGTCCACACCTCGGCGACCGACGGCCGGATGACCCTCGAAGAGATTGCAGGGGCCGGGGCTGAGCACGGGTACGAGTACATCCTCGTCTCCGACCATTCCTCGACCCTCCACATCACCCACGGCCTGGACGCCGACGGGGTGATAGCCCAGGGACGGGAGATCGAGAAGGTGAACCGCACGTCAGGCTGCCAGCTCCTGGCCGGCATCGAGGTGGATATCATGGCCGACGGCAGCCTCGGGCTTCCTGACCGGGTGCTTGGAGACCTCGATATCGTCATCGCCTCGGTCCACTCGGGGCTGCACGAGGAGAAGGATACCATGACCCGCCGGATCCTCTCGGCGCTCGCAAACGATCATGTGGATATCCTGGGCCACCCGACCGGCCGGCTCTTCCCCTCCCGGGCAGCCTCTGATCTGGACATGGACCGGGTCATGGAGGCGGCTCAGGGGAACGGGACAGCCCTTGAGATCAATGCCTCCCCATACCGGATGGACCTCGACGATCCCCAGATCAGGGAGGCACGCGATAAGGGACTGAAGCTCTCCATCGGGACCGATGCCCATGAGCGATCCGAGCTTGGGAATATCAGCCACGGCATCACCCTCGCCCGGCGGGGCTGGTGCAGCCCCGAAGATGTCCTGAACACCCTGGACAGGGATGCGCTCCTCAGGTGGGCCTCATGATCTACTGGCTCTACGAGAAGCTGATCCTCCGCAGGCTCACCATCCTCCCCGAGCACCTCTGCTTCATGATCACCGAGCAGGACATGATCGATGCCCCCGAAAAGATCGCAGAGGTGAGCGGCTGGTGCAGGGAGATCGGGATCCGGGGTGTCACTTTTCATATCAGCACCCGGTATGCGGCGAGGATCGAGCCATTCCTCCCCTTCATCTGCCGGATCGCGGACTTCGCCCGCCTGGAGCTTCATGGGGGCGACCGGGACGAGGTGATGGGAGAGGGGATGCCTGTCCTCGTGGCCATCGGCCACTCCGGGCGCGAGGAGATCACCAAGTGCATCCGGGGGATGGCCGAGGACGGGATCGACCCTGATGCGGTGGACGAGAACCTTATCGACTCGTACCTCACCTTCCGCTACACCCCCGATCTCGTGGTGAAGACCGGCGGCTCCCACCTGACCGACTTCCTCATCTGGCAGAGCGTGTACTCCGAGCTCTTCTTCTCCGACGTGAACTGGAGGCTCTTCCGGAAGGTGGACTTTCTCCGGGCCCTCCGGGATTACCAGTCCAGGAAGCGGCGGTTCGGGAGCTGACCGTCGCCCCGTCTTTTTACTCGCGGGAAGGCATCCCCTTCCCGCGCATCCGCTGGTCATAGAGGCGCAGGGCACGAAGGAGATCGATCTTCCGGAAGACCGGCCAGTTCGGTGCGCAGAAGTAGACCGCGCTCTCCTTGCCGTTCGCGAGCCAGGGGAGGAAGTTGGAGGTGCGGCGCTCGTTCCCCGTGCGGATGATGAGGTCTACGGGGGGGAGGTACTTCCCGTCGTAGAGGTGGTGCTCGACCAGGGCCGCGTCGATCTTCTCCGGCGTGACCTCCCCTTCCCTCACCTCCCGGAGGATGGAACGGGCGGCATGGACGATCTCGTTCCTCCCGCCGTATGCGAGGGCGATGTTTAAGAAGAAGTTCCCGTAGGTGCGGGTGGCCGCCTCGGCCGCCTCCACCCTCTCGAGGAGGTCGGGCGGGAGGAGGGCGCGGTCGCCGAAGACCCGGACCCGGATGCGGCGCCGGTGGACGCGTTCGTCGGAGAGGATCTTCTCGAACCGCTCCTTGAAGAGGGAGAAGAGGCTCTCCACCTCCTCGCTGTCCCGCCGAAAGTTCTCGGTGGAGAAGGAGTAGAGGGTGATGTACTTCACCCCCATCTCGTGCGCCCAGTCGAGCACCCTCTCGGTGGTGTCGGCACCGGCCCGGTGCCCCTCCCCGGCCTCCAGGCCGAGGGACCTCGCGAACCGGCGGTTCCCGTCCTGGATGATGGCGATGTGGAGCGGGACATGCCGGATCTGCCAGCCGAGGAGACTCTCGTAGAGCCCCTCAAGGCCGGAGCGCACCTTCACAGGGGGGTCACTTCCACCACCACCCCCCGGTTGGGGTAGCGTTCCACGATATACTTCTTCCCCGGGAGGCGTTTTGCCCGCTTCCTGAGCGCCTTCCAGGAGAGCTCGATGCAGCCGTCGCACTCTTCGTAGCTTCCTTTCCTGAGGCCGAGGCGATCCGGGGCAAGCGGGCCGTCGGGCTCGAGAACACCGTAGAGGATGGTCCCGTCACCGGTCACCTCGTCAAACGGGCGGGCAGTCCGGGCGGCAATGCGCTTGAGGCGTTCACGGAGCTGGACAGCATCCTTGGATCTCGAGGAGCACCAGTGGACCTTCTCCCTGTGGGGGAGATCCTTTGCCCAGCGGCGGCACCCTTTCACCGCGTTGTGGAGGCTGTCTGCAGGTGTGTACCCCCGGCTCCGCATCTCGTCGGCGTTGATGCCGCCCCATTCGAGCTCGTTGATGTTCAGGAAGTCGGCAAGGGGAAGGATCTCCGCAAGCGCCGGAAGCCCGGGAAGTGCGGGCACCTCGATCCCGACGGCGAAGCCAAGGGACCTGGCCACCTCCAGCGAGCGGGCGTACGGTGATGCCAGGATCTCCTTCCAGGCCTCCCGGGGGGGATGGAGCCGGATCTCGTCGACCAGGCCGATGAGGGGGACGAGCATCTCCCGGCCGGGCGCCATGCCCGTGTAGAGGTGGATGTGGTGTTCCTGCCCAAGGGTCTCCTTCAGGATCCTGCAGAACGCGGCGACCCGGTCAGGAACGAGGAAAGGCTCGCCGCCGGTGATGCTCGTCCCGAGGGCCCCCATCATCCGCGCTTCTTCAAGGAAATCCCCCGGCTGAGTGACCGGCCTCTCATTTGCGTAGGCGATGTCATGGCCGCTTCGTTCGGGCGAGAGGGGGCAGTACCAGCACCCACGGTGGCAGAGGCCTGTCACGAAGAGGACCATCTTGGCCCCCAGGTGGCAGAGGTCGCACCCCCTAGAGTACACAGGGATACACCGCCTCGGAGAGGCGCCCGAGCACGAACTCCCTCCCGAGAGCCTCGAGGAACCAGCCCAGGCGCGGGCCCCGGACCTGCCCCAGGAACGCGAGGTAGATGATCTCGAAGAGCCGTTTTGCATCAGACCCGCATTGTGGTGCGACCTCATAGACCCCGTTGTGGATCTCTTCTGCCGACCAGGCAGGGAGGGCCTTCAGTAGCTCAAAGTAGGCCGAGAGGGCACGGATATCATCCTCGGAGAGGTCCCGGATGTGGGGCGGGAGCCTCTCCTTCACCGAGAACTTCACCGTGTCGGGGGCGTACTTCCGGAGCCACGCCCTGACGCGTCCAGCCTGGCGGAGGATGTTCTCGGTGTTGGTGACGTCGTAGCTTGTCCGGGCAAGGCACTGGAAGAGCCGCCTGTCATCGTGGGCGATCTGTACCACGGTCACCATGTGCCGGAAGGGGATCCGGGTGGGGATGGAGGCGATCCGCGAGAGCTCGTACTCCCTGCCCGCGGCCTCGTGGGAGACCCGGTCATACTCGTCGATGAGGGAGATGAGCCCTATCCCGGGGTCGAAGTCGATTGTCCTCTCCGGCTTTGCGCGGACGATGAGGTACCGGAGCACATCGGGGGGTACGATCTCGAGCATCTCCGTGATGGTCACCGCAACGCCCTTCGAGGAGTGCATCGCTCCCTTCCCCTTCAGGCTGATCCACTCGTAGATGACCGGGTGCGGGGGTTCGCAGCGGAAGACCCTGTGGGCGATCTCCTTCCCTGTATCATAGGAGCCCCCTGCGGTGGCATGGTCCTTGCCGAATGGCTCGACGGTGATCCCGAAGTGGGCCCACCGCATCGGCCAGTCCACGCGCCAGACGAGCTTCCCCTCGCCGCGGGAGTAGTCGGCCGTGCCTTCGTTCCCGCAGGCGCAGCGGTACCGGACTCTGTGGTTTTCGGTGTCGTGATCGAGGATCCGGGCCGGGGAGAGCTTCTTGCAGACGCTGCAGATGGGGTAGAAGGGTGCCCAGTCAGGCGGGAGGGTCCGGCCCGAGACACGCTCGAGGATATGCCGGATCTCTCCGGTATGCCCGATGGCGGTCGCGATCTCCTTTGTGTAGGCACCCGACCGGTACAGTTCGCTCCCGAGGTACACGCGGGGGGTGATGTCCAGTTCCGAGAGGGCCGAGAGGAACGGGGTGAGGAAATGGTCCGCATAGCTCCTGTGTTCCCCGCAGGGGCAGGGGATATCCGAGATGGGCTTTCCCACCCATGCGGCATAGGACTCGGGGAGGAAGGGGTACACCTTCCGGAGCGGGTCGAAGTCATCCGCGATGTAGAGGAGCTCCGCGGAGAGCCCGCGCTCAACCATGGCCTTGAAGACCAGGTCGCCGGTGAGAACCTCCCGCATGTTCCCGATATGGATGGGCCCGGAGGGGGTGATCCCGGTGGCAACCCGGTGGGGTGTATCGCCTTTTACAGAGGACGCAACCACGTCAGCCCAGTGGATCCTCTCGCTCACGCTGTTCACCGTTCGATAAAGATGTGTCCTCTCCGCTTAAAGTGTTTAACCCTGTCCGGCCGGAATACCGCAGAGGATTTATATATTAATCTGACTATATATTGAAAAAGGTATGACTCCCCCCCATCGCGACGAGGGACTCTCCGAGGCCGTCGGGTTCATCCTCCTCCTCGCGGTCATCATCATGACGATCTCCATCTACCTCCTCTACCTGATGCCGGCCATGGGACGGGAGAACGAGATCGCCCAGATGGCCCAGGTGAAGGAGCGGTTCACCGAGTACAAGCTCAATATCGACACTCTCTGGACAAGCCGCCAGTGCCAGAGCGAATTTGGCCCTGCTTTAAGCCTGGGGAGCGGGGATACGGCCGGGATACTGAGTTACTTCCCTTTCTTCAGCCCGTCAAAAGCCGGCGCAGTCCTCGCCCTCAACCAGAGGGTCGAGAACATCACCATCACATCAGATTCCTACTTCCTGGTCAGCTCCGGGGGATACAGCGAGAGCGGAACCATCACGAATATACCTGGAACTCTCAACGTGAACACAACGCCCCTGCATTTCTACATCAATATCTCCACGAGCGACCTCCTGACGGACAGGTGGGTCCTGATCGGTGGACCCGCATGGGATGTCAGCGTGAATATCACCCCGAATTATTTCTATTCCAACCGGTTCAACTGGACCCTGAACAGCACAGGCTATATCCAAAGTTTCTGGAACGTGACCGAGTACCTGTGGAACAGCACTGATATCACGGTGACCACGTACTCGAGTGGCAACCCCGTGCTGAGCAACCTGCCTGTGTACCGGAACGTCACCACCTCAACGATTTACACGGTTGATCTCATGAGCCCGGTCTATGGCATCTCCACCCTGTTCCAGGGCCCCCGGAGCGTCAATGTATCAACGAGCGATAATACCGGGAAAATCACTGCCTCGTACGACGTGCGCCACGGGTTCATCCCCCTTATCTCCACCTCAACCCATCCTCTCGGGGCCATCGAATACCGGTCAAACAACCTCTACTATACCCCCCAGACCTATTACTACCAGCTGGGAGGGGTGTTCCTGGAGCAGGCCGATGGCTCGACGAGCGAGATCCCCCCGGCCATCAGCATCTCGGTGGTGAACAGCTCACCCGTCGTGAATGTGGGTGAGATCCTCCTCCTGGGCGGTGTCACGAGCACCGAGGTGAGCGGGAGCGGCCCCATCACCGTCGCGAGTGCGGTCACCGATCTCAGCAGTCCCCCCCTTCTGGCCGGGAACAATACACGGTGGGTGAACATAACCATCCAGGCCGCGAGCACCAATGCTTCCGAGATGTGGAACCGTACCTTCCAGGACCTCGCGAACGATGGCGGGCTCCCGGTGACCTCCTATAAGATTGGGAGGAGCGGGAATGTCACCTTCCTGAACATCACGGGGAACCCGCAGATCTACGACGTCAGGCTCTCCCTCACCCAGGTGAACGTCTCGGCCGATTACGTGGAGGAGTACTCTACCGGCGGCATATCCCGGTCCTGGCGGAACGTCCCCGGTTTCGCACCCCCGGGGTCCGCCATGACCACCACCACGACCACGCTCGGTGCGTCGACGGGTTCTTCCACCTATGGAGACCTGGTTACGTTCACGGCTACGGTCACTCCAACGGGTGGTTCGGGGACGCCGACCGGCACGGTCACATTCTACAACGGATCTGTCCCGCTGGGCACGGCCACTCTCATCTCCGGCAGCGCGTCCCTTTCCACCTCCACCCTGCCGGTGGGGACCCACTCCATCACCGCGACCTACAACGGCGACGGCAATTACCAGACCAGCACCTCCAGCGCTGTATCGCTCAATGTGATGAGTTCGACGCCGCCAGCGGGGTACACCCCCTGGTACAACTGCGCATGGACCAAACGGAAGAACATCACCATCGACAAGGCCCAGGTGGTGGGATCCCTCACCAACTTCCCGGTCCTCATCAACTTCACGTTGGACAGCGACCTGAAGACGTACGCCCAGACGACCGGGGATGACATCCTCTTCACGAAGGGGGACGGCACGACGAAGCTCTCCCACGAGATCGAGCTCTACCAGTCAGGCAGCGGAGGCCTCATCGCGTGGGTGAAGGTGGACCCCCTCTCCTCTGCCGCGAACACGAGCATCTTCATGTACTACGGCAACTCCGCCGCTTCCAACCAGGAGGATAAGACTGGCGGCGTCTGGAGCAACTACTACCAGGCGGTATGGCACCTGAGGGAGCTCGGGGTCGGAGGTGTCGGCGAGTTCAAGGACAGCACCTCCAATCATAACAATGGCCAGGGCGGCCAGACCGGGGCGAACCCCCCGGCCCGGGTGGCCGCCAAGATCGGGTACGGGCAGTCCTTCACCGCTGCAAGCAACCAGTTCATCCAGGTACCGGACTCCTCGTCCCTCCAGATCACCGGGCCCATCACCATCGAGGCCTGGATAAACGGGAGCTCATGGACTGATTCCGGCGGAGGGAATAAATCGATCCTCGGGAGGCAATACCTTTCCGGTCAACAGGACGCATACCAGATCGCCGTCTGGCCGAGCGCCTCGGGTTCGAGCACCCCCTACGGATTCCTGACAAGCGGGCCGGTGAGCGGGAATACCGTGACCACGGGGAGCTGGTACCATGTGGCCTTGAACCTCACCTCAGGAGGAATAGCGTACCTCCACCGAAATGGAGTACGTATCGCGACCCAGGCAAGCTCTTCCATCAGCATCGATTCCAACCGGGTGATCATCGGGGGTGAAGAGAACGGTGCAGGGACCCCCGTGGACCAGCTCTTTGACGGCATGATCGACGAGGTCCGGATCTCCAACATTGCCCGTGACTCCAACTGGATCACAACCGAGTACAATAACCAGAACAGCCCAATTACCTTCCATTATCGTAATGCTTCTGAATCATCCTTGTGCTAGCCGGCCTTTGTCCAGGCCCGGGGTACCAATTCCCAGTCCGGAAACCCATTATCTATCCCCCTCCCCGGACCCAGCACCGCGGGGAACCTCATGGTGGTCAGTTTTTCCATGAGCACTGCCACCACTTTATGTATCATCGGTGATCGATACGAAGGGCAGCCCGTCTAACCTGGCTGCCGGTCCGACGGATTGGAGTGCGGGGGGTAAAAGGGCCTGGACCTGCTATGCGGACAACATCGCGGGCGGGGGGATCTGCAATTACCATCACCGTGACCCTCTCAGGGGTGCCCACGGCTGGCGATATATATGCGGCCGAGTACCCGGGCATAGCCACCTCAAGCCCCCTGGACCAGTTCTCAGCAAGGACCGGCAACAACGCCAACCCTCGATAGCGGGTCGAAGACAACTACCAGGCCACTGAGTTGATCTGCGGGGTCGGGATGACCACCGGTGCCGCTCCTGTGAATCCACCCTATATGCACGGAATACCTTTGAGAACAACTTCATCGCAGACCTGACCGTTTCGTCAATAGGATCCTATCATGTCACCGGTTCACAGGGAACGAATCAATGAATGTGCCAGATAGTCACCTTCAAGGGGAAACAGGCTGGTTCCTCCACCCCTTCTCTCCTGTCCTCAACCTGGCTCAAGGGGAGGTACCGGCTGGTCCTGAGCAGGGACAGGGCCAGGCCCTTCCCCGGTCTTCATAGATCAAAGGGATATTTTGTGATATTTTCTTGATATATCTAACATAAATCATGAAAAGAATAAGGAAACATTTATTTAGTATATATGTAAATTAATGATTAGCAGCAACGGTGCACCCGATAGCCCGGCCTTTTGGGGGGGTCGTGCCCGGGAGATCCGGGCAGCATGCCCGGCCCACGGTCCGGGTAAGGCAGGGGGAAGACATGGACGGGCGTGCAATCTCCGAGGTCGCGGGGACGATGGTCCTCATCGGCGTGGTCGTCGTGGGGATGATGATCGTGAACCTGGTCATCATCAGCACGCCCACCAATACCCGGATCCCGTCCCTCCAGGCCTCCATGACCAACCGGAGCACCCTCATCACCATCGTCCACCAGGGCGGGGATTCCATCCCGGCGGGGCAGTTCAAGATCCTCGTGAACGGCTCCGACGAGACCACCAGCTTCACGAACTCCGGTTCCTTCCCCTGGTCCGTTGGCGAGACCCTTTCGTTCAATGCCCCCTACATGCCCCAGAGCGCCGTCATGATCTACAACGGGACCGGGAAGGGCGGGGTCGTGATCCTCGAGACCAGGTTCCCCTGGGGGGTGTACGTCCCTCCGATTCCTCATGGTTCCGGGGGCTCTGGTGACGGGGGTTTGGGCAGCCCTATAACCCCAACCCCAACCCCGACGCCCCCTGGCCCGGCCTGGTACGACTGCAGCTGGGCCTACCGGAAGAACATCACCATCAACAAGACGGCGGTCTCCGCCACCGAGACTAACTTCCCGGTCCTCATCAGCTTAACCGATACCGACCTCAGGGACAAGGCACAAGGCTACGACATCCTCTTCACCGATTCAAACGGGAATAAAATTCCGCACGAGATCGAGAACTTCACGAAGTCCAGCGGGGCACTTGTCTCCTGGGTGAAGGTACCTTCACTCAACTCCACCACCGATGCATACAACACCTCCATCTTTATGTACTACGGCAACCCGGCCGCATCCAGCCAGGAGGACGTGACGGATGTCTGGACAAACGGCTTCGCCGGCGTCTGGCACCTGAACGAGACGGTAACCGATGAATCCACATCCGGTACCCACTTTGACTCGACTGAAAATGGCAACAACGGTGCGCAGCATAACAATGGCCCTGGAACAGGCCAGATCGACGGTGCGCAGGACTTTGACGGGAGCGACTGGATCCTGGGGCCGGATGCCCCGAGTCTGGATATGACCTCCCAGGTCACCATGGAAGCATGGGTGAACCTCGACAATTCAAATCCTAACCAGAAGATCGTGGGCAAAACAAGTACGAACCCCGGGCCGAATACAGGTTACGGCTATATCCTTGCCGTGCAGAATGGGCATCTGTATCCCGAGTTCTGGGACAACCAGCAGAATGGTCCATATACCTTCCAATCGGGAACCGTCCCGACTAGCTGGACCCACCTGGCGGTCACCTGGACAACCGGTGACAATATCGTCGGTTACGTCAATGGGAAACAGGTAAACAGTATCGCTGCATCGACCTATGATATCGGAACCGCCACGAATGAGATGAGGATAGGAGTGGCACCCTATCATGCCTCCCCCGACCAGTATTTCGTGAACGGCCGCCTCGACGAGATCCGGCTCTCCAGCGTGGCCCGGGATGCCGACTGGATCGCCACCGAGTATAAGAACCAGAAGGACCCCTCCAAATTCCATTACCTGGGGAGTGAGGAGGGATCGACGTGCGGCAGCACCCCCACCCCAATGCCCACGCCCACCCCGAGCTTCCCTTGGTACGACTGCAGCTGGAGCTACCGGAAGAACATCACCATCGACCACTCGAAGGTCCCCGCAACGCAAACCAACTTCCCGGTCCTTGTCAGCCTCACGTCGGACGATGACCTCTATCTCCATGCCCTGACAAACGGCAACGACATCCTCTTCACAAAGTCGGATGGAACGACCAAGATCCCCCATGAGATCGAATCCTACATAAGCGGAACCGGGGCTCTCACCGCATGGGTGAATGTTTCCTCCCTCAGCTCCATCACCGACACCACCATCATGATGTACTATGGAAATCCGGAAGCAACGAACCAACAGGACAAGACTAATGTATGGGACGGTAACTACAAGGCTGTCTGGCACCTGTCAGATGCGGTAGTTGATGAACAGACCACCGGGAGCCATGTGGACTCCACCATTAATGCCCTGACCGCCAGCCAGAACAATAATGGCCCTAACCCGGGCCAGATCAATAAATCCCAGTACTTCGACGGTAATGACTACATCAGCCGGGCCGATACTCCCCTCCTCGATATGACGGCCGGCCAGGACTTTACCATCTCTGCATGGGTGAAGTCGACCCAGGCTGCGGCGAGTGGAACCTGGCCTGCCATCCTGAGGAAGGTAGACGATCCCACCCGGAGCAAAGGTTATGGCCTGTATCTTCACCAGGAACTTATCAGTTACCCATGGTACTTCGAGATTGAGTATTCCAGTTCCGACTATTACTCGGCTTATGGAAACAGCAATATTGCCGACGGTACCTGGCACTACATCGTGGGGGTGAGATCGGGATCCACCGTCAAGGCCTACGAGGATGGGGCCCCCGCGGATTCGATCCCAGGCTCATCGGGGGATCTCTCCAATACCAACACCTTGGATTTGGCTGCAAATTCCATGTCGCCTCCGGACAGTCTGTTCTACACCGGTAACATCGACGAGGTCCGAATCTCCAAGGTGGCCCGGTCAGACAAATGGATCGCCACCGAGTACAACAATACCTACAGCCCCAACACCTTCTATTCCGTCAAGAGCCAGGTATCCTCCCCGTGCTACGTGACCCCGACAACGACCCCCACGCCCGCACCCTGGTACGACTGCAGCTGGCAGGAGCGGAAGAGGATCACCATCAACCATACCGAGGTGCCGGCAACCCAGTCCGACTTCCCGGTCCTCGTGAGTCTCGCCTCGGATACAGGGCTCTCGGCTTCTGCCCAGAGCGATGGCGACGATATCCTCTTCACCGCCGCTGACGGGACCACCAAGCTCTCCCATGAGACCGAGTCCTATTCCAGCGGAACCCTCGCCACATGGGTGAAAGTTCCCTCGGTCTCCTCGGTGACCGATACGTACTTCTACATGTACTACGGGAACCCGTCCTCGCCGAGCCAGCAGGACAAGGCAAACGTCTGGACCAACGGCTATCTGGGAGTCTGGCACCTGAACAACGCCTTTAACGATTCCACGTCCAACGGCAACCATGGTGCCAACACCGGGTCAACCGACGCGGCTGGGAAGATCGCCCAGGCGCGGGGCTTCGATGGAAATGACTACATCCAGATATCCGGGCTTCTTGGGAGCCCCGCATCCGCTACACTGAGTGCATGGGTGAATCTCAATTCCGCCGATACGAATGGGGCTGAAGTCGTCTCTATCGCGGACGATATTGCCCTCCGGCTCGACAGGGTGAACACCGCTCCTTTCGGTGCTATGGGATTCTATCGGTATACTTCCGGCTTTAGAGAGACCACGACAGGGATTTACCTGAACGGATCAGGGTGGCGTTATGTTGCCCTCGTTGTTAACCCCTCCGCAAGCAGCCAGAAGTACTACACCGGCGGAATTGAACGAGGGTCCTCCGCTTATTCAAATGCCATTCTCTATAATGCCGGTGATACGAGGATCGGAAAGCATGGTGGTTCCAGTTCGCTCTATGACTTCAACGGTTACATTGACGAGGTCCGGATCTCCAACATCGCCCGCACTGCCCAGTGGATCCAGACCGAGTACAACAACCAGAACAGCCCCTCCAGCTTTTCCTCTGTTGCTGGCGAGGAAACCGCCACGTGTACACCACCCCCGACAACGCCGCCCACCCCGACCGTCACCCCGACCCCGAGCCCGCCATGGTTCAACTGCTTCTGGCCCTACCGGAAGAACATCACCATCAACAAGACGGCGGTCGCAGCCACCCAGACCGACTTCCCGGTCCTCATCAACCTCTCTTCGGACGGCGACCTCAAGAACCATACCCGGAGCGACGGCTATGACATCCTCTTCACCAGGGAGGACGGCCAGACAGAGATTCCCTATGAGCGGGAGTACTACAACAACGCGAATGGCGCCCTCGCGGCCTGGGTGAAGGTCCCCCGCGTCAACTCCTCTACCTCCGGGGATGCCTACAATACCACCATCTACATGTACTACGGCTTCCTCTCTTCCCCCGACAAATCGAGCCCGCAAGACGTCTGGACCAACGGCTTCACCAGCGTCTGGCACCTGAATCAGACAACCGGCGGATCAGAGGCCATCAAGGACTCCACGTTCACGGGGAACGACGGGACGGACCAGGGCGGCCCGACCCTGGGCGCGGCGGGAAAGATGGGGAACGCGATTACATTTGACGGTTCCAACGACTACATCTCCACGAAGATCCAGTATTCCAGCCTGCAGACCTTCACGGAATCCCTGTGGTTCAAGACGACCAACTCCGTGTCGAGAAAGATGTTCGGATACGAAACCAACCAGACCGGGACCACCGAGGACAACTGGGACCGGCATCTTTACATAGGAACCGGCGGGAACGTCCTGGCGGGGATATTTAACACAAGCGCAGATAAATGTTATTTTGTCCGGACCAGCAGCACGAAGAACGACGGGAACTGGCATCACGCGGTGATGACCTTTGATTCGAATATTTTCAAGTTCTACGTTGACGGAAGCTACATTGGCCAGAACACCTCCGGTCTCGCGGAGGTCGGGAGCGGCTACTGGAGGATGGGGGCCTATAGGTTGGCATACTGGCCCTTCAGTAGCGGGGACGGATACTTCCAAGGTACCCTTGATGAAGTGCGCCTCTCCAGCAACGTCCGCCCGGACCAGTGGATCGCGACCGAGTACGCCAACCAGGCCAACCCAGCCCTCTTCCACTACCTCGGGAAGGAGGAATCCTTCTTCTGCGGCGGAACCTCCGGCCCGTCGTATGTCCAGAGCAGGAGCCTGCACTTCGAGTACGTGAACCAGGCGTCCATCACCCTTCCCGGCTCCACGACGACCGGGAACCTCCTCGTCCTGAGCTGTGTCATTAACCAGTCCAACAGTGTCGCCACAGTCACCGACTCGAAGAACG
>CAZKEV010000026.1:0-27780 GCA_964551875.1 uncultured Methanomicrobiales archaeon | reverse complement strand
TGAAGGTCGCCGAGTACGCCATGCGCTTCATCACCGACAGGAAGAAGAAGATCGATGTCCGGGGACCGGTCTTTGTTACGGTGCGGTCGGCGGTTGAGGAAAAATGAAACCGCAACCATGCGAAGAAGGAATTTAGCAATGGTCACGAGTACTGATCTTGCAAGGCAGAAGGCTGTAGAACTCCTCCAACAAAACCCCCAAGGACTCCACTACATAGAACTCCATGGACTTATCGCCCAAGCCTTGCCTAAAATTCCCCCAAATACAATTCATGGGGCCCTGTGGACTCTTACCACGAATCCACCAAAGGGCGTATACAAACCTACCCGGGGGCTTTATAAATATCGCCCCGATGAATCAGTTCCAGATACGGGGGAACCGTCTCCAGCTCCCTCCCCCACATTAAAAGAAGAGGAGTTCTATGAGCCATTTGCGACATGGTTAAAGACGGAGTTAGATGAATGTACTGAAGCCGTCGCCTTAGGGGGTACAGCGATGGGTAAGAAGTGGGGGACACCCGACGTTATCGGGATTTACAGACCATCACCGCGGGACATAATCCAGTTCACATCAGAAATCACATCCGCAGAAATCAAGATTAACCCCTCTGATCCAATAACCGCCTTCGGTCAGGCCATTGCATATCGGCTTTTTAGCACCCAGACCTATCTTGTTGAACCCGATACGATGGCCGATGAAGATAAAGCCAGGATAGAATCTTTGTGTATGCTTTTTGGCGTGGGATTTGTCTTGTTCAAACCCAATCCTAAGAATCCGCAATTTTCAATTCGTGTTCGTGCTCAAAGATTTAATCCGGATATGTTTTTTGTGAACCAGTTTGCGCAGCAGCTCTCTAAAGTCAGAGAAGATTTGTTCAACAAGCTGTTCCCCTGAAATGATTACAGCGCGCACAAGGATTTCTAATTCAATAAATTTCACCTAATTTCAACAAAATGGCAATTAAAGTATATTTAGAGGGGTGAATTTTTGAACTATCGCTAATGAGGATGAAATCACTACAGCTTACTCCATTATTATGCCATAATGTATAAATATATACAACGATAACCATAAACAATCATGCTTTCACCTGGATTGATACCTGCAATGCGCGGGGACGCGGATTCTTCCCGGCTGAACCTCACCGAGGAGGAGTTCATCGCGGCCGTGGAGCACCAGCCCCGCCCCCTCGTCGTACCCCTCTGCCTGGAGCGGCCCATCCCCCGCATCTCCCCCCTCACCATCTATTCCGGCCTCCCGGGCCCCGGGGGGTTCCTCCTTGAGTCGATGGAGGGGAGCGAGAAGATCGCACGCTACTCCTTCCTCGGGAAGGACCCGGATCTCGTCATCACCTTCGGGAACGAGGTCCGTGTCGAGGGAAGGGAACCCCTCCTCTCCATCGCCCGTTCCCCTGAAGGGGCGAACGCGATAGACAGGCTCGAGTCCGTCCTCCGGAGATTCCATTTCATGAACCTGAAGGCGCCCAGGTTCTTCGGCGGGATGGTCGGCTACCTTGCCTACGATGTCATCCATGACCTCACCCCGAAGGTGAAGAGGCGGGAGAAGCCCGGTTCAGGCCTCCCCCTGGCCCGTTTCATGATGGCAAAGGACTGCATCGTCCTCGACCATGTGGCAGGGAAGATCTTCATCTTCTCCTCGCCGGTCCTCACCTATGATTCGGATCCCGGCGACCTGTACCGGGAGAGCAGGGCGAGGATCCTGGCCCTCGACCGGCACATCCGCGATCTCGAGGGGGCGGGCGACGAGTTCTTCCTCCTGCCGGGTAAGACGGAGTCCCTCTCACGAAAGACCAGTATCCCGAGAGAGGATTTCCTCGAGGCCGTGAGAAGGGTGAAGGAGCATATCCTGGCCGGGGATATCTTCCAGGCCGTCATCTCGCGGAAGATCGAGTGCTCACTCGAGAGAGACCCGTTCCACATCTACCGCGCCCTCAGGATGATCAACCCGAGCCCCTACATGTTCTACCTCGACTTCGGCGACCTCAAGGTGGTCGGGTCGAGCCCGGAGATGCTCGTCAGGGTTGAGCGCGGGAAGGTGACCACCGTTCCCATCGCGGGAACCCGGCTCCGGGGGAAGACTCCTGAGGAGGACGAACAACTGGCAAAGGATCTCCTCTCCGACGAGAAGGAGCGTGCCGAGCACCTCATGCTCGTGGATCTCGCCCGGAACGACGTGGGAAGGGTCTCCAGGTTCGGGTCTGTCAGGATGGAGGAGTTCATGGAAGTGGAGAAGTTCTCCCATGTCCAGCACCTGGTCTCCACGGTGCAGGGGACCCTGAGCGACCACCTCACCCCCTTTGATGCCCTGAAGTCGTGCTTCCCGGCGGGGACAGTCTCCGGCGCACCGAAGATCCGGGCCATGGAGATCATCGAGGAACTGGAGCCGGAGCACAGGGGGCTCTATGCCGGCGCGATCGGCTATGCGGGGTTCGACCGCACCCTGGAGTTCGCCATCACGATCCGCACCATCGTAGCCCGGGGCGGGAAGGCCGAGGTCCAGGTCGGTGCAGGTATCGTGGCCGATTCGGATCCCGCCCGGGAGTGGGACGAGACCGAGAACAAGGGCATGGCGCTCATCCGCGCCATCGAACTGGTGGAGGGATCGGGATGAGGGTCCTCATCATCGACTGCTATGACAGCTTCACCTTCAACCTCTCCCAGCTCGTCGGCTCACTGGGCGCGGTCCCGGAGGTCATCGTGAATGATGCGCAGCCCGGGGTCCTTGAGCGGCATGCATGGGACCGGATCATCCTCTCCCCTGGGCCCGGCCGGCCCGAGGAGTCCGGGCTTTGCCTCACGGCCCTCTCCACCCTATCCCGGGAGATCCCCACGCTGGGTGTCTGCCTGGGCCACCAGGCCATCTGTACCGCCTTCGGGGGCAGGGTCGTCAGGGGGGAGCGCCCGGTCCATGGCAAGACCTCCTCTATCCAGCACGACGGAAAGGGAATCTACGAGGGAATCAGGAACCCCTTCACCGCGACCCGGTACCATTCCCTGGTCGCCGACAGGGAAGGCCTCCCTCCCGAGCTCGTCGTCACTGCTGAGAGCCAGGACGACGGGTGTATCATGGGGGTGCGGCACTGGCGGTTCCCCATCGAAGGGGTCCAGTTCCATCCCGAGAGCATCCTGACCAGAGAGGGTGCAAAGATCATCGGGAACTTCCTCTCCCGGAGGGACGCATGAACCCCAGGGAGGCACTCCTCATCCTCACTTCATCGCGGGACCTCTCCCGTGATGAGGCAGCATCGGTAATGAGAGCGATCATGGCAGGGGAAGTGACGCCTGCCCAGGTCGGGGCCATCCTCACCGCCCTCTCCATGAAAGGGGCGAACAGCCAGGAGCTCGCCGGGTTCGCGGGCGCGATGAGGGAGTTCGCCGTGCCTTTCCCCCATGGAATGAGCGGGGCCCTTCTTGACACCTGCGGGACAGGAGGGGATGGATTCCAGACCTTCAACGTGAGCACGGTGGCGGCATTCGTTGTCGCCGGTGCCGGGCTCCCCGTGGTGAAGCACGGGAACCGATCGGTGACGAGCCGCTGTGGCTCGGCCGATGTCCTCTCCGCCCTCGGCGTCACCCTGGAGATCCCGCCGGAGCGGATGGCCGGGATCCTCCGGGCCACGGGCATCGCCTTCCTCTTTGCCCCGCTCTATCACCCTGCAATGCGAAGGGTCCAGGGGATCCGTCAGGAGCTCGGCCTCCGGACCGTCTTCAACCTCCTCGGCCCCCTGACCAACCCTGCCGGTGCACGCATCCAGCTCCTCGGCGTTTACCGGCCGGAGATCATCGGCACGATGGCCGAGACCCTCCAGCTCCTGGGAGCGGATCGGGCCATGGTGGTCCACGGCGGGGGCCTGGACGAGATCACGACAACCGGCCCGACACGGGTGGCCGAGCTTGATGGTAGATCTATCAGGGAATATACCATCCATCCCATGGAGTTCGGGATCCCTCTCTCCTCGGTCGATGATCTGCAGGGAGGGGATGTGGCCGAGAACGCCCGGATGTTCATGGAGGTTCTCTCCGGCGAACCCGGTGCCGCCCGGGATGCTGTCCTGATGAATGCCGGGGCTGCCATCTACCTCGGGGGGCTGGCGCGGTCCATCGCCGGGGGCATCTCCTGCGCCGAGGAGTCCCTCGATTCCGGGATGGCCCTTCAGAAGCTCGAAGCCCTCATCGACGAGACGGGGAGGGAATAAGCATGATCCTCGATGCGATCCTGGAAACCACCAGGGAAAGGGTCCGCGCCCTGGAAGGCTGTTCCCTCCCCCTCCCCGTTCACCACACCAGGAGCCTGGCAGGGGCGATCTGCCGGATTGAGAGGAGAAATCCCATCATTGCCGAGATGAAGTTCTCCTCGCCGTCCCGCGGGTCTATCCGCGCCCGGGAACCTCCCGAGCGGATTGCACGGGATCTCGTTGCGGGGGGCTGCTGCGCACTCTCGGTCCTCACCGAGCCCCGGTTCTTTGGGGGGTCATCGGATGACCTTGTCCGCGTTCGACGGGCGGTTGAAGTTCCGGTGCTCAGGAAGGACTTCATTATCGACCCTCTCCAGCTGGAGGAGACCCGGTCTCTCGGTGCGGACGCCATCCTCCTCATAGCATCCCTCGTCGGGGAGCGTCTCCCCGCCTTCGTCGAGAGAGCGCTGGCCCTCGGCCTCGAGCCCCTGGTCGAGGTGCATACCGGGAAAGAAGCGGAGATCGCCCTCCGGACCGGTGCAAACCTCATCGGCGTGAATAACCGGGATCTCCGGACGATGGAAATCGATCTCGGCACCACCATTGCACTCGGACCCGGAATACGGTTAGCAGGGAGGAAAGTTGTCTCTGAGAGCGGGATCCGGACACCGGAGGATATCCGCACACTCAGGCCTGCCTGTGATGCCTTCCTCATCGGCAGCTCGGTCATGGCTTCAAAGGACCCGAGAAAGACGCTGGAGGAGTTCGTATGCGCGTGAAGATCTGCGGGATCACCCGGGTCGGGGATGCGCTGCACGCCGAGAAAGCGGGGGCAGACGCCGTCGGGGTGATCCTCTTCTCGGATTCACCACGGTGCGTGAACCCCGGCAGGGCACGGGAGATCTTCGGTTCCGTGGGGCCTTTCATCACAACGGTGGCAGTCACCCACACGAGGTCAAGAAGGGATCTCAACAGGATTGTCGCCCTGCGACCATGTGCCATCCAGATCTCCCACCCCTTTAACTTCCCCGAGAGCCCCCCGGCCAGGGTTCTCCGGGTGGTAAAGCCCGGCGATCCCCTCCCCGAGGAATGCGACGCCATCGTGGTAGACGGGTCCGGGGGAACCGGGAGTCCCTTTGACCTCCCGTTCGCCCGTGAGGTGGTACAGCGCTCCCGGGTGCCTGTCATCCTCGCAGGAGGCCTCGCCTTGGACAACGTGGCCGGCGCCATCAGAGATGTACGGCCGTATGCCGTGGACGTCGCGTCCGGTGTGGAGCTCCGGCCCGGGGTTAAGGATCCCTCAATGGTTGCCGAATTTATCAGGGTTTCCCGGGAGGCCCTCCCATGAGGAGGGGACGGTTCGGGGACTTCGGCGGGCAGTTCGTCTCCGAGGCTCTCATGGGTGCCCTTACGGAGCTGGAGGAGGCCTTCCAGCGGTACGGGAACGACCCGGCCTTCCTCTCCTCCCTAGAATCTTACCTCTCTGGGTTTGCCGGGAGGCCTACCCCCCTCACTTTCTGCAGGAACCTGTCACAGGACCTGGGGTGCCGGGTGTACCTGAAGAGGGAGGACCTCCTCCACGGCGGGGCCCACAAGCTGAACAACACCCTGGGGCAGGCCCTCCTTGCACAGTTCATGGGAAAGAAGCGGCTCATCGCCGAGACCGGGGCAGGCCAGCACGGGGTCGCTACCGCTATCGCCGGGGCTGTCCTCGGCCTCCCGGTGGAGGTCTACATGGGGGAGGTGGACATTGAGCGGCAGCACCCGAACGTCTTCAGGATGGAGCTCATGGGGGCGAAGGTCATCCCGGTCTCCTCCGGGACGAGGACCCTCAAGGATGCCGTGAACGAGGCCCTCCGGGACTGGGCTGCCTCCGCGGGGGAGACCCATTACCTCCTCGGCTCCGTCGTGGGACCCCACCCCTTCCCCCTCATCGTCCGCACCTTCCAGTCGGTCATCGGGAAGGAGACGCGGACTCAGATCCTTAAGAGAGAGGGGAGACTCCCGGATACCATCCTTGCCTGCGTCGGCGGCGGGTCAAACGCGATCGGGATCTTTCACTCATTCCTGGAGGACAGGGTGAGGCTCATCGGGGTTGAGGCAGGGGGCGAAGGCATCGAGTCCGGCAGGCACGGGGCATCCCTCTGCGCCGGGTCACCCGGGATCCTCCACGGGGCCCTCTCCTACCTCCTCCAGGATCAGGACGGCCAGGTCCTCCCGACCCATAGTGTCGCCGCCGGCCTGGACTACCCGGGGGTGGGGCCGGAGCACTCGATGCTCAAGGATACGGAGAGGGTTAAGTATACATCTGTCACTGACCGGGAGACCCTCGAGGCATTCGCCCTCCTCTCGCGGAGGGAGGGGATCATTCCGGCGCTCGAATCTGCCCATGCCATCGCTCAGCTCGTAAAGATGGCGGGGGAGTTCAAGAGGGACGATATCGTCGTGGTCAACCTCTCGGGCCGGGGTGACAAGGATCTCGCCGAGGTTGCCCGGCTACAGGGAGGAGTGGAATGACCCGGATCGGGGAGGTCTTCCAGACGCTGGATCGTCCGGCATTCATTGTCTACCTGGTTGCAGGCGACCCGGACCCTGCGGGGTTCCTCGCCGCAACGGGGGCGGTCATAGGGGCAGGGGCCGATATCCTGGAGATCGGTATGCCCTTCTCCGACCCCGTCGCCGACGGTCCTACCATCCAGCGGGCGCACACCCGTGCCCTTGAGTGGGGAGGCATGACCGTAGACAAGTTCTTCGAGGCCGTTCGGGAGATACGAAGGTCGTCGGAGATTCCCATCCTCCTCATGGTCTACTGCAACACTGTGTACAAGAGGGGTGTGGAACGGTTCTACCGGGAGGCAAAGGACGCCGGGGCTGACGGGGTGCTCATCGTTGATATGCCCCCCGAGGAAGGGGAGCGGGCTGTACGGGCCGCCCGTGACACCGGGATGGACCAGATCTTTCTTGTGGCTCCGGCGACAAGCGACCAGAGGATCGAACAGATACTCAGGTCAGGGAGCGGGTTCGTGTATCTCGCTTCCCTTCTCGGGGTCACCGGTGCCCGGGAGCAGCTCTCTGACGAGGCTTCCCGGCTCATCAGCCGGGTTCGCCCCCGCACCCGCCTCCCCCTGGCGGTAGGGTTCGGGATCTCCCGCCCGGAGCACGCGGCAGCCCTGCGCACAGCGGGGGCAGACGGGGTGATCGTGGGATCTGCCCTCGTGGGGATCGTTGAGGAGCACGCGCGTGACCCGGAGCGGATGGCCCGTGAGATCCAGGGGTTCGTCGCGGGCATGCAGAAGGCGCTAATCAATGAGGGAATTTCGAATAAATACGTCCCAAAATAATTAATATAAAATAGCGTAATATCAAATATGTATATAGATCATATAAAGATTTCAAATTTTAGAAGTTTTGACGAACTTGACTTGAAGTTGGGATTTTTTAATATTGTTATCGGACCAAACGCCTCCGGAAAATCAAATTTTATTAGTGTTTTTAGATTTCTCAAGGATATTGCATCACATGGACTCGACGATGCTATTTCAATGCAGGAAGGCGGTATTGATTTTCTTCAAAGTATTAACAACCGATTCGTAAAAAATACAAAAATTGAAATTAGTTTAAATTCGAAGGATGAAGACAGAGTTTTTATAAATACTACAGAGGGAACCGCATTTGGCATTTCATTCGATAAAATTCATTATTTCTTAGAGATAAATGTCTTTAAAACTAAAACAGGAAAAATTGACTGCAAAGTCATTTGTGAGAAGATTTATGGCGATTGTAAAACCTATAAGGCAGAAACTAAAAATGAGAAACTTGGAAAGCCTAAATTATTTGAGAGTGGTAGAATTTGTCTTATAAATAATAATGGGAAAATATCATCAAAAGTTGAGAATTTACATATTAAAGATGAATTTTTGATACAATCTTTTCTATATAAAAAGAAATTGGCGCCTAAAAGATTATTATTAGAACAATTTTCAATAATTGTATTTTTAATTTCAAGTTATTTTAAAAGTTTATCTGTATATAATTTTAATCCCCAATTATCAAAAGAATCAACATTTGCTACGGGGAAGACCGATTTAAAATATAATGGTAGTAATTTAGCATTTGTTTTAAAGAAAATAGTTGAGAATAAAAAACGAGAAGAGAAAATGTTGAAATTATTTAAGGATATTTTGCCCTTTATAGAAAGAATTGAGGTTGAGAAATTAGCGGATGGTAAATCAATTTTAGCCAATTTAAAGGAGACTTATTCTAAGAATGCTAGTTTTCCTGCCTCTTTAATTTCTGATGGAACGATTATCGTGACATCAATTTTAATTACATTATTTTTTGAGAACAAACCTCTTATTATCTATGAAGAACCGGAAAGAAGTGTTCATCCGGCTTTACTTTCGAAAATAACAAATATGATGAAGGATGTTGCCGAAAGAAGAAAACGGCAAATCCTAATTACAACACACAATCCATTATTTGTTAAATATGGGGGGCTAGAGAATCTATTATACGTTAAACGGCATATGGACGGATTTTCGACGATATCGAGGATATCCGAAAAGAATGAGTTGAAAGATTTTATTGAAACAATGGGTGTTGAAGAATTATTTATTCAAGATTTATTGGAGTGAGAACTTACGGTTTTCCGAATGACAATATTGATAGAGGGCGACGATGACGTTAGATTTTTCAATTCAATTTTAAAAGAGTTTTTTGAGAGGCTATATATCATTATACTTTTTAAATATCAACAAATTAAACTGGAAAAAAGATGCGATCTCATTAAAACTTGCCAAAATCGGAATCAAGACTATCTATACTTCAGGGATATAGACAATTCTCCTTGTGTTACCAAGAGAAAGGATGAGATTGAAGGTGAATTTAACCGGTTTAATGAAAATATTGATAAAAATAAAATCATAATTGTGATTAAAATTATGGAGGGATGGTATTTAGCAGGTTTAACCGAGGCAGGTAAGAAGAAATTGAGAATTAAAAAGGATTTTTCATCAACTAATGCTATGAAAAAAAGTGATTTTAACGAATTGATACCCAAAGGAATGACAAGAACTGAATTTTTAATTGAGATATTAGAGAATTACGATATACGGTTAGCTAGAACTAAAAATGCTTCATTTCATTATTTCTTTACAAAGTTTATTGAGAGAAATCCTTTAATTACAGTATCCCCCGTACCAATTTGAGCACCTCCCGGTATCTCCCCTCCCGGTTTTCGTGGCTCATGGCGATGACCTTCACATCAGGCCTTCCCTTGATCCCCTCGATAGTGTGCGTCCCCCGCATGGCGATGGTTGCGAGGAATGGGACTGGGGAATCGAGGCACTCCCTCACGAGCTTCCTGAACTGATCTGAGATGCATTCCATCTTCCCTATCTCGTCGATAATGACGAGGCCGAGACCGGAATTCCCCGCATCGAGGTTCTGAAGGAATACTTCAAAGCCGGCGATGTCAACCCCGTACCTCCCCACCCGATGGGGTCCCCCGACCTTCACGTGAGAGAGGAGCCCTCTCCTCCCGTCCAGGCCGACCAGGGCAAAACCGACCCGTTCCCTTCCTTCCCGGATCTCCTCGGTGTAAAAGCCTGCCATAGGAAGACCCCCCAGGTCCTGAACGATCTTACGGACGAGGGTGGTCTTCCCGCACCCGGGCGGGCCGGTGAGGAGGAGGTTTTTCGGCGGCATTGTAAATTGGATTATGATGAATTAGTATCTTCAGATTCTGTAAAAATATTCCCGAGAAGTTTATCTAAATCGGCATCAAAATCCTCGGAAATTACTTTATCACTTTCTTCTTTGGGCAAGAATTCACTCAGTGTTTTTTGTTTTGTTAATTTTCTTTGTTTTTTAATTTCATTTAAAGCCGATTCATAGTTTTCAAAAAATTTTCTTAAAGTTGTCCTTTTGATGAGTATTTTTCCTTTTTGAAAGGAGATATATTTACTAACATTATAATTCGTATCAATTTCATCAGGGAAAATTTTTCGTAAAATTTTTTCAATTATTGTTAAAAGTTCGTGAAACTCTACGTCACTCATTAAATTTAATATTGGAAACTCTTTTCTTAATATTACGTCAATACTTGGCAATCTTTGGTTTTTTTCCAATTTTAAACTGTATTTCATTAAAATTAATAAAAGATTCTTTGCTAAATAGGGCCAATTCTCATTATAGTCATTTGGTCCAAAAGGAATAAAAATTAGAGGTAATCTAGGAATTAAAAGAGGCGAATTAAAAATTGCCGTTATCTCCTTATTTCGGAATTCAACAGAATTAAAACGGTTTAAAATCAGTTGTTTTCCCGCTTCATCATAGTGTAGAATTGGAAATGGAATAGGTTCTCTACCATGGGAATCCATTATTTTGACAATATCTGAGCATAAGACTCCAAAATCGATTAATAATTCCTTTGCAACGACCTCGAAATTATTCCGCGTTGCCAAGAGATTTAAAGGATTATCTTGAATATACCGATATTTTTCAAATTGTTCATTATCCGAAATTCCTCCTCCCTTTGCTTCTAAAAATAAAACACAATTTCTTATATTCGATGAAAAGCCACAATCTGGCGCAGGAGAAATTTGAGCTTCTTCACTTGGTTTATACCCTGGTATTGGAATTTTCAGACCGATGTGTTTTATTGGATAACCCTGTCTCAATAAAATGGGATTAATGATATCATTTTCTTTGCCCAAAAAAATCCCTAAATTTATTAGTTTTGTATGATTACTAGGCTGCAAGGATTGCATGGCCTTCCCCCCACAATTCCGCTCTTGGATCTATTCTCTCCTGACATAAAGCGAATAATCGTAATACGGCATTACCACAAGTATTTTCAGGTAAATATATTAACATTATATCTGAGAAAAATTCCAGATTGAATGTATCAAAAGTATGTAAATCCAAAATATTCAATAAATAATTATCATCAGCAATCTTTGTAACAAATCCCGTAAACCGGAAGGGATTCACTCCTTTTAGCAAGTCATTCGAAACCTTCTCTATATTACTAATTTTTTCTTTCAATTTTATTGATAATAAATTCCCTTTGAAGTTTATCCCATTATCAAAATTGTATGCTATTCTAAAGTCCCTTTCAATTTTTTCTATTAAAGGTCGATAATGTCCCTGAATAATTTGTTGCTGATATTCCAATAAATCCTCTAAAGAATTGCCTTTTGAAACATTTATGCTTCCTTCCATTGAGAGCCGAGTTTTAATAAATTTATCAGCAACTTTGGAATGGATTAATTCGATATTCGATAAACATGCTCCTTTTCCAATAAATTCATTTTTAACTAAATTACTGATAATTGGTGTTGAATTATCAGCCCAAAGTCTTATTGACATCTTTTTCATGGGAATATTTTCATTAGCGAATGCATTTAGAAATTTCATGCTAAAACTTGTTTTTTCGTATTTCGAACTAATCTGTTGTAACATACTCGAACAAAACCACGCATAATCAAGACGACTATTATTCCTCTGTATTAATCTCTTGACTTCTCTTTTAATTTCTAATGAGGTGTCGAGAGAATATAATGTCCAAAAACGCTTATCCAACAAATCTAAATAAGAAAATGAGATTGAACTATCTCGAATGATTTTTATTATTTTAATATCGTCATCATTTGTTGGAATAATTTGAATATTTGGTTCAATTGCAATTTTTTCCAGTGGAGAATTTGATTCTATGATTAATGTTTTCAAATATTTTTTAGGAGCGCCGTATTCGAAATCCTCGAGTTCTTCTTCTACACTAATATTTGATATCGCTAAATCCAATTGTTCATACATTTCTTGTCGCGTTGATATTTTCGGAAAATAATCATAACCCATAAGAATCCTATGTCGTTATTCGAATGAATATAACCCTCAACCTCTATTTAAATTAAGTGCGAACCCCTTCTCCAATTTCTCCAGCACCTGCACCGTCCCCCCCTTGTCCAAGGGCGTGTTGTCGTTCCCGCACTTGGGGGAGTAGATGCAGGCCGGGCACCCGGCCTCGCACCGGCAGTCCTGTACCGCCTCGTGGGCCATGGAGGTGATCCGGTCCATCAGCTCGAAGGCCTTCTCGGCGAGGCCGATGCCCCCCTCGTACCCGTCGTACACGAAGATCGCTGGCCCGTCGGTGTCAGGATGACTTGGGGTTGAGACCCCACCGAGATCCCGCCTGTCGCAGAGGACAGGAAAGGGGGCGACTCCAATAAGGGCATGCTCCGCGCCGTGGAGGGTACCCGCGAGATCGAAGCCTGCTGCGGTGATGCTGGACGCAAGATCCGGCGAGAGCGTGAACCAGAACGCACGGGTCCCGAACTTGAGGGGCGGGAGGGTGAGGGGTTCGAAGCCGATGAGGGAGTCGTACTTCATGATACGGTATCCGGTGAACTGCTCGGTCACCTCCACGTCCCCGAGAGAGAGGGTAAACCCGTTCCCTTCCCTGCGGTTCACCTCCCGGACAACCCTGAGGTCCACGGCCTTCAAGGTGTCGGTGTAATAGTCCACGTCCGCCCGCTCCACCCGGATCCTCCTGGTGTCGAGGTCCATCTCCCGCACGAGGTAGGTCTCCCCCCGGTGGAGGACAACCGCCCCTTCGTGGGCCTCCCGGAAGGCCTGCGCGCGGTCCATGGTCTCGAGGAGGGTGCCGCTGCAGGTCATCCGGAAGGTCTCTGATGAGATGGAGTCGAGCTTCACTGCTTCCGCCGCTCTCCCCCTGCCGCAGTAGACCACCCCGTGCGGGGTCGCGCGGAGGAGGTGTGAATCCGAGAGGGTGCGGATGGGACCTTCGAGATCCCCGGGCCAGAGGGGTTTATCCCGGTCGGGCTGAACGGGAAGCTCAGACGCTGCGCAGAGGAGATGGCCGGAGACGATATAGGGGTTCGCGAGGTCCACGATGGCATGCTCGTGGGGGCTTCCGAAGAAGGTGTCAGGATGGTGCATGAAGTACTGGTCGAGGAGGTCCTGGAAGGCGATGAGGACGGCGAGAGAGTCCTTCCCCCGCCGGCCTGCCCGGCCCGCCTGCTGCCAGGTGGAGATGATGGTCCCCGGGAAGCCCGAGATGAGGACTGCGTCCAGCCCCCCGATGTCGATCCCCACCTCAAGGGCATTCGTCGAGATGAGGCCTTTGAGGAGGCCTCGTTTCAGGCGGTCCTCGATGGCGCGCCGCTCCTCGGGGAGGTAACCCGCCCGATATGCGGTGACAAGGCCAGGTTCCCGCCCCTTCCGGGCCAGGTCCTCGTGGGCCCAGAGGGCTATCAGTTCGGCCATGCGCCGCGAGACGGTGAAGCAGAGGGTCTGGAGGCCGTGGGAGAGGCACTCAAGGAGGAGATCCTCGGTCTCGCGGTGGGCGGACCTCCCGTTCACCCCGTTATGGAAGGGGTTGTAGAGGATGAAGTGCTTCCTCCCCCGGGGAGACCCGTCGGAGCTCACGTGATGGTAGTCATGGCCGGTCAGGTTCCTCCCGAACTCCAGGGGGTTCGCGATGGTGGCCGTGGAGAGGACGAACTGAGGCTCTGCCCCGTAATGCCTGGCGATTCGCCGGAGACGCCGTATCAGGTAGGCCATGTGGGATCCAAAGACGCCCCTGTACCGGTGGGCCTCGTCGATGACGACGAAATGGAGGTTCTTGAAGAATCTCTCCCATCGGTGGTGCCAGGGGAGGACCTGGTGGAGCTCGTACGGGTTGGAGAGGATGACCCGTGACCGTTCCCTGATGAGGGGGCGGCGGGAGGAGGGTGTATCACCGTCGTAGATGGCCCCTCCCGCAGCGATGCCCGTCCCCTCCTCAAGATCGCGGATGGCCTTCAGCTGGTCGTTCGCGAGGGCCTTGGTGGGATAAAGATAAAGGGCCGTGGCCATGGGCCTGTCATGGAGGGCCTCGAAGATGGGCAGGTTGAAGGCGAGGGTCTTCCCCGAGGCGGTTGGCGTGGTGATGATGAGGTTCTCGCCTGCACGGAGAGCCTCCAGGGCCTCGACCTGGTGGGTGTAGAGGCGTATCCCTTTCCGTGCGAGATACCTGTCAAGGGATGCGGGAAGGGGCCTGCCGGGTATCCCGTAGCTGGCCTCCTGCGCCGGGATAACCCGGACATGGGCTACCCGTAAGGATTGTCTGGGGTCCTTTCCCAGGGAAGCGATGAGGTCAGGGATGGGCACGGAGGTCCTCCAGGAGCGTCGAGAGCAGGAATCCCAGGGAGACGAGGTCCTGCCGATTGTGATCGATGATGGGAACCAGGGGCCCGCAGTTCCCCGTGCGGAGGAAGGCCTCGTAGAACTCCGGTACCAGGCTCCCGGGTATGTCCACCTCACGGGAGATCCCGAAGATCCGCTGCTCGAGAGTCGAGAGCCGGCAGTCCGGGAGAGCCCCGCCCCAGCGGCGCCGGGAGAAGTGGAGGAGGTCGAAGTGGGGCCGGTCCAGCCGCACGGGCATGCCGTAGTAGGCGGCCCGCTCGCTGATGTAGGGGATATCGAAGCTCTTCCCGTTGAACGAGATGTAGGCCGCCCCCTCGCCGGTGAGATCCTCCAGGGCGGCGTTTAAGGCCGCGGGCTCCTCCGAGATATCCCTGACGAGATACTGGCTCGTGGCGAGGGTGGCCCCCTCGAGCCTCCCGATACCGATGAGGATGATGGGCCGGGAGAAGATGCCCAGGGTCTCGATATCGAGGAAGACGAGCTCGTCCCGCCGGTGGAGGCCGCAGGGACCGAGCGCCAGGGGGTGAGAAAGGGGATACCGTCGTGAGATCCATCCCGCGAGGGGACCGGTCTCATCCCTATCCAGGACCCTGAGGAACTCACGGGCGCCCTGCCCGAACCGGCGGTTATCCCTGAGATCGAGGATGGAACGGTACCCCCGGCCCCTGAGCCGCTTCTCGGTCACCGCCCCGACCCCTGAAAGGAGCCTGAACTCTTCGAGAAGACGCCCCCGGACCCGGTCCCTGTCCAGGCGGAGATCCGGGACCTGCGTCCGCGCCTCGATACAGTACGCCGGGCCGAAGCCTGTCTCCACCTCCTTCCCGGGAAGGACATGGTGGACCGATCTCCCCTCGCTCTCTGCCATCATGCTCCTGAGGAGGTCAAGAGCCCTGCTGTGCTCCGACGAGAAGACGAAGGAGTCGAGGAAGGAGGTGCGGAAGATCTTTCCATCCTCCACCACCTCGTACCCCGGTATGGCATCGACGGCCTCCCGCCACCGCTCGGAGACGCGATCGAGGGTCTGGAGCATCACGGAGGGATGGGGTCGGGGTATTTTTAGCGTTTTACGGCGCGGGGTGAAAGTATACCTCCACCGTTACTCGAGGAGCACGAGCCCGATGGAGACGATATCGCCGTGGACGATCTTCCCGTACTCCAGGTCCTTGCACGGGATGGTGGAGAGATCCCACCCGGCGTTCTTTGCTGTGGCAAAGACATCCATACCCGCTGCCTCCATGCTCGGGCGGACAAGGTCCATGTGCCGGCAGAGGCGCCGGATAGACTCGTCCACGATCCCCGGCTGCTCCTCGGCCACGCAGTGCTCGCAGAAGATGCAGGGGTAGGGGCCGAAGCCGAAGGCCTTGTAGAAGCCGTCGTAGAAGGCCGTCTTCTCGAGCATGTGGATCGTGGTGTGCCCCCAGAGGATGAGATCCTTGTAAAAGGGATGGAAGTCCTCGGGGATCTCCTCGGGCTTGAGCTTCTTGTGGCCCGGCACCCCGTCGAACCGCACGAGGATACCGGTCGAGTAGCCGGAGACCATGCGCCGGGTCTCCTCGGGGCTCGGGGCATACGGAGGGCAGGAGAGGTGCTTGCCATAACCCTTGCAGCCGTAGCGGCACTTGTACCTCACCCACTCTGCAACGACAACAGACTCAGCCGGGATGACGGTGGTCTTCGCATCCTTCTCCCGGGCCAGGGACGAGAGTTTCTCTATCTCCTCCTCGAGTTCGCGCCTCATGACACACCTCAGAGGGGTGATGGGAGGGAGGGGCTATAAAGAGGTTGTATGCGTATCGCCCTGCGGGGATGCCGTTATGGCCTGCCGCGGGTCTCGAGAATCCGGTCGATGATCCGCCTTGTGCTGGTGCAGGGATCACCGGAGTATTCCCCGATCCGTACCACCCTGGCCCCGATCCCCCGTTCCTCCAGGTCTCCCCGCAGCTGTTCCTCCGAGAAGTGCTGGTTGAACCCGAGGGTGATCACCTCGGGATCGATCTCCTCGATGGGCCGAAACATGTCGGTTGCGTCCCCCAGCCTCGCGAAGTCCACCACCCTGAGGGCCTGGACCACCTTGAGCCGCTGGGCCTCCCCGATGACCGGCTTCGGCTTGTGCCGGACGTTTGCCTCCCGTGCCACGATGACATGGAGCTCGTCACCGAGCTTCCTCGACTCCACCAGGTAGTAGATGTGCCCGGGGTGGAGGATATCGAAGGTGCCGGTGGCCACCACCCGCTTCATTCCACCACCTCCAGGTCGCAGGGGCCCCCGTCGGAGGTAAAGCACTTCCAGCTCGTCTCGGCATACGGGTGTCCCAGGATGAGGTGGTAGCGGCCGATGGCAGGGAAGAAGCGGAGGTCGGCTCCCGAGGGCCGGAGTACCCCGTTGGGATGGGAATGGGCACTTCCGGCGACGTGGGGATCGAGGGGCATCAGGTCATAGCGGAGGCTCGCGCTCTCCTGTGTTGATGTGAAGGGGAGGAAGAGGAACTCGCGGATCACCCCGTCCTCCTCGCGGAGCACTGCCACGAACTCCCGGCCACCGCCTTCCCTGTCGACCTCGCTCGCAGATTCAAGAAGGGCCTGGAGCAGATCCCGTGCGATGCCCCGGATCTTCATGCCTTTTATACTGGGACAGGGGGAATGATGAAGGATTCCCCTGCCGGGGTGCCTAGAACTCCCCGTCCTGCTCGAAGGAGCGGCCGAACCGGATCGCCAGGTATGCCTTGTAGAGCTCCTTGCCCAGGTAGCCCGCATGGTCAAGGCGGGAAACCCTCCCTTCGGTAATGAGCGTGTGGAGCACGTCCTCCCAGCGCTTCCCCCGGATGGCGAACCCCTCGTGGACGGCGACGATCTCGTTCCCTTCGATCCCAATCCGGAAGTTGCCGCACGGGTCATACGTGACCTCGCGGGACATCGGCTTCGCGGCCTCGGATCTTCCGTACGCGAGCGGCGGCTCCTTCCGCTGTCTTTTCTCCTTCAGGACCAGGAGATCGATCCCCAGGTCCTTCGGGTAGGGCCTGTCCCTGGCAAGGACCATCATCTCCGTTGCTCTCCGCATCTCCGCCACCGACCCCCGGGTCTTGTCCGAGTGCTCGCTCGTGAAGATGACCGCCGCCCCGAGCTCCATCGCGATCCCGGCGAGGAGGGCGTTTGCCCCGACGGAGTCCGCATCGAGGAGCTCCACGACGTTCCCTGCCCCGAAGAAGAGGGGGCGGCCGGTCTCCCTGAACCTGGTGAGGGCTTCGGTGAACCCGGATCCGACAGGCGGGAGCAGGGGATCCGCGATGATTGCCCCGATTCCCGCCTCTTCCGATGCCTCAATATTTCCGGCAAGGGATCCCTCCCCGGGAATCACCACCGCAGCCGCCCCCGCCCCCGCAACCGCCTCCCCAACGACGGGTATGTTCCCTCCATGGAGGGAGAGGATGAGGTCTGCACGGGAGAGGGCAGCCCGGATGAGGGCGGGATCCTGGGTGTCAACCGCGAGGGGACCCTCGATACCCCCGAGGCCAGCGAAGCAGCGGGTCACATCCCCGGGGGTCGCATCGAAGCCGAATCCAAGGTCCACGATGTCGGCCCCGTCCGAGAAGAGCCGCTCCACTTCTGCACGGAGATCCTCCCTCCGGTGGGCATCCATGATCTCGGCGAGGACCTTCATCCGGGACGACCCCCCGATCTTCACCCCCCGGATGATGAGATCGGATGAGGCCTCCTCCTCCCTCATCACCAGGTCCCGTGATGCTTCCTCAGCCTTCCGCCTCGCAAGGAACTCATCAGCCGGCACCGTGCGGGAGAGCTCCAGCTCCCCGATGAGGGGGAGGACCAGAGGGAGATCTGCAGCATGGCGGGGCCCGCGGTAGACCGGGACCCCGGTCTCCTCCTCTACCCCCTCGAAGGATGCGGTGCACATCCCGGAGACGAGGACCAGGTCGTACTTCCCTTCCCTCACCAGGGAGACGAGCTGCTCCGGTGTGAGGAAGGACGCTATCTCCCCGGTCATCACCACCTCGGCATCATAGCCTTCTGCGGCCTTTTGCACTATTCCGGCGGTAGCGCTGCCCGTTGGGAGGAGGAGGCGCATAAGCTCGTTTAATATGCGGAAGGTGAAAAAATGATCTCTATTCATGCTCCGCTGCGACCTGCACGTCCACACGAACTTCTCCAGGGACGGGGAGAGCAGCGTTGAGGAGGTCCTTGCCAGGGCTGCATCCGGGAGGCTGGATGCCATCGCCATCACCGACCATGACACCTGCGCCGGGGTCGGGCGCGCCGAGGGAGCCGGATCCGATCTCATCATCATCCCGGGCATCGAGGTCTCCACGAAGCAGGGGCACCTCATCGTACTTGGCGTGAGGGAGCCCCTCCCCCCGGGCCGGCATGTCATGGAGACCATCCGCCTCGCCCGGAGCCTGGGGGGGGTCACCATCCTCCCCCACCCCTACCACATGTGGCGACACGGGGTGGCGAGGAGGGTGCCCGAGAGCATCGGGGCCGTGGATGCCATCGAGGTCTTCAACAGCCGCTACATCGTCGGGTCGGCAAACAGGAAGGCCGCGAGAGTGGCAAGAAAGGTCAGGATAGCCCAGGTGGGCGGCAGCGATGCCCATAACGCACGGTTCGTCGGCTTCGGCTACACCCTGGTCGCCGCAGAGCCGGAGGTCTCCTCCATCCTCTCGGCCATCCGTGAGGGGAGGACCATCGCAGGGGGGAAGATGACCCCGCTGCGCACCTACTCCCGCCAGTCCCTCAGGAATGCCCTCAGGAGAATGAGGCGCCGGGTCCGCCCATGAGGCTCGCCTTCCGGGTCGCCTACCTGGGGGACGGCTTCTTCGGGTCCCAGGTCCAGGCTGACAGGAGGACCGTCGAGGGCGAGATGATCGCCGCAGCGAAGAGGCTCGCCCTTTTTTCAGACTGGAGGGAGGCACGGTTCGCTTTTGCCGGCCGCACCGACCGGGGCGTCCATGCCAGGGCACAGGTCGCTGCCTTTGACACCCCGGATCCAGGGAGGGCGAGATCGGCCCTGAACCTCCAGCTCCCGAGGGACTGCTGGTCCACGGGGGTTGCAGAGGTCCCGGATACCTTCCACCCCCGCTATGACGCCCGTTCCCGGACCTACCGCTACTTCTTCCCGAAAATCCGCCTTGACTGCGAGGCTATGGACTGTGCCGCCCGGTTCTTCCCGGGTCTGCATGACTTCTCACGCTTTGCCAGGGTGGAGGGGAAGGACCCCCTCCGGAACATCCTCTCTGCAAGGGTCTTTCTTGACGGAGGCTTCACCTGCTTCGAGGTGACCGCGGAGTCCTTCCTCTGGCAGATGGTGCGGGGCATGGCGGGGGCCCTCCTCTCGGTGGGAACCGGCGATCTCGATGCAGATGAGGTTCAGGCATTGCTCGACGAAACCCCAGGAGAGCGCCACCCCCCTGCCCCATCATCGGGTCTCGTTCTCTGGGACGTGGACTGCGGCATCAGGTTCGAACCCCTCTCGCGGAGCCCGCGGTCTTCAGCTTTCCTCTCCACGGAGAGGACCTGCCACGAGGTGATTGCCCGGGTCACCTCGATCCTCGAAGAGGGGTAGGAGGGACGGATCAGACCGCTGCCCTCGTCCTGAGCCAGGCGTAGGTCCCCTTCCGGTCGTCCTGGTGCTGGAGGATATAGTTGTGGACGAGGGCATTGCCGTTGTAGTCCTTCACCACGGTCCCGTACTGGTCAAGGAGCTGGTTGTATTCCGCAAACCTCTCCCGGGAACGGAGATCGCTCATCCTTGCGGAGAGGGAGGCGAGATCCCTTGACAGGGAGGTCTCGCGCGTCTCGGTCCTCTCCAGTGCATCCTGGATGGCATTGGTCTCCTGGCACTTCCCGTAGAGCCTGGTGCCGTTTGCGACCGGGATGACGAGGGGTGCCGAGGTCAGGTTCACACCCCCGGCAAGCTGGCTGGTGGGGACTCCCACCAGGGAGAGGTTCGTGGTCGCAACGTAACCGTAGCCGGTGTCCTTGTAGTCGCACCGGTAGCCCTTCACCCCCACTGCCATGTGGGTCTCAGGCTTGAAGTGGAAGAGCGCAACCGAGTACCCCTCCCGTGCGAGGAGCCCTGCGAGGAGGAGGCTCTTGTCATCGCAGTCCCCCCTCCCGTCGACATAGGTCTCGATGGGGAACTTCGGGGCTGTCAGGGTCCCGTCAGTATCGTAGGGAAGGGACTGGACCGCCACCGCCATCAGCTCGAGGTATTCGTCATCATCAAGGGAGTGCCCCGTCCTGATGTCCCTGAAGGCCCCCGAGAGCTCGCGGTAGAACTCCTCCTGGTTGGGATCGTTCAGGAAGGCGAGGTAATAATTGGGGATGAAGATGCTGTCCGGAATATCACGGGTGAGGATTGCCTCCTTCTGGGCACGCTGCGCCCCGAAGTAGACCGTCCCGTTTACCGGGATAGAGGGGGAACGGGTCACACCCTCGAACTGGAAGCTGATCCCCACGTCCTTGTAGGTTCCTTCGACCTCGACAGGCCGGATGGAGGGGTAGATGACCGACGGCCGGGAGACAAGGAAGTAACCTGCGCCGATGAAGATCACGAAGATAATGGCTACAAGGATCAGCCTTCCCAGTAGAAGCCGCTTTGGCATGGTGGTACAGTCCGGTTCTCTACAGGGTACTCATCCACCGGCCACTTCAACCTTGGCGCGGAATGCAAGGCTATATATCTCCCCTGGGGAAAAGTCTCGTAGAACCGCCGGTCGCGCGGGTTCTGGTTGGTATGGTGGATCTTCGGGACATCCCCGAGGGGACCCGGTGGCAGATAGCAACGAGGATTCTCTCCTCGCTCCCGGTCATGTACGATATCGCCTTCCGGGAGGCAGTTGGCGAGAAATACGATGAGCTCGAGTACCAGGTCTGGCTGGAGCTCGGGAGGGAGGCCATGGATATCGCGAAGGCCTTCCACCTCCCGGTCTCCACCGCCGCAGAGCTCGCCGGGGATCTGCGGCTCATCACCAGGATCATCTTCGGTGCCGAGTTCCGCTACGAAGTCCTCGAGATCTCGGAGGACCGGGCCACCCTGCTCACCAAGGCCTGCCCTTTCCTGGGAAGCACGTACGAGTACGGCGGCACGGCAAGACACCTCTTCCCCAAGTGCCTCGCCTTCTCCATCGCCGTGGTGGAGACCCTCAACCCGAAGTTCACCGCACGGTTCGTCCGCTCCCTCTGTATGGCGGATCGCACGTGCGAGATGGCCATTCTCACCAAAGAGGAAGCAAAGAAGATCGACGAGAAGGAGGGGTGATCCCTCAGGGAGTCCCGAGATCAGAGATCCCGGGACCCCGAGGACTGCGAGTCCTCAGGGGATCCCGAGGGCCGCGAGTTTCTCCTGCATTGGCCGCCCCTCTTCATCCCACCCGCGGACCCGGTAATACTCCGAGAGGAGGGGCTCTTTCCTCCAGACCCTCCCCGCAGCGGACCCTGTAGAGATGGGTTCCTCCATAAGGCGGGGGGGGAGGGTGTCGTCCTTTCTCGAGAAGCCCGCCCTCGTGTTGAAGAGCTTCTGGAGGTTCCAGATCCGCTCACCGGCGCGGAGGAGATCCTCCTCGCCCATGGCAAGGCCGGTGACCGCGGCGACCATGGCAGCGTAATCGGCAGCCGATAAGGCCCGGAAGGTGAAGAGGCAAACCCCGGCCGAGTCAAGGGCGGCGGCAAGGTCCTGGAGCCGCTTCACCCACCCGGCCTTTCCTTCATCCACCGAGGGGTCGAGCTTCACCGGTATGCCGAAAACCTCGGGATAGACCATGTTGCCGTAGACGTGACATGCCCCCCGCACGGACGTGGCATACTCGAGCCCCTGCCCCTGGAGCCCCCGGGGGTCGTATCCGGGGAGCTCCTGCCCCTTTACGGTCATGGAGAGCTCCGGGTGCCCTGCCGCGCTCGCGAACCGGAACGAACCCTCGGCAAGGGCATCGCCGACCCCCTCCCGGTATCCTATAAGCCGCACGAGGTCAACGACTGCACGCTCGTCCCCGAACCGGATGTCCTCTTTGATGAAGCCGCGGGCGGAGAGCTCCATGGCGCAGGCTATGGTTGAACCGGTGGAGACGGTGTCGAGGCCAAGCTCGTTGCAGAGGTAGTTCGCCCGGGCGATGGCGGTCAGGTTGGCGACGCCGCATGCGGGGCCGAAGGCCCAGAGGGTCTCGTACTCCGGGCCCTGTCCACTCACCCCCCCGGCCCTCGTCTCCCTCCCGCAGGCGACGCTGCATGAGTAACAGGCCGTGACCCGTTCCAGGATGGTCTCGGCCATCCGCTCGCCCGAGACCGCCTCCGCCCTGTCGAAGTGGCTCGCCTGGAAGTTCCTCGTGGGGAGGAGGTGTGCCTCGTTGATGACATTCATGACAGCCGCTGTGCCATAGCGGCGGAGGCCCCCCGTGTTCATACCGCTCCTCTCGATCTTCTCCCTCATGGCGTCCCGGACCTTCGAAAATTCCTCCGGATTCCCCCGGGGGATCTTCCTCTCGCCCAGCACAGCAACTGCCTTCAGGCGCTTCGATCCAAAGACCGCCCCCAGCCCCCCTCGCCCTGCCGCCCGGCCTCGGTCGTTCATGATGGAGGCCACCCGTGCGAGCCGCTCCCCTGCGGGGCCGATGCACGCGATCCTCGCCTTCGGCTCGGCCAGGTCCCGCTGGATCCCCCCCATGGTAAGGTCCGTGGTCATGCCCCAGAAAGGAGATGCGTCCCGTATCTCGCATTCCCGATCCTGGATCCAGAGGTAGACCGGAGCGATGGATCTTCCTTCCACGAGCAAGGCGTCAATCCCTGCCCGGCGGAGCTCGGTGCCGAAGAAGCCGCCGCTGCTGCTGGAGGAGAGGGTCCCGGTGAGGGGGGACTTTGCCACCACGCTGTAGCGGGAGCCGAGGGGCATTCCCGAACCAGTGAGGGGGCCGGCAGCGATGACGATGGCATTCCCGTCTGACAGGGGGTCGGTGGCCGGGTCGACATGGTCGTATACGAGCCTCACCCCGAGGCCCCTTCCCCCGAGGAAGTTCTCCTTCCACTCCTTCCGGTACGGGAGATCCCCGACAGTCCGGTCGGAAAGGTTCACCCGGAGGATCCGGTCGGCATATCCATCCCCGGCCATGGTGAACGGTACGATCGGAGAGAAGATGGATAAACGTATCCATAAATCCTCCTCCCGGCCTTCGATACCGCTTTATACGAAGAGGGAAGAGTACCGGGACGAATGCCAGACATTCGGGTCTATACCACGAAGCAGTGCCCCTACTGCCGCATGGTGAAGGCATACCTGGAGAGGCGTAAGATCCCGTACGCCGAGATCAACGTCTCCGAGGACAGAGAGGCTGCCGGGGAGATGATTCGGATCTCCGGCCAGAATGGGGTCCCGGTCACCGTGGCCGGGGACCGGGTCATCGTCGGGTTCGATGCCCAGGCCCTGAACGAGGTCTTCGGCGGAGAGGCGCCCGTGGACCTGTACGACGTGATCATCCTGGGCGCCGGCCCCGCAGGCCTCGCCGCTGCCGTGTACACCGCAAGGAAGCTCTTAAAGACCCTCGTCATCACCGAGAACATCGGGGGCCAGGCCCTGGAGAGCTGGGCCATCGAGAACTACATGGGCTACCGGATGGTCACGGGCGAGGACCTCATGAAGAAATTCGAGGAGCAGTTGAAGGAGCTCCCCATCCAGCTGGAGCTGGACGGCGTGGTCGGGATCTCCCGTGATGACTCCTCCTTCACCGTGAGGACCGCGACCGACCGCTCCTTCGGGGCTAAGAGCCTCATCATCGCAACGGGGAAGCACCCGAAGATGCTCGGGCTCGAGGGCGAGGAGCGGTTCATCGGGCGAGGCCTCTCCATCTGCGCCACCTGCGACGGACCGCTCTTCAGGGGGAAGAACGTGGCCGTCGTGGGGGGAGGGAACTCGGCCCTCCAGACCGCGATCGAGATGAGCAAGATAGGAAAGACCGTCCACCTCGTGGTCCGCTCCCAGATCCGCGCTGACCAGGTCTACCAGGAACTCTACCGCGCAAAGGAGAACATCATCACCCATACAAACGTGGAGGTCTCGCGCCTTTACGGCGATCAGTTCCTCACCGGCCTCGGCCTCCGGCACCGTGACACGGGCGACGAGGCAAAGATCGACGTGGACGGCGTCTTCCTGGAGATCGGGTGGCTCCCGAATACCGAGTTCCTCGAGGGTTTCGTCCCCATGAACCCTGAGAAGGAGGTGGTGGTGGACGAGAACTGCCACACCAGCGTCCCAGGCGTCTTTGCATCGGGGGACGTCACGAGCATCAAGGGGAAGCAGATCATCATCGCGGCCGGGGAGGGGGCCAAGGCAGCCCTCGAGGTCTACGAGTACCTGGTGAGGACAGGGCAGGGGTGAGGCACGAGGCGGGATCGAGGGGGGCACCTGCTTCCGGGATCCTTTGAAGATGCCCCGGTTGTCAGCCCTTCCCGAACCGGTAGGCACCTTCGGGCACCCGGATCTCGAACCTCGCCCCCTCGCCGAAGGTTCCCGTTTCCACGATAGAGAGGCCCGTAATGGAGAGGATCTCCCGGGAAATGAAGAGCCCGTAACCGGTGTTCTTCCCGGTACCCCTGCCGAAGATCCTCTCCTTCTCACCCGGCGGGATCCCGACCCCGTTATCCTCCACAACGATGGCCAGATCCCCGCCACCTGTCACCCGTTTTGAGATGCGGATCCTTTGGATGCGCTCGCCGTGCCGGAGGGCATTGTCAAGGAGGGCGTAGAAGACCTTCTCAAGGAGCGGGTCAGCATAGATCTGGAGATCCCCCACATCCAGCTCCAGGGCGATCCCGCCCAGGTCGAGAGGCGAGGCGGCCCTTGCCACCGTACTCGCGATCTCATGCCAGCAGGGAGAGTGGACCCCTATCTCCTGGTAGTCCTTGGTAAACGCGATGAGCTTGCGGATGGTCCAGGCCGAGTCCCATGCCCGGGAGAGGAGCGCGGCGGTATCCACGTCCCCCACCCGGTCCCTCACCAGGCCCAGGTAGCCGGCGAGGACGTTCAGCTGGTTCAGGACGTCGTGGCGGGTGACGTTCGAGAGGAGGTTCAGCTTCCGGTTCGCGGCAAAGAGCGCCTCCTCGGCCCGCTTCCGGTCGGTGATATCATTTCCCACGGAGAGCAGCTCCACGAACTCCCCCTTCTCGTCGTAGATGGCCCGGTTGGTCCAGGAGATCCAGACCCGTTCCCCGTTCTTCTTGATATTTTCGTTCTCATTGTTCCGGTACCCGTCAGGGTGCTCCCTGATCTCCCGGATCATGGCCACAAGGTCTCTCCCGCCGCTGTCGCTTGCGGGCACAATGGTGCCGATGACATTCCTTCCCAGGATCTCGCCGGCCGAGAACCCGAAGAACCTCTGGGCGAACTCGTTGAAGAAGGTGATATTCCCCTCCCTGTCCGAGCGGAAGATGATGCTGTTCGCGTTCTCCACCAGGCCCCGGTACTTCTCCTGGGAGAGCCGGAGTGCCTCCTCTGCCTGTCTCCGGTCCGTGATATCGGTGATCCCCTCGAGGACCTGGTTCACCCGCCCTTCTTTGTCCCGCACGGGCTGGGTGACGATGTGGTACCATCTCCCATCGAGTGGGTTGAAGCGCTCGTTCTCCTGGACGGTGCCCGTCTCGAAGGTGCGGATGGTCGGGCAGGGCACGCACGGATGGCCTATGCCTTCATAGAAGACATGGCATACAGCCCCCACGGGTTCCCGCCCATGGAAGAGCCTCCGGGCCTCCTCGTTCGCCCAGGCGATGGTGAGGTCCTTGTTGATCAGGGCAAGGCCCGTCTTCTGGGCCGAGAGGATCACCCTGAACTGGTCCCTCTCCTTCCTGATCGCGAGCATGGACCGGTGTTCCTCGACGGCCCTGAGGACTGCCATGCAGAGGTTGCCCGGGAGGAGACCCCCCTCCGTCCCGGTATCGATGAAGGCCGATATGCCATTATTGAATGAGTCCAGGACCGTTTTCATGTCAGGCCTCTTTGCGAGGATGATGAAGGGTGTCATGCTGCCACCGCACCGGAAGCTCTGGAGGAGGGCGATCCCGCTCATCCCCGGGAGGCGCACCCCGGAGACAATGGCATCGAACCCTGAGAGCTTCAGCTGCTCCAGGGCATCCTCGCCCGATCTGGCCAACTCGACCCTGAAACACCCTTCTGACTGCAGGTCATTCCTCGCGTACTCGGTGAGATCAGGATCGGAGAGGACGATGAGGACCCGGATGTCCGCGAGTTCCCCCAACGATTGCCCGATCCTCCTCAATCTGTTCCCTTCCCCGGTCATGCGGCCGCCGACTCGCTGGTCTCGCCTCCCCGATCCTGGTCCTTTCGCCTGTAGCCCTCGAGGAGGAGCGTGGTGATGTTCTTCACCGGCCTCTTCGAGTTCTCGCTTATGTGGAACTCGCAGAAGGGGCACGAGGAGATCACGCATTCGACACCCGCCCTCTCGATCTCCTCGGCCTTCTTTCCGGCGAGGGCCTTCGAGACCTCGGGCTGGCCCGAACGGGTCCCTCCCCCTGCCCCGCAGCACTTCACCGGAATCTCGACCAGTTCGGCCACCCGGGCGATGAGCTCGCGGGGCTGCCGCTGGATCCCCTGCCCGAGGAGGAGGTGGCAGGGGTCATGGTACGCGACCCTCGTGGGGAGCCGGGCAGGCTCCTCGATCCCGATCTCCGTGAGGACCTCGTTCACGTCCTTTACCACGAAGGGGGTGCGGTAGTCGTTCTTCAGGGTGGACCCGCAGCCGGCGCACATTGTCATGACGGTGTCAATGCCCCGGCAGGTGAACGCGGCGATGTTCTTCTCCATAAGGTCCGGGAGGATGTCAGTCTGGCCTGTCCTGATGAGGGGGGAGCCGCAACAGACCTGTTCGTGCGGGATGATCACCCGTATCCCGTTCCTCGCGAGGACCTCCATGGCGTCGAGGGCCGTCTGGGGGAGGCGGTTGTTGTACATGCACCCCACGAAGAAGCCCACGGTCCCCCGGACCGGGCCTGCAGGCTCGACGACCTCGGGGACCTGGTCGAGGAAGGCCGGCTGGTTCTTCGGGACCGACCGGCCCGTCTCCCGGATGAGGGTGGCAACCTCCGCGTGTCTCGGGAGAGTGAGTCCCCTCCTGTTCGCCATCCTCCTGAGCTTCTCGATGGCCTTCCCCGGGATCTCGATCTTCTTGGGGCAGACCTTCCAGCAGTGCTGGCAGGTGGTGCACATGAAGAGGCCGTCTCGGATGGCATCGGAGATCCGGTCGCAGGAGTCCCGGGGGTCGATCGCAAGCCGCATCTCCTGGCGCATGGAGAGGGGGCCTGCAAACTCGGCCACCTCCATCGCCGGACAGACCGAAACGCACGCAAGGCACTCGATGCAGGACCTGA
>CAZKEV010000025.1:22306-28411 GCA_964551875.1 uncultured Methanomicrobiales archaeon | reverse complement strand
GGTGGGGTTCGCTGCCGGGAAGGCGCGGATCCCCTTCAAGGACCGCCCCAAGCGCCAGGACAACATGGGCCTGAGCATGGTCCTCTACTAAGGCTCACGGAGGGGAAGATGAAGCTGGTCGGGATCGAGATCGACGGCGGGGAAACGAAGTGCGAGAAGTGCGCATTCTGCCTGAAGACGCGGGCGAGCAAGAGCTGCCTCCTCTTCGGGAAATCCCTGAAGGACGAGAACGGAAGCCTTCGGCTGCCGGAATGCCTGGAGGCCGAGACCCGCGTCTGCGGGATGGCCTACACGGCGAGGGAGAGATCATGAGGACGACCTACTGGCTGTACCACGGCAAAAAGGTCGTGGGTTCCGTGCGGGCGGAAGAGGGGCTCTCGATTCGAGAAGTCATCTCCTTGGCCTTGAAGGCGCATGACGCGATTCCGTTATGCGACGTCGGTGAGGCTCCTTTCGAGCGCCGCTACGCGATTCAAAACGCCCAAGTGAAATTGTTTTGAACGAGGAGCGATGAAGAAGGACAAGCGGGTTCGGGACTGGGTGAGCGGCTACCTGAGCATCGACGCCAGCAAGTTGAGCGACGCCGACGTCCTGAAGGTTGCGAAGTACCTCCTCGGCGCGATGGCCTTGGAGACCCCTGTCCTCGCCTCGGTGCATCGGAAGGAACTGGGGCTCTGAAAGAGGGGGCGCGATGAAGGGCGTTTGCTCAAAGTGCGGTCGCAAGGTCGGGCACCTCAACAGGCGCGAGGGCGAGCACTGGGAGATGTTCCTCTGCGACAGGTGCGAGAAGAAGGAGACGTAGCCATTGAGACTTCCAGACATCAAGGTCAATCGGGTCCTCCTCTGCGCGGACTGCGTCCAGGCGTTCAAGAGCGAGGTGAGGGGGAAGGCGCTCTGCCTCACTCTCAAGAAGGAGGTCGGCCTGTGCGACCAGGCTTGCCGCCGGGTCGTGGCGAAGCCGGTGGGGGGTAGCCGATGATCCGGAGGCTGGTAGACTTCTTCCTGGGGTGCCTTGTCCTTGGGCACAAGCCCGAGATGGTGGTGGAGACATGGAAGACCTGGGGGATCAGCAAGAGGAAGGGCAAGGGGGTCCACCGGAAGCATCGGCGGACCTTCGTTCGGTGCGCCAGGTGCGGGAAGGAACTGGAATGAAGAAGCCCGCGAAGAACAAGAAGATGACGGCCCAGGAGCAGGGGAGGCTCTACCGCATCTGCTACGACAGCAAGGCGGGCCGGGGCCTCTCCTCGCTCGCAGACCAGAAGTTCATCATGGACATGTTCGAGAAGTACCAGGATGAATACGTGGAGATCCACGGCAAGGCGGCGAAACAGGCAGTGGAAGACGCCACGCCGAAAGCGTAGGGGGCCGAATGAGCCGGATGCCCAACCCATCGCCGGAAGTCCAGCTCGCCTTGGGAAGGCTGTTTCGGATGCTCAGTCGGCCCTGGCAACCGGGCGACGACGCCGTGTTCTTCAAGTGCCGGGCGATCATCTTGGACGCCGCTGACGAGGCCGGGATCGTCCCGAAGGACGACCGGGTGAACTGGGCGCGGGACAGGCTCAAGGGAGCGCAGGGGGATTGACGAATAATTTTTATTACCCTTGACAAAGTAGGCTAATTATATATACTATAGTGTAAGATGAGTAGGAGGAATCGGTGGAAGCCGATAGGACCGTGAACATGACCGACATGCCCCTGTCCGGGTTCAAGGACGGGGACACCTTGTACGTTCAGCGGATGGAGCACGGCTACACCACCTTCTTGCTCTGCGCGTTCCGGGGCCTGCTGGGAGGGGGAACGGTCGTCGCAGACGTCCTTCACGTTTGGCCCGAGTACGTCAAGAAGTGGGATGGGAAGCGGATCTCTACCGTGACGAGGAAGTGCTTCCTGTGGGGGAAGTCCGAGGGTGAGGTTGACCCGAGGTGCCACTGGTTCAAGAACGCGAGGGAGAAGGCGACGTAAGGAGGCCGGGGCATGAAGTTCAGAATCACCATGAAGGATCCCGACGGCGTCCACGACGGGCTGAGGGAAGCGGACAAGAGTGAGGGGGCGGGGCAGGGCTTTGGTTACGATGAACGCGTTGAACTCCTGAAAAAGTGGTTCAAGTACCGGGAGTACCTGACGGTCGAGATCGACACGGACGCGAAGACCATCGTGGTCGTGGACCAGGAATGAACGGAGGATCTCCGTGATCGTCAAACTGAAATCCGAGCGCAAGGGGGGTCACGTTCACGAGCGCGTGTTCGTCGGACCCGACGAGGGGCACCTCGCCCTGGCGGGGAAGCTGGTGTTCGACATCGGGCAGTGGCAGGCATTCGGTGCGGCCCTGCTCCTCGGGGCGAGCAAGATGCACGGGAACGTGAAGGTGCTGACGGAGGGGGACGAGCAAGTCGTCGGTGGGTTCGACGACATCCCGGAAGTCACCACGGGGAGGAAGGCGGAGGAGCCCCCTCGGTCCATGAAGGAAAGAGCCTTCCGGTTCCCGAACACGCCCACCGGAGCCATCGCCATGGCGCGGGGAGGGGTGGAGGATTGTCCGCACGGGCGCGTATTCCCGACGGCCAGCGACACGTCTGCCTCGTACTGGGTGTGCGCCGATTGCAATGCGTGGATCACCGTGCCGAGGCCGGGAGGAGGGTAGATGAGGACGTTTCATATCGGGGACAAGGTTCACTGGACGAGCCAGTCCGCAGGACGCCGGAAGGCGAAGGACGGGGTGGTCGTCGCAAAAGTCCAGGCTGACGAAATAATCAGTATCGCCTTGCAGCGACTTTCCTTCACGGGCCTCCATCTGACCTTCGATGCCGGACCCAGCGCGAGGAACCACGAATCCTACATCGTGGACGTGAACGGAATGCTCTACTGGCCCAGGGTGAACCTGTTGAGGCTTGAAGGCGAGAGCGAGCCTCACGGGGTTTCCGAGCCCGGATGCAAGCCCCTCAAGCCCGGCCCCGGGTGCGACTGCGGGCAGTGCCAGTTCAGGAAGCAGTGCGAAGATCACGTAAAGAAGAAGTGGAATCTCGATGTATTGGTGGCGGCGGTGGAGAGGTACGAGGCCATCGAAGCGGAGTACGCGCCGTACCGCAACCGCGACCGGGTGAACGAACCGAAGGGAACTCTGGACGAGGCAGATCGTATCGCAGGTCTTTCGATGCGGCAGGACAGGGTCGTGCGCGAGGCCGCCATCGCTTTCGTGCGGGGGCTGGGGAGGAAGGGATGACGATCAAGATCCACAGCAAGGACTGCTCCCTCTGCCAACTGTTCGTGATGACCGGGTTCGACGGCGGCAGCGCGGACTACGACTGTCTCCTCCGCGCCTACGACTGTTCCAAGGACGTTCCGGGGGAGTTATGCCCGGGGCCTGGAGAGTACGAGCTCGTGCCGGTGGGATACGTCAAGCGAATGGCGGGCGGGTTCGGAACCCTCGCGGCACGTTGCGCCGGGTTGGAGAACGAGGTGAAGCGGCTGGGCAAGGAGAACTCCGAGCTGAAGGTATGCCTGGAGGGGGCGAACCAAGTCGTCCTCTCGTCTGCGCGGGAGGCTGAGGCGCTGGCAACCAAGGTGGAGGAGTTGCAGTCCGCCAGGGAGCGGGACGGGTCGGATCGGGCCTTCCGTGAGATGAGGGCGAGGGTGGATTCCAAGAAGAACGGTTCAGGGGGTGACAGCCTGGGCAAGACGTAGCTCATGAATCCCGGGGGGAAACCCCAGCGGGAAGGAATGTGGCGGGTGACCTAAACCAGAAGGCATGGAGCCCGCCGGAAGCCCAGGTGGTTGTGAGCGGCCCCCGACCGTTTTTTGAGGAGGCCTTGATGGTTGCGCAGATCATCGGGGAGGAGAAGCCGTGAAGGTATTCACCAAGGCCGTCTCGAAGTGCGAGGAGTGCCCGAACTTCCGAAGCGATAAACATGACCCCAACCCCGATGTCGGGATGGGCCGGGGCGATTGGTGCAGGGTAACCGGCGGGTGCTTACCCACCACCTTCAACGAACTTATTCGGGACCGGGGGGTGAAAAAGGACTGGCCGGATATCCCCGCCTGGTGCCCGCTATCGGAGGAGAAGAAGCCATGAAGGGCGAGTGGTGTTCAGGCGGCGGGAAGGGGGTTGAGGGGGGCCTTCAGTCGGTCCAGCCAAATAGGCGGAGGACACGGTGCCCCGAGTGCAACCGTCTCCTAATGCTTCAGCAGCGCGACTGCGAGGCTGAAAACCCCATCAGCGGGGAGTGCTGGCATGAGATCCTTCCCCCGCACCGGGTCAAGGTCAAGCGTCCAAGGATGCCGAGCAGAAGGAGCGGGTCATGCCGAGCAAGGTCACGGTGATCGACCTTTCCAAGTACACGTTCCAGCCGATGGAGAGCTCCTGGTGTCCGTGTGGAGCCCGAGTATTCCTTCTTTCCCCGAGGGGGCCGGAGGCATTGGATCCTTCGTCTCCCATCTTTTTCCTGTGCGCCAAGTGCGGGAGGATCGCCCAGGCCGGGGTGGGAGAGATCTCCCCCCCGGAGGAGGGACGATCGTGACGCCGGATCGAAAGCCTCATCGATTCAACTGCGAGATGGATCAGTGCCACGCGGCGTTGAGGGACCTTGGGAGGGCGTTCACGGGCAAAGAGTGCATCCAGGTCATCTCCGATACGGCGAAGGTGGACTGGGAGACGGCCAAGACCCTGCTCCTCGTCATGAACATCATGGGCTACGTTGAGGACCTTGAGGAGGACTCCAGCGGCAAGACCATGTACCGGGCGGGAGGAACGTAATGCCGACGAAGACCGTCTTCTGCGATGTCTCTGTGGCGGGAACCGTGTACCGTCTGGGGGAGGGGGCGAAGGCCACGGTGGGTATCATCACCCTGTCGGACGGAAGGATGGGGCAGATTCGCGTCGGGATGGGAGGGGTCGTTCCGACTTGCTGGGTGGTGTGGCTCAAACCCCCGAAGGCGAAGAAGGCTCCTCGGAGCGGGAAGAAGCGTCGGACGGGGAGGGATACTTGCTGCCTCAAGTGCGATCGCCGCTTCTTGGCTGATCTGGATGGGTGTTACGATGAGAAGTGTCTGAAGAATCCGGACACCTGCAAGGGCAGGACCAATGGGGAGGCCCCTTGCACGGTTTGTCGAAGATACAAGGAGTAGCCGATGGTGGGAGAAATCAGATTTCTCCGGCCCGAGGAGGTCGGGGAGGGCGTTTGGAAATTCGTGAGGGTCGGTGGGCAGTACCGATTCTTCGACCTTTCTCATCGGCATGCGGATGCGGTGGACGAGGATGATCGTTCGAGGACGACCGAGGCTGGGGTCGTCGGCGTCTTCTTCGGCGGGGCTTTCCGTGTTCTGGAGTCCTCATCGGTAACGCTTCAGCTTTCCGGGGTGGACAAGGAAGCCTTGGCGCGGGCGCTGGGGAGAAGGGCGCTTGGGTGATGCCAGCAGGAAACCTTGGCCCCTACGAGTTGAATCGGGTCCATCTGGGGAGAAGCCCCGAGTGCCTGAAGGCGATCCCCGATGGGACCGTCCACACCTGCATCACCAGCCCCCCCTACTGGGGCCTTCGTGATTATGGAACGGCCAAGTGGGAGGGGGGAGATCCTTCCTGTGATCACCGGGCTCCGTCGAGATTCGATTACCCCTTGAAGTCGGGGCTCGGACCCACGGGATCCCAGAAGCAGGATTCCAACCTTGGAAGCGGCCAGGCGACCTTTCGTTCCGTCTGTGGAAAATGCGGGGCCAAGCGCATCGATCCCCAGATCGGACTCGAACCAACACCCGAGGAATTCATCGCCAAGATGGTCGAGGTGTTCCGAGAGGTGAGGCGGGTGCTGCATCCAATGGGTACCCTTTGGCTGAATCTTGGAGATTCGTATGCAAGTGCATGGGCGTGTAATAGACGGAACGTAATAGGTTCGGGATCTCTTCAGCACGGCAAACGGGGGGATCGCCCCAATCGGTTGGTGAATGGGCTGAAGGAAAAAGACCTCATCATGATTCCTGCCCAGGTTGCCTTGGCCTTACGGGCAGACGGCTGGTACCTCCGATCCCAGATTCCGTGGATCAAGCGGAATTCTATGCCTGAATCCACGGCAGACCGGCCCTCGTCCGCTGTCGAGTACGTCTACCTTTTCTCGA
>CAZKEV010000025.1:0-22206 GCA_964551875.1 uncultured Methanomicrobiales archaeon | reverse complement strand
GAATCCACGGCAGACCGGCCCTCGTCCGCTGTCGAGTACGTCTACCTTTTCTCGAAGGGGGAGAGGTACTTCTTCGACATGGAGGCGATCAAGGTGGTTTCCGAATCCAAGGACTGGCACGGGATTGGCCCGAAGCATGGAGGAGAGCGAAATCGGGGAGAGAAGTATAGGCCGATGGAAACCCATGCCTCTCGGAACCGGCGCAACTCCGACTGGTTCTTGGAATCCTGGCAGGGGTTGTGGGAGGAGGATGGGGAGCTGCTTGGATTCGTCGTGAACCCGAAGGCGTGTTCCGACGCCCACTTTGCGACGTTTCCGTCCAAGCTGATCGAGCCAATGATCCTGGCCGGTACGAGCGAGAAGGGATGCTGCCCGAAGTGCGGGGAGCCGTGGAAGAGGGTGGTGGAAAAGTCGCGTGTGACGCCGATTGACTACTCCGGAAAACACTCGACGGGCAGTGTACCGCAGGCCGCTGGCCGCCGCATGCTGGCGAACATTCATGCCAGACGGGAATCAGGGGAGCCGCATGACAACCCGTTTCCGTCTGCCCGCACCGTCGGCTGGCAGCCGACGTGTAACTGCCCTGGCCTCGACGGGGACCATCCAGGCTCTGACTGCGCGGAGGAGGACAACTGGCCCAGGGTTCCTTGTATCGTCTTGGACCCCTTCGCTGGAACAGGGACGACCGTGGTGGCGGCGATGGCGCACGGCAGGAGCGGGATCGGATTCGACATCTCCGAGGAGTACGTGGGGAAGATCGCGGGGGTGAAGGTGGAAGCGGCGAAGAAGGGGTTCACCATGGAAGAGGTTAGGCGGGGGCAACGATCGCTCTTTGAAGAGAAATGATGGCATTTCTCCAGCAACCTTCCGGGTTAGCCAGGAGGAGCCATGCTTGAAGAACTATCCGGGCCGGTGACGGCTTGGTTGAAAGAACGAGGATTCAAGCCCTACATCAATCAGGTGCCGCCCATCTCAGGGGATCCCGTTGACGCTGTTGGGACGCGGGACGGTATGGTTGCGGTCGTGGAGACGGAGGGCAACCTCTCCGATGTCCTCATTCTTCGCGCCTGGAACCACCAGCTCTTCGCACACGAGTGCTGGGCTTGTGTTTGCGAAGAGCCTCCCAAGAAGAGATTGGAAATCTGTAGGGGGAAGGGGGTGGGAGTCCTGTCTCTCCGGGACGGAGAGCTGGTGGTGCTGCTGGAGCCGAAGAAGGCAGCCGAGTGGCCGATGCGTCACTACGTCGATCGGATGATCGGCTCCCTGAAGGACAAGGGCGCGAAACCGAAGACGCCAGGGGAGGTCTGGAAGGCGAACTTCATCCAGGCCCTGATCCTGGGAAAGCGAGGAGGCCCCGTGGAAACTCCCGCCGAGGATGAGGATTAGGCTTCGGGCATCCTATGGATGATGTTGGAGACGGTATCGAAGACGTTTTTCTTCGCCTTCTTGGTCTTGAACATCTCGATCCCTCCATCCTCTGTCGGATGGATCTTGGCGATGCTTTTGGCGGCGAATATCCGGGGGATGAGCGTACGGAGCTGCTCGGCGAAGCCGTTGGCGTAGATGGCGTAGGAATCAAGGAGGCCGTCTCTGAGGGCCGCCTTGATCCTTGCCGCACCCGTCGCCGCCATGCACATGATCTTGGTCTCCTTGCCTTCGTCTTCGCACCCCTCCAAGGCGACGTCTTCGGTGGCCTTGATGACCGTCAACCAGACCTGAAGGTTCTCCCTTTCCCGCTGGGTGATCTGCCTCGGTTCCATTCTTTTCTCCTTTCTTCCTTTCCTTCCGGCCTCTTTCCTTCACCTATAAATAGGCATGTCGAGGGCTATTAGTGACAGAGGAACCGGGATTTTTGCTAATTTTTCTTCCCGAATTAGGCCCGTTTACCCTACCCCCGAGGGGGGAACTGGGGGGCGGTTTGAGGAGATATTTTCAGAATTCCCCTTGACAAATAATGCGAACGGTATATACTGTAGATAGTGAATTAAGGAGGAGACGACGATGGCCGAGAACATGAGCGCGACGAAGGAAGCGGAAGAGATCCTCACGGGGAAGTCGGAGAAGGCCCCGAAGGGCGGGGTCGATGCTCTCCGAATTTCGCTGGTCGAGGCGCTGGTGAAGATGGGGAAGGCGGAGCGGATCGGCGCGACGAAGAACCTCGCCCGGCACCTCACCCGGTTCTGGTCCGGCAAGGCGATGCGGGCGGGGGCGGTCGGCATCATCAAGGCGTTCGGTCAGACGCCCGAGTACCGGGAGATCTACCGCCTCCTCATCACCTCCGATGCCTGGAGGGGATTCTCCAAGGTGTTCATCAAGGACCTTCTAAAGGAGTAAGAACGATGGCAGGGAAATACATCAAGATGGGAACCCTGGACACCTGGGTGGGGGAGGCGGACATCGCCCTCTTCCAGGCTGCCGCCAAGGCGAAGGTTCGCCACGACTGGCACGAGCCCGACGAGCAGGACCTGACCGCGACGGTGCGGGGAACGTCCTTCGACAACGCCGGGACCGAGAACGAGAAGCACGTCATCGTCAAGAAGGAAGGCAAGCCCATCGGCAAGATCAACCTGGCGACCCTCCTTTCCCTGGGGATGGAACTCCTGCGGAGGGAGGGCCTGCTGTGCTCGACCTGCGGCGGCGAGGGCCATCCCCACGGGGGGCCGGATTGTCCGGAATGCGGAAGGGGGTAGAAGATGCGCGGGGGGCAGGTACAGGAGATTCGGGTGAGGTGCTCCGAGTGCGGGGACATCGACGAGCGGGACGTCGAGATCCTCAATGTCGAGGAGGGGATGCAGGGCGAAGACGTTCTTACCTTCGTGTGCCCGAACTGCGGGTGCCTCAGAAAAAGCGAGCGGAGGGGTAGGTGATGCCTGAAGTTTTTGGCCTTGTGAGCCTGCTGGGGACGAAGACCCATTCGTGGGTCATCGTCGACGGGGACTACACCTACCCGGAGGTGTTCAAGAACCTTGACGTTGCGAAGGGGGTGGATCGGGCGTTGTCTTTGCTGGGGCGTCAGAGGGCCATCCGAAAGAAGAGGGGAAAGCCCGATTACGAAACAGCCCTTGTGGAAGCCCGGAAGACGCTTGTTGCCGAGATCAAGGCGACGATCCCGATCGCCGAGGAAGGGTGCCCGGACGGGAGGATGTGGAACGGTGAGAAGCAGATCGGCCATTGGGCGTGTTTGCGCTGCCCTCATCTTCGGCACGAGGGTTCTCACGATGTCAGGATGAAGAACATGCTCCTGGGGGTCCACGATTGGATGTGCGGGAAGGTTCTTCGGGAAGCCATGGTGGCCCGGAGACTTGCGGACAGGTAGGTGGTGATGTTTTGTATCGGAAGATTGCGGGTGCATCGGGTGCTTCACGACATCCCCGATTCCATCGAACGGAAGATGAAGCGATTTCACCAGAAGTGGTTCAAGGACGGGGCGGTCCTTCTCCCGTGGTCCGTCGGGGAGGAGATCGGGGCGACCCTTCGGCTGAAGTGTGGAGAGGAGGCATTCGCAATCTCCTGGGGGTGCGTCGGCGAAACCGTCTTCAAGGTCTACGATGGGGACGTCGCCGGGGAGATCACGGCGGCGGTGAACAACGGAGGAAAAGATAACGAGGAGATGGCGCGGGCTCGGGAGGAGATTTGGCGGCTGGCGGCAGAGGGGTCTCGCGCCTGCTGGAGCATGGAAGAAGTCGTGAATGACGTCATCAAGCGGATCAAGTTGGCGGGGCTCGCCATGCGGATGATGAAGTGAGGCAAGGAAACCGGAGGGAAGACGGATGGCTTTTCTGAACCGAGTGATGGCTTGGGCGACGGCTGGATGGTTCATTTTCCTGTTCATCCTCGTCGCGCCCATCCTCTTCCCCCTCGCGGGCCTCTGCTACCTTACGGAGGTGGTCTTGAACCGAGGGAGTCGGCGGATGCGCCAGTGGGCGCAGGCGCTTCGGAAGCTGGAAAAGGAAATGGAATAGGAGGATTAGGGATGGACATCAGCAGAAGGGATTGGAAGGCCACAAGGGAGAAGGGGGAGCGCCGGTACTACTACGTCAGGGCGAAGGGTGCCCCGGTCGTGACGGTGTGCGTGATCAGGATCTCGAAGTGCTCCCACGTCCCGCCTCAGAAGGACTGCCCGAAGCCCGTGTACGCCAGGGGCATCTCGGCCTGCCACCCCACCGACGACCCGCCGTGCAAGGCCAGGGGCCGGGTCCACGCGGGGGCCAAGGCGGACAAGGCGTGGTTCCACCGGGGCACGTCCCTTGCCACGGAGAAGCAGGACGAGCAGATCCTCGCTCGGCTGGCCCTCCTGGGGGAAGAAGACTCGGCGGTCTGGAAGCAGATGAAGAAGGGAAAGATCCTGGGCCTCTACGGGGCCAAGCTCACCGCGACGGAGAAGAAGCGGTTCCCCGACTGGGCCAGGGGGAAGTAACCGGGGGCGGGGGGTTGTAGCTTAACTGGCTAAAGCACCGGCCTGTCGAGCCGGGAAGTGCCGGTTCAAATCCGGTCAACCCCGCCAGAGTCAGAATGTTGTGAAAAGGCCCTTGACCGAAGAGACGGAACGCATATAGTAGAGAACATGAACGCGGGTGCCGAAAATGTCTGTGATCGAGACAAGCGGGGGGCGGCCACGCCCTTCGTCTTAGGCACCCTATCCCCATCATCGCTTTCCTTCCACTACCCGCTGTCCTTGTAAAGCCGCCGGGCCTTTTCGCTCACGGTTCCTTGGCTCGGCGGCTGGATTTCCATGCGGGAACCATCGCGGGCAGGTCGGATAGCGGCAATTCCAGCGGACTGTAAATCCGCCGCCGATGTGCTTTCGTGGGTTCGAGTCCCACCCTGCCCATTACGGGGTGTAGCCCAGCTGGCAAGGGCGCTTGCTTCGGGAGCAAGAAATCGCTGGTTCAAATCCAGTCACCCCGATTGCTGGGGTAGCTCAGCTGGTAGAGCACTGGACTGAAAATCCAGGTGTCGGCGGTTCGAGTCCGCCCCCCAGCATCAGCGGAAGTGATGGAACAGGAAGACATGCGGGACTCAAACCCCCGCGCCCGAAAGGGCATGCGCGTTCGACTCGCGCCTTCCGCACGGGCGAGTGGTGGAGTTTGGAAGACACCCAAGGTTGAGGGCCTTGGGCCTCGAAAGAGGCGTGCGGGTTCGATCCCCGCCTCGCCCATCAGACGCCGGGGTGGTGAAGTTTGGCAGACACGCATGGCCCAGGACCATGAGCCCCGAAAGGGGTGTGCGGGTTCGACCCCCGCCCCCGGCATTATGTGGTCGTAGCTCAGCGGCAGAGAGCGCCTGGCTGTGGACCAGGTGATGGCGGTTCGACTCCGCTCGACCACCCCAGGGGGAGTGGCGTAATTGGCAAACGCGGCTGGTTTAAGCCCAGCGGTTGCGGGTCCGAATCCCGCCTCCCCTATGGAGAGCGGCACCGAAGGTCGGTAACCGGTCTCGAAAGCCGGGCCGGGTGAAAGCCCGAGGGTTCGATTCCTTCGCTCTCCGCCATCCTGCCAGAAAGAATTATTTTTCCCCTTGACAAATAACGCGAACGGTATATACTGTAGATAGTGAATTGAGGAGATTGGGGATGAACGAGACCAACGGACGCGAGACCCTCCGGGAAGCCCACGCCGAGTCTTGCCGGGACGAGGGGATGACCGAGGAGCAGATTGCCCGCGACTGGGCTTCCTTCACGGCGGACTACGACGCCTGGATGGACGACCGGGACGCGGGGCTGGTCGCCCTGGAACGCAGGGGATCGGACGCGGGCTGGGACGAGGATCCCGAGGATTTGCCGTAGGAAGGAGAACGCAAATGGTTTGCGCGAAGTGCTCGACGCAGATGATGGGGAAGCAGACGGGGGTCATCGTGAAGTTCATCCGCAAGGACGGGAGCGCGTACTTCCAGCGGGGTGACCTGCTCTTCTGCCCGACCTGCGGGGTGACGATGGTCGATTCCTTCGGGGAGCTCTACGAGGGCGAGAAGCGGGAGCCTTTCCTCACGGTGAAGAAGTAGGCATTTCATGAACTGGAAGAAAGAGAACGAGACGGCGAAGTGTGCCGGGGGCTGCGGCAAGGATGTGACGATCGTCGTCCGGGTGAGGGAGAACGGGGGCCGAGCGTTCGACATCGCATCCACCCAGGCGGCGGGGACGAGCTCCACCCTGAATGCGGACTGCACCTGGAGCCACTACTGCCGGGAGTGCTTTCTGGCGAAGGTGCTGAACTTCTTCAAGGGCAAGTTCGTGAACGAGGGATAGCGCGAATGCTGTACGGGAGGAGAGCAAAACGGATTCGGAAGAAGGGGGAGAGCCTCACCCGCGTTATCTCAGAGGCAACCCATGTCTTCCTGGTTGAGGCGGGGGAGGGTGGGCTGGCCGATGTTGCGACCTCCCTGTGCAAGACGATACGCTTCAGTAGAACGCGGCACCCCGATCTGTGGGAGGGGAGGTGGCCGTACATGCTCCAAATAGTGGATGAGAGGGTTTTCAACGCCCGCCCGTGCAAGTTTTGTTCTTGGAAGTTCAGGGATTTGAAGGTCGCGGTGACCTTCATGGAGAAGTGAAATGCAGTGCGAAGGGCAGGGGAAACCCCCCAGGCAGTGTGGGAAATCTCCGCATGAGCGTTGCACGAACAGGGCGGCCCTGATTCGTCGGGGCTGGCGGTTCGGGCAGGCCGGGGAGAAGCCCATCGTGTGGTTCGCCGTCTACCTCTGCACCGAGTGCGCGGGGGAGCGGGACGAGAATCAGGTCGATGCCGAAGTCGAAGCGAGGGCGTCATGAAGATCCGAGTTTTGTTCGGCCAGCCGGTCGAGGAGAACGGGGAGAAGGAAGAACCCGTGGTGCTGGAAGCCGCTTCTGGCGACGACGCCAACAGCAAGTGGTTCCAGAAAGAGGTCGATCGGTGGAAGCCCGACAGCGGCTATTCCGGCTTTGCCCTCGTGGACATCGAGGTGGACGAGGCGAAGATCAAGGAACTCTGCGCCGTTTCGGTTGTGCCGGGGACGGTCGTGAAAGAAGTGAGGGCGTCATGAGCAAGGATGATCTTCCCGATTTGACCCGGACGGCGCGGGCCATCGAAGTGCTGGACCGGCTGGAGCCGATTCTAAGAGAGAGGGTCATCTCCTGCCCCACGAACAAGGCCGAGCGGATCCAGGCGGAGATCGACTCCCTGGAACGGGAAGTCGGGGAAGCCTACGGGGAGGACACGAAGGACCGGAACGATCCGAGGGCCTGCGCCGAACTTCGGGCAGGGTCTCCGGTTCCTCCCCCGGGATGTGAACTCTCGTTTGTGCGGAGGATGGTGGCCCTGTGGCGTGAGAGGAGCAAGCGATGAGCATTGAAAGCGGCATCCCGACGTTTCCGAAGGTCGAGGACATCCGGTTCAAGGTCCACTACCCTCCGGGGACCAAGGTGTGGGTCTACGCCGGGAGGCCCCGCAGGGGGAAGGTGTTGACCTGCCCGTGCTGCGGGAAGTGGCATCGGTTCTTCTTCGACGCCTTGGACGTGGTCGAGAGCAAGGTGATCGAGGTCCAGGTGCATTACAAGGGGACGATCCCCGAGGTCTCTTACCACCTCGAAGACCGTTCCTGCCGCAACGTCGTCCAGGTCTTCAGGTCGGAGGGCGAAGCGAAGCGGTACGCCAGGGCGAGGTGCAAGCAGTTGAACGACGAGTCCATCAAGGAGTTCGAGAAGGAGAAGGCCCACCTCCAGGCCCGCGTCGTGAAGCTGCTGGAGTCGGTCAGGACGAAGGACGCGACGAAGAAGATCGCGGCCCTCTTCAAGGGCGTCTTCAAGGAGGAGAAGATCCGATGAGCGAGTCAAAGGGGGAGCCGAAGGGGTTCCTGGCGGGGAAGCAGTACCGGAAGGTGGCGCTGGCGCGGTGCGTCATGGTGGTCGCCGTGTTCGACCGCGAGGTCGGCGACTGGGCGGCCTACATCGACGCCATCCTCGGAAACGACCACTCGTTGGAGTGGGGGGCTGTGGTGGACCACGGCGTGAAGCTCCCGAAGGAGCTGGCGGCGGTCCTGTTCCCCTCCCTCGCGGCGGACAAGGGGCTGAAGTGGCGGGAGTGACGGAGGATAACATGAGATTCTTCGACATCGGAAACCGGGCGAAGGAGGGATTCTGGGCCGTGGCCCGCGACGAGGCCAAGGCGCTTCAGATCGCGCTCGACGACGGCCATATCAAGACACTGAAGGAAGCGAGAATCCACGAGCTCCCGTCCCAGGACTTTGTAGGGAAGCCCGGCATTTCTGAGCTGGAGGCCGAGGGCTACGAGGGGCGTATCGGGTGGCAGGGAAGGGCCTACTCGCTCATGGAGGTCCTGCAAGGGAAGCCCAAGGAACCAGGGGAAAAGGCGAAGTGCAGGTGGGTCAAAGCGTAAGGGAGGAACCGATGACCGAGATGACCGACAAGCGGGTGGCCTCCCTGCCCAAGTGGGCGCGGGAAGCCCTGGAGGACCGGCGGCGGGAGGTCGGGGCCCTGAGGGCGGAGATCGCCCACCTCCGGGGCCTGGTCAAGCCGGGCCGGATCTTCTACCAGGTCAGCATGAACGAGCCCGTCTACATCCCCGAGGAGGCGCGGGTGTTCTTCCGGGTCGGGGAGATGGCGGAGCAGCGCCACAAGAGCGACGAGATCGAGATCGACCTCGACTCGAACCAGAAGATGCTCAACGTCCGCTCCTCGTTCGGGGGCGTGGGCGTCCTGCCCCAGGCGGAGAACGCCGTGGTCCTCTTCCCGCAGTCGAAGTGCGACATCGACAGGGGCGGGCCGTGGACCGTCCCGGTGGGGAACGAGAAGCCGGGGGAGAAGAAGGGATGACGCGACCTCGTGGGTGGGAGACCGTCAACGTGAATCGGGCCACGATGGACAGGGATCGTCTGAACCTCTGCCTGGACGCGGTGAAGACCCTTCCGAGGGACGTGCGGGAGTATTTCGCCGAGAGATTCAGGAGGGGCTGCATCGAACACCACAAGCCCTGTGAGGAAGACGCGGCCATGGAGATCTACCGGTACGCTTTCTTCGGGGAGAAGCCCCCGAGGCGGTTTCGGAACGTCATCAAGCCGATTCTGGTGTTTTTGAAGCTTGCGGGGGAAGGGGATTGAGCATGGGATACTCGATGGCGACTCCGATCAAGAGCCCGGCGGCCAGGACGCGGATGCTCCGCTTTCTGAAGAAGAACTGGAGGCCCTGGCCCACCATCATCGGGAGGCCGAAGGAGGGCCAGTACCTCTCCGATCCAAGGGGGGAGAATCTGTCCTACGACCACGGGAAGTGCCGGATCGGGTTCGACTTCAACGCCGGGGACGGCGAGCGGACCTACGGCTGGTGCATGTGCGCCTGGATGGCCCTCAAGGTAGGCAGGAGGATGAAGCATGACGGGAGGAAGATCCCCTACTTCGTCTACGACGGGCACGAAACGATCAAGGTGATCGTCGGCCCGCCCGACGAGACGGGGAAAGATCGGTACGACGAACTTGGAGTGCTTCATCCGAGCATCCACGCCCGGCCTACACCCTTTCTCACGGCCATTGGAAGGCGTGTTCTGAAGACGCTGGAGAACGGGCGGAAGAAGGACCGGGAGACTATTCGCAAGGAGATCGGGAGGCTGGATGCCCTGTGGGCGAAGGAGTGAGTCATGCCTTGGTGGAAGATCAAGATCGTACACGGACCAGGCCATCAGTCCGAGACCGTGAAGTACAGGTTCTTCCGGCGTCTCACGAAGGCCGAGGCTGATGATGTCATGACCGAGGAGGCCAACGCGGTGGAAGGCGATTGGCCCATCGTCAAGATGGGCAGGGTCGCGGCCCTCCCGGCATCCAAGCACAAGGAACTCACCCAGCATTACCACTACCGGCGCGACGACGCGGTCGCCATGCTGGAGATCCTGGGGAAGACGAAGACCACCCGGGAGTACGAGTGGCGGTGTCGGAAGTGCGGGGACAGGTGGACCCGGTTCGTCAAGAGATGCCCCAACGGGGTATGCGGAGGCAGGGTGAGGCGGGTGGTGAAGAAGCAGGAGGACGATGCCTGACAGCGGTGAAATGGTGCGGCTCTACATCGGGAGGGAGTCCACCTCCAACGACGCGAAGTACCACGTCTGGACGCCGGTCGACGCTGGGAAGGGCCTCCTTGAGACCGGGGTCCGGTCCTCGTGTGGGCGCGTGAGCTATGTCCCGAGGGTGATTTTTTACCACGGGATGTGGAACAAGCTGGAGAGGTACAAGGGGGACTTGTGCAAGAAGTGCCGGTGGGCCGAGGCGAAGATGATGGTCCTTCTCTCCGACTCTGACAAGGCGAGGACACCGGAGGAGCACGGGCTGTTCGTCGAGGTGATCGAGTGAAAATCCTGATCCTCGAAGACAACGACGCCAGGATCGTCCACTTTCGTCGCGTGACGATGCAGCACATGGTGGAGATCGTGAAGACGGCGAAGGAGGCGATTCAGAAGCTCGACGGGGCCTGGGACATTGTTTCTCTTGACCATGACCTCGGTGGGAAGGAAATGGTGGGCTCGGGGGAGGGGACCGGGTGGGAGGTGGCGAAGTGGCTCGCGGACCACCCCGAGAAGAAGCCCCCCTATATCATCCTGCACAGCTTCAATGTTCCGGGCAGGAAGAACATGGCCGCCCTTCTTCCAGAGGCACTGGAGGAGCCCGGCTGGTGGAGCAAGGGGTTATGAGGGCGTACGTCTACCTGCTGGGGGCCAGGAAGGGGTATTGGCCGAAGGCCCACTGGTTCTTCGACGACGATCCCGATGTTCGCGGGGGGGTCGTCGCAGCACCGTGTGGGTTGATGGCGAACAAGGCGTCGATGGGAAGTCCGACGTCGACCTACTTCCTGTCCACCACCAGGAACGGGAAGACCCTCCCCATCTCTGCGAAGTGGTGTACGAAATGCAGGCGGTGGATGCATAGGCATCAGGAGGAGCTCCTGGTCCATGAGCGGATTCTGGAGGCGAGATGATCTGCAAGTTCGACGTGTCGAATCCGAAGGGGATCACCGGTCGCAGGCCATGCTACGTTTGCGGGCTGGGGGTCCGGCGGGTTCTTCGGAAGGATTGCCCGTACCGGAAGTCCGAGGAGAAGGCCGCCGCCCTCCTCAAACGCTTCTTGGACTACTACAAGAGCATTGGGGAGGCCCTGAAGGACGTGCGGGAGCTTCGTAGATCTGGGGAGCCCGGGAAGTCGGACCGAATGGAAATCGAGAAGCTGGTGTCCGAGCTCAATCGCCACCGGCAGGCGTACTACCACGAGATGTCCAAGGTGGGGGGCCTCACCTGAAGGGGGAACCGTGGGGTGGAACGAGCCCCCGGGAGGGTCCTTGACCTCCGTTTCGGGACTGAAATCACCGAATCGCCAATCCTCGGCATCGTGATCCACCTATAGGGGAAACGGCTACTTTACCCCTGGACACCTACCCCCGGAGAGATTTCTTGCCATCTTTTTCGGAATTCCCCTTGACAAATAATATGAACGATATATACTGTATATAGTGAATCGAGGAGGACGCAAGATGGACTGGAAGAAGGTCGAAGAGCTGAAGAAGGTGGTTCGGGCGGAGGAGCGGGACTGGGTGGAGGCGGGGATCAAGATGGCGGAACGCCGCCGGGAGCTGGGGCCGGAAGTCCGCCTCAGCGGGCACGGGTCCAAGGAGGGGGCCTCCCGCAGGGCGAGGAACGAGGCGCACCGCCTGATGAGCCTCCGGGGGATCGAGGCATAGGAAGGGCTTCCAAGAGGAGCCGAAAGGGGACGAGATGGATGAGCGCGAAAGCAATGAGGCGGCGGATCAGGTTCTGGCGGCGATCCGCAGGAGCGAGGGGATGCTGGCGGGGATGAGGCGGGTCGAGGCGGAGCAGTACAAGCGGGATCGCCGGAACCAGCGCCGAAGGGAACGCGACCAGGTCATGCGGGACCTGGGTCTCACCAAGGTCAAGGGCGCTCTCGGGGGCACCTACTGGGAGTGAGCATCCAAGGCCCGGAACGAAGCGAAAGGGAGAAGCCATGAACGACGCCACGAGTTTCCTGAAGACCTTCGGGTTCAAGGGGGTCTACAACGGGTTGTCCTGTACCCGGAAGATCTCCGACGGCAGGATCGCCCGCATCACCCTTTCCGAGGAGAACGGACGCGGCATCCCGACCAGCGAGACCTACGTGTCGCTGAAGGTCGAGATCATCGGGACGAAGACGGGGCTGATCGACAAGGCCATGTTCTCCTTCGATGACCACCTTCCCACGAAGACCCGGACGGATGGCCGGAAGGATTACCCCATCGGCAACAACCGGACCTTCCAGGTCATCTCTCACTGCGGGTGGGAGTGGTACATCGCCATCCCCAAGTCGGTTCTGCCCCTGACGCAGGCGGTGGACGAGTACATCGGGATGTTCGACGAAAAGTAGAGGCACCGATGCAGTGGCACTACAGCCTGAAACACGCCAACGAGATCCTGCGCCTCCTGCGGAAGGAGCTCGGGCGCAACGGGAGAGGGGTCACGATCGAGGCGTGGGCGAATTGCCGGGAGCAAGGTTACTGCCTCAAGGTGTGGCCGGTGGGGATGGTCGTGGACAGGGCGATTGGCATCTGCTTCGCCCAGGAACGGAGTGGCGACCGCCTCACGGTCATCACCGGGCCGATTCTGGAGTTCAACAACCAGACGAACCAGCCATCGGAGAAATTGTGGGAGAATCGGAGAGGCTTCAGCGATAACGGCGAGGCCGCGAGATACATCGCGGCCCGTGTGTTTCAGACGATTGAGCCGGTCGCTGCCGCCCTCATGGGGGTGAACGACGCAATCGCGGAGAAAAAGAAATGAGTCCCATTTGCTTCAAGCGCAAGATGGAGTTTACTTGTTGATCCGGAAAATATCCCCGAGGACGTATCGCCAGAAGATGCTCGCCATTCGTTCGGTGGAGAAGCGAGGATACAAGAGGTCCGCCTGTCTCACCCCGTCGCTTCGGCGGGCTGGGGTTCGCATCGAGATGGTCATGTTCCCCTGCAACGGTAAGTTCCGGTGGGTGCCGTGGGCTCCGAAGTGGGCGGTCGACCTGGGCTGGAAGCTGCGCGGGCTCAAGATTCATCCAGGGGACAGGAAGGCAGTCTTCAAGGAGGCGGCGAAGCTGGGGAAGCCGGGTCCTTTGGCCCGGTCGGTCATCGTGGCGGGGAGGATGATGGGGTGAGCGAGCCCACGGGAGCGGGATGGGTCTACGGCTGCGCGGTGTGCAGGGTCAGTCCCCAGGCTCAGGCCATCTGCCTTTGTCTCGTTTGCGGGTCGGCGCACTCCCTGTGTTTCGACTGCCTGAACGCAATGGCCGACCTCGGGATGGTCGAGGAGAGAGTCGAGACGTATGTTCAGGAGTCCGGCAACAACTTCACCCCGAGGCATACGACGACGGTCAACAAGCACGACCTGCTCCAGTGCCCGAAGAAGGCAGGAGTTCGAGCGGCAGTTATTCTGGCGAGAAGATGAATTCGCAAACGATTTGCGAATACTGCGGCGACCTGAAGAGCCGTTGGGACGGGAGCAGTACGTGGATGAAGATCGTCTGCTCCTGCGGAATCGTCCACGACCTTTGTCCGTTTTGCTATCAGTATTGCAGGATCAAGAAATTCGTCGAGAAGGTGTGGATTTTTACGCGGGGGGAAGAGGAGCGATTGATCGCGTGCCCGAAGGATTTACGCGTCGCGGATCGGATGACGAGATGATCTGTGAATCGTGTCGAACGGAATTTATCGTCTCGGGATCTATCAAGTATCTCGGGTGCCCGTGCGGGGGAGTTCACGCCATTTGCGGATTGTGTGTGGGATCCCTTGTGAGTGACGGGTACGCCCACTATTCAGACCCATCCAAGTCCCTGAAGAGGGTGGCGAACACCAACAGGATGCTCCCCGAGCCGAAATTGGATGTGGTTCTCGACGTTTGCCCCAGGGCAATGTGGGTGGCGAGGATGATGCTGGGGTAGGATTTCCATTCGTTTCCGCGTCGCCCGCCTCCGATCGTCCCATCCGCCGACCAAGAATGTCCGTACCCCTCGGAACCGAGGACGTTTTTGTCCCGAAGCCCACCATGTGGGCTACCGAGGAACTTTCTGCCTTCTTTCGGAATTCTTCCGGAATACCCCTTGACAAATTAAGCGAACGATATATACTGTATGATGTAAGGTGCAGGAAGCGAAGGCAGGAAACGAAGGAGGACAAGGATGAACGCGACGAGCCAGACGAGCCAGACGACGATGAGCCGCAACGAGTTCGCGGCCCTCCTCAACGGACGGGGCGGATGCACCCCGGTCGGCCTCCTCACCCGGACGAGCCCGAAGGTCCGCAAGACCGGAAACCCGAACCCGGTGGTCTTCCGGATCACCCGCCGGGGCGGATTCATCGGCGGGGACTACGAGAGCATCGCCAACAACAAGAACGAGCGCCAGGGCGAGGCGCGGGACTTCGAGGCCCTCCCCCTCCCTTGGGGCCAGCACGCGGGCCGGTTCTTCATCGAGCACAAGGGCAACCTCTACCTGAAATTCTTCCCGACGGCCAACGGGTGCAAGGGCGAGGACAGGTGGGTCACGCCGGACGGGGTCGAGATCGACCTCGCGGTGATCCAGCCCTTCCTGCCGGAAGCGGGCGAGGGGAGGGGCGGGGTGCCCTGGAGAACGATCGGGATGACGAGCATCGAAGAGGTCACCATCGACGGCCAGACGATCACCCTCAAGGACTAAACCGGGGCGGGGAAGCCCCCCGCCCTCCGGCTCCGAAAGGGGCCGGGAGGCCGAGGGCTACCGAGGAACGACGAAGGAGGACGAAGATGTTCCTGAGCGACATCGACAAATGCACCCCTGGGCACACCTGCAAGACCTGCGGGGCGGTGGCGACCGAAGCCGTCGAGGTCGAGTCCGAGTACGGGGGCCGGTGGTGGGAGACCTACTGCAAGGCCCACGCGGAAGTCCGGATGGATCAGCTCCAGGCCGAGTACGACGCGGAGAAGGAAGAGGAGAAGAAGGAACTGGGCTTCTGCCCCTTCTGCGGATACCGCAAGGATCGCCACGCGGCGGATTGCTTCGACTTCCTGGATGGGGTTACCCTGCGGATCGAAGGCAACCACGAGATGGAGAAGGCCCTCGAAAAGGAAGACGCCATCCTGGTGCTGGCCCGGCGGTTCATCCCGAGTTTGACGGAGTAGGGAGGACGCGATGTCCGAGATGAAGAAGTTCCGGGTTCTGATTGGCCGCACGACTTTCAACTTGATGGAGTTCATGGTCGACGGGAAGACCAAGAAGGAAGCCAATGCGGCGGCGGTCGACGAGGCTCGCGCCATGGGTGCGGGTGACTGGGGCCAGGACAACATCGAGTTCAGCGTCGAGGACACGAACATCGTCAACGACAAGGCGGAGTTCACGCGGGTGCGTCTCATCCGGGCGTTGGGGAAGGTGGCCGAGAGCATGAGGGAGGCGGCGAAGGAGAAGGACGGCCTGGAGGTGATGCACTGGCAGGACGCCAAGGACTACGAGACCATCCAGCAGCTCGTGCGGGAACGGAAGCAGAAGGAAGCGCGCAGAGCCTACGCCGACCTGGACACGGCGGCTCGCGACTACCTCTTCGAGAAGGGCATCTCCGGGGACGAAGACAAGGACGGGGCGATCACGGAGTACCTGGGCCTGGAGAAGATCGGGAAACCATGACGAAAGCGCATTCACCAAAGTGGTACGAGAACTACGCCAACGTCGTGGCGGTCGCCCGGCTCCTTGTGGAGGAGGGGTGGGATGCTTCCCAGTTGATTCGCTTCCTGGAGAAGCCCTGGAAGTGGGGCGAGAAGTGGGACGAGGTCCTGCGGAGGAGAGGATGACGAAGGAAGAGCTGGATCTGGTCTTCCACCGGGCGCACCAGCCGGTGGAGAACGCCAACGAGAAGGCCGGGGCCTGCTCCGGGATCTCTTCTTGGGAGGAGCCCAAGGACGTGACCTTGGAACAAGCGGCGGCCTTCCTGCGCTGGCAGGCCCTCCAGTTCAACGGGGAGTGGAATACCGAGATGCTGCGGGAGGCCCGCGCCTGCCTTCGCAGACGGGCGACCCTGATGCGCGGGGGGCCGGGGTGGGTGGTGGTCTGGGACGGCCTTCCGCAGGAGTCCCAATGATCATCTTCCGACATCTGAAGTACGCCGTGTACCACATGAAGACGGAGCGCACACCGAACCCGTACACGGGTCGCTGGACGCATCGGCGGGTTCGGAACGGGAAGCCGGAGTGGAGGGATCGAAAGTATCTCCACGCATTTCTTGAGGACGGGACCGACAGCGTGGGCCAGCGGTGGAAGTCTCTTTGCGGGAGGTTCCGCCACGAAGCGGGAAGAATGCAGACCCCGGAAGATATCGCCTGGGGGATCAAGGCTTTCCTCCGCGACCCGTATAGGTGTTCCATTTGTTTGGAGTGGATTCTGAAGAACAAGGACAGCGTGATGACTGCCGAAAGGTTGAACGGGTGAGTTCCAGGGGGCGCGGGGGTGGGTTTGGCGTCCTCCTTTCCTGCCCCCCGCCCCGTCCTTTTCGCAAACGCTTTGCGAAGTTTTTAGATGCCCCTTGACAAAAGGAGGGAACGCTATATAATATGGGCGGCTAAAGGAGGATGGGATGGACGAACGAATGGCGGCTGCTTTCGAGGGTAGAGATCGGATGGTCGCTCTCGTCGACGCCCTGGTCAAGACCCAGGAGGCCCTTGCGAAGACGGCGGAGATTCTCCGGGCCGTGTTGGAGGAGATGAAAGAGATCGGGGGAGCCCAGCGTTTTGCCGAGAAGATGATGGGGCCTCCGAAGTTCCTTATTCCTGGACGCGCCTACGACGAGATCCTTTGTGAATCGAAGGGGGGATCGGCGAGATTCATCCTGACCATTAAGGCTGTGCGAAACGCGACGGGATGGGGGTTGAAGGCGACGAAGGATTTCGTGGATCAGTTCCGACCGGAAGGGGGTTTTAACCTTGATTCGGATCGGCTGATGGACCGATTCGAGAGAGGGTCATGAACGGGACGGGTCAAGGCGGCGGACAGAAGAGGAAGGGTAATGAGGTCGCGGTGGTGAACTGATGAGGTACTTCAAGGTAAAGAGGAATCCGAAACGGTCTCCTGGGGAGACAGGCCGTCGCCCGAGGCTGGTTCATGCGACCCGGGGGATATTTCGATTCTCCAACGAGGAGCCTTTCGAGTCCATTTGCGGGAAGATGTTCAGACCGGTGGACGTCGCCTGGACGACATGGGGAGGGTGGAAGAAAGGCCAGCAATGCCCGGAGTGCTCCAATCTTCGGGAGCCCGTCCTTGTGTCTGACGTCCTGATGGAAGATCAGCCATGAGGGTTTTCTTCTTCGTCAAGAAGGCCAGGGGGGAGTTCAGGGAGAAGCGTCGGGCGGCGTATCGTGCTGGCAGGATACTCAAGGATGTCTTGCACACCTACACGTCCTTCGCTTCGGCGGGGGTTGTCCTTGCGGCGTGTGGTCAGAAGATCCCAGTCAACGGGATCAAGGAGGTCGCGGACATTTCTTCCAAGTGGTTTCCCAAACCATGGAAGTGGTGTGGGGGCTGTCTGCTGGATTACAACGCGGAGAAGACGGGGGAGATTTTTTTAGGGGATACGAAATGAACACCCCGATGGAACAATGGGGCAAGGATCACTGGTCGCTCTTGGCCTATGTCGAGTGCCGGTGCGTGGATCACGGAGGGAAGCCCGACTTCGACCACATGAGGGCCAACCCCGCCACCCACCCTCATCACATCGGGCCTAATGTGGCGAGGGGGATGCGTGGGGGCCTCCTCAAGTGGGAGTCGTCCTACGGGACGAGGCTGAAGGGATTCTGGAAGCCGGACAAGACGGAGGATCCAACCAAGCAGCTGCCGGACCACGACGACTGGGACTGCTGGGAGGACATGGAGGCGGAGGGCCTTATCAAGGACGCCGGGACGGGGATGAATCCCATTGCCAAGATGACCGAGAAAGGATTGGAGATCGCGGCCTTGCTTCGCGCCCACAAGGCGGCGGGGGGGAACTTCGCCGGGTTCGCCGACAAGTTCAGCGAGAGCCTGAAGAAGGTCACGGCCCAGGTGTGACATGGCCCAGCAATGCCTATGGTGCGGATCCTTCTCCGGGCAGGCCATCTGGAAGATCGTGGGTGGTGTGCTGGGTGGAAAGGACGGCAAGGCCAGGAGGATCGTACGCCTGAAGGTGTACGTGGCGACCTTCGATGACGGCAGCGGGGTGGACCGCAGGGAGATCTGCTTCTGCTCGAAGGCCGAGGCGGATCAATGGAAGGAGTCCCTGGGCAAGCGATTCATTCGATGGGAGAAACCGTGAGCAACGATCCTCTGGTTCTGCCGGAGGATGTTCGGAAAGTCCTGAAGCAGTACTTCGACAACTATGCGCGGGGATTCTTTCCTACCCCACGCGACATCTGCTGTGAAGATATCATTGAGGCGTGCGTCAAGAATGGACTTCACGTAGAGGGCGCGGGGGGATGGCACTGGATCACATTTCCTCAGAAGAAAGACAAAAACGGGAAATCCCGATTCCTGCTGGCGACCCCAGAGCACCAGGACGGTGTTGAGGAGCCCGTAGCTTGAGGTAGGCCATGATTCATTTCAAGAAGTCGATGTTCGGGTTCGGGGCCAACTCCTGCATCAACCCAACGAAGGGCGACGAGAACCCGAAGCCCCCGAAGGAATGCGAGTCGGAATGCTCGGGGTGCGCGATTCCCAAGATCATCCTGGGACTGCTCAAATTGGGGGGCAAGAAGGGCGGGCAGAACTGAAATGAAGATCGGATTCTTGAGGAACGGACGCGGATTAGCGCACAGTTCGAGGGTCGAGCACATCTGGATCTTGAGGGATCACCCCAACGTCTGGACGTACACCTCGCCCTGCGGGATCGTGGTGTCGAGGGTGGACATCAGCAACTTTCGCAACTTCCGGACCCTTATATGGGATACGCAGGACAGGGGAAGAGGGTTCCAGCAATGCAAGCGGTGCGTGGCATGGAGGAAGAAGCACGGGGACGCCCAGGTCATGGCTGAAAAACTGGGCGGAATCGACCTCTCGATATTCAAGGTGCCCAATGCCCCGCGACAAGGACAATCCGATCCGCGAGTACTTTGAGGAGGACCTCCCCGAGGAGAGGTTCCATAGGCTGAACGAGCGTCTCCAGGAGGCGATCGACGGGGACATCGGATCCCTCGGGACGCGGGCGATGGAGGCGTGGAAGCTGGATTGGGAGAAGATGTTCGGGATGGCCTATCCATCTCATCCTGCGGTGCGAGAGTCCTTTTGGGCCGGGATCATGTCTGCCTACCGAGTCATGAGGAACGGGGAGGGGGGATTCCCATTCGTCCGGTGGAGCGGCTGCTTGTGGCATCTCCTGGTGGATTTCCGCAAGGATACTCATAGGGCGGTTTCGGCGTGTGGGGAGGAGTTCCCCGTGGGGGAGCGGGTGGAGGGGAAGGTGGACACCTACCCCCACCAGTGCTTTACCTGCATGGAGTGCTGGGGGCACGTCGAGGCGATGCGGGTAGCCCTTATACTGGGGGGAGAGGCCGAATAATTTTTTATTTACCCCCTTGACAAAGGAGGCGAATCATATATACTGTAGGTGTAAGATGAACTGGTTAAGGAGGACGAGGATGGACTGCCTGAGATGCGGACACCGGCTGGGGGGTGAGGAAGTCGCCAGGGGCCGGAAGTGGCACCAGGATTGCCCGAAGGTCTGCGAGGACAAGTGGTGCTCGCACGCGGACCACGGGGAAGCCTGGGCTCCCGCCAACCGTTTCCCCAAGGCCCCGGCCATCCAGCCCTCGGTGGTCCCCCAGGAAGCCCCCGAGAAGTGGCTCTTCGACGCCGAGCATAACGGCAAGAAGGTGAAGGTCGCCATCCCCCCGAAGGAGCAGGCGGTCAACTTCATCGAGCCCTGCGAGAAGATTCAGTCCGAGTGGGGCGACCTCCTGGTCTTCGGGACCAAGTACGGGCGGGTGCTTTTCTTCCCCAAGTCCAAGCACCAGGTGGTGGTCATCGACGGGGCCGAGGGAAAGTTCCGGCTCCACGGGTCCTTCAAGCGGGTGATCCTTACCCTGATCATGGCGGCTCTTCCAGGGAAGGGGGAATGACCGATGGGATCGTGCGACTTCTGCCAAGCCAAAAGTGCGGACTGCGCCAACGGGAACCTGGCCGGGAGCACCTCCTGCGAGGATGCCAAGAAGCGATATCACGAGTTCCACGGTGCCGATCATCGGAAGCAAGAGATGGCCCGCCTCATCCAAGGCGGGATGACCGGTCTGACCCACAAGCGGTACAACGTCGAGGACGCCCTCAAGGATATGACCCTGGACGCCCTTCACGAATTCTGGCGATTCATCCGGGACGTAGAGGTCGAGAGTGACCTCCGGGCCAAGAAGGCGGCAAGACAGCCGTGGAGGAGACCATGATCGAGTGGGCGAGGATGATCGAGGTGGTCCCCGAGGGCCAGGTCGGGGAGGCGAAGGTCACGCACTTCGAGGTGTCGAAGAAGGCCAGCGACTTCACTTCGCTCCGGGCGGCGGTCAACGCGTGCTCGGGTGAGTACGTTCCCCCAGGGAAGTACGCCCGGCTCGTCGTCGGAAAGCATCTCATGATGTCGGACACGCTCATGGAGCAGTCCACGAACTCCCACGCCGTCTACCGGGCCAACGGGGACGTGCTGATCGCCGGGATGGGCCTGGGGGTCATGTTGATCCCCGTGTGTCGGAAGCCCGAGGTCAGGAGCGTTCTGGTGATCGAGAAGTCCGCCGACGTGATCGCCTTGGTGGAGCCCCACGTGCGGGCGCACCTGGGCGCGGACGCGGCGAAGCTCACCGTGATCAACATGGACATCTTCGACTTCTACCCCCCGAAGGGGCAGAAGTGGGATGTTCTGTGGTTTGACATCTGGCCGACGGTCTGCGAAGACAACTTGGATGGCCTCGCCACGCTCAAGCGGAGGTTCTGCAAGCGGCTGAACAAGGAGAACCCGCAGTGCTGGATGGGGGCCTGGGAGGAGGACCGGCTCCGATACCTTCGGCAGAAGAGCAAGCGGGAGGAGAAGGAGTGGGCGTTCTGGCATCCGAGGCGGTTCGATGTGAAGGATCTTCCGAAGGAAGCGGACGGCGTTAGGCTGTGAGAGCGGTAGGATGGACCAGAACGAAATCTTCGACGATCAGAAGGGTGCGGTGAAGACGCTTTCCGAGGAAACCATTCGGCTTCTGGTGTGGTTCGGTCGCAGATCGAAATGGGTCGAGCCGAGGGGGTATCTGAATCGTACCCACCGGAGGATATCGCACGGGCGATGGATTCCAGAGGAGGCGGCGGAGGGGATTCCCTCTGAAAGCGTGTGCCTCATCAGCGATCCGAGGAAGGCGCACCGCACGAAGACATGGTGCATGAAGGTTCTTCCCCTGCACACGGCCCTGCACGACGCGACGGTCGTCATGCGGATTCTTTCCCGCGAGGAGCTGGCGAACTACGAGGACAGGAGGGAGATGCTGGAGGAGATTCGACGCCGGGGATTGTGGGACGAGATCGAGCCTGTCATCACGGCCTTGAGGCTCTCCCTCTGAACGCAAACAGTTTGCGGAGGATCCGTGCGAAAGGACATGAAGGTCGACCGGCTGGGTTGGAAGACCTGCGAGAAGATCCTCGAAAGCGTCCAGAAGAAGATGCACGGGTACGAGGGGCTCTCGGCGGAGATCCTTCCCTGGACGAAGATGGACTTCAAAGACCTTGAGGTCGGGATGACCCTCCGCTTCCATATCAGGGGAGCGTGGGGGGAGCTCACATCCCCCTGCACCGTTGCTGTGTCCTGGGGGAGCTACGAGGAGGTGTTCAACGACTGCGGTTTTCTGTACTACGACAGCGACGTGGCCGAGCGGCTTTCCAGGGGGGAGAAGGACATCATCCCGACGATGCGAACTCCCCGCGTGTTCGACATCATCACGGAAATTGTGTCTGCTCTCCGAGCTTGTCTCGCGGCAGGCCGCCTCATGAAATAGCCACCTCGAAGCACGATTTCCATTCGTGACGAGAACGCCGGGGTTTGACCACCATTGTTCGCGCCTACCGATTTTTCTATTTTCCCCCTTGACAAATCATGCGAACGATATATACTGTGTGTAGTGAATCGAGGAGGACGACGATGAACGAACCCAAGAGAACCTGGACCCCGGAAGAGATCGTGGCGGCCCTGGAACGGTC
>CAZKEV010000024.1:0-29952 GCA_964551875.1 uncultured Methanomicrobiales archaeon | reverse complement strand
GAGGGAAGGATCGTACTGCTCTTTCTCGATGGCAAAGATGGTCTGCCGGGTCACCTTCAGGTGATGGGCGAGCTCCTCCTGGGTGAGGTTGTACATCGCCCGGTAGACCCGTACCCTGTTCTTCATCGGGATTCTCCGGGCAACCGTGCATAGAGTGTCTGGAACATCGCATAGAGGAGGAGGAGCCCGGTCACCGCAATCCCCAGCGTGAACCCTGCCAGGGTGAAATCGGATTCCTGGTTGCTCATCGTGTAAAGTACCACACCTGCGATGACTCCCCCGATCACAAACACTTCAAGGGCTTTCATCGCTGCTTTCTCATTGATCCGAACATTCCGTTCATCTTCGATTACTTCGTGGACACGCTTCCGACAGATGTGGAGTGTCCCCACAGCCCAGAGGAGTGTTATCACCGCCAGATAGGGGTTGCCAGTCCTGACAGCCCAGGACTCCAATCCTACGACGATGATGGTGACAATGAGAGTGCAGATCCAGTATGTTCTCGTATCCATGTATCGACCTCTCTTGCCTACAGTGCATGGACTGCAATGATCACAAGCGTGATGATAACGACCAGAAAATCCCAGACAAGGGGACTGGCATTCCCGGATTTCTCTTCTGTATCGTCACTCCTGAGAGCGAAGATAAGGAAACCGAAATAGATGATGATGTAGATCATCATGTCCCTCTGGAGAATATCGTAGGGAACGAGGAGGACGTTTTTTAAAACGATGGCGAGGGCTATCATGCAGATACTAGCGGTCAGTATCACCTGCTGCTTCCTGATCTGTATGAAGAGGTTCGTCCATGCCTTTTGTTCAGATATGGTAGGTTCGGTCATGCGACTCACTGTAAATAATGTTTTACATTATTCTATTAAAACTTTACTACAAGTAAATAGTTCTTATAATAAAAACAAGGTTTCTTACCAAGAAGAGTCATCTACTCAATGAACTTTTTAACATATGGAGCGGGCCTCCGAAATATGCCGGGTAGCCTTCGCTTCGCCGATGTTTGCACGGATTAGTGCAAATATCATCCTCAGTCAGTCTCTCTTCAATAAGGGCTCACCCGGCCCCGCGATCAGCGTAATCCTTTCGCAGGTTCGTATGGAATTTAGGGGGATAGAGGAACTTGCCGCGAGAGAAGGTTCTCGATCCAGGTTATAAAAAAAACCTACAATTGGGGATTCTAATTGTTACATTCTATACCCCCGGGCGGATTCGAACCGCCGTCACCGGCTCCAAAGGCCAGTATGATTGACCGCTACACTACGGGGGTAATGGAAGTATATATGGTGAGGCATGAATATCTAACCGACGCCTGTTCCCGCCTACTTCCCCAGGGAATAGGGGGCCATTTCTCCCCAGGCCAGGGGCACTGGCCGAAAGAATACCCCATCATTACGAATAATTTCGTAGTTAAGGCAATTATCATATTCTTTTGAGACAATAGACCCATATACACAGGATTTGATCAGGAACGAGTTGATCGATATGGAGAACCGCTGGCAGATCGTCTGGATGGTGGCCGCCGTCGCAATTATCGCGGCAATCATCGGCTATGGAATTATCAGGGAACAGCCTCCCGTCCTCTCAGAAGAGGGCGGCCTGAAGCAATTCACCTCCGCGAGTGAGGTCAGGGCCTATCTTGCAGCCCAAACGCCATCCGGGACCGGCACGAGCACCTGGAACCGGGCGGTGGATGGCATGGTCCCCCAGGCGGTGAACGGGGTTGCCGAGAAGTCCGCCGCGCCCTCACTCCCGTCCATCGGGGGCTCCCAGGACCACTCGACCACCAACATACAGGTCCAGGGCGTGGATGAGGCTGACATCGTCAAGAATGACGGCAGGTACATTTATGTCATCTCAGGCGGCCAGCTGGCCATCGTGGATGCTTACCCGGGTGAGAAGGCAAAGATCCTCTCAGAGACCCGGGTGAACGGGACACCCGTTGAGATCTTCCTCTCCGGCGACCGGCTCGTGGTCTTCTCGTCAGGACAGGATTACTGGCCGGTGATGTACAAAACCAGTGGTATGATGGCCCCGCGGTATTACCGGAGTGCATCCCATGCCTATGTCTATTCTGTCCGCGACCGGTCGAATCCCGTACTCGTCCGGGAGATCACCTTCTCGGGCACCTACTACGATTCCCGGATGATCGGGGACAGGGTCTACGTCATCACGAACGAGAATGTCTACTATGGCATGGGGGATATCCCGATGCCCGAGGTGAAAGACGGGGCGGGAACTACCATCGAGCCCCGGGTATCCTACTTTGACGTTCCGTTCGACTCGTACACCTTTTCCACGATCTCGTCCTTCTCAATGACAGACGATAGATCCCTTTCGGCCGGGTCCTATCTCCTTGGCTACACCTCCACTCTCTACGTCTCCCAGGACAACATCTACATGGCCTTCAGAAAGACGGCGAGAGTCCTCGCCGAGCCCATGGTGGGGTCAGAGGTGGCACGTGCCGTACGAGTGCAGCCCTCCGAGGAAGTGACCGCCATCCACCGGTTCGCAATCCGCGACGGCCAGATCCGGTTCGGCGCCAGCGGAGAAGTGGCGGGGCACCTCCTCAACCAGTTCTCCATGGACGAATCGGCTGGGAACCTGAGAGTTGCAACCACTGTCCAGGGCTACGGCAGCAGCGGTTCGTACGAGTACAACAACGTCTTCGTCCTGGACTCGGGGATGAAGACGGTCGGGAGCCTGAAGTACATCGCCCCGGACGAGAAGATCTACTCCACCCGTTTCATCGGCGACCGGCTCTACATGGTCACCTTCAAGCGGATCGATCCCCTGTTTGTCATCGATCTGTCGGACCCGGCGAACCCCGGCATCCTCGGGAAGCTGAAGATACCGGGCTACTCCGATTACCTCCACCCCTATGACAAAGACCACATCATCGGGCTCGGGAAGGAAACAGAGATGAACGACTGGGGCGGTGTCTCCACGTCAGGCCTGAAGCTCGCGCTCTTCGATGTCTCGGATGTAAATCACCCGAAAGAAGTCGATCACGTGGAGATAGGGGATGCAGGGTCCGATTCCGAGGCACTCCGGGATCACAAGGCCTTCCTCTTCTCCCGCGAGAAGGATCTCCTCGTCATCCCGGTGAGGGCGGTGCAGAAGGTTCTCCTGAAGGGAGATTACTCACCCTATACACAGAAGATATGGCAGGGTGCCTACGCATTCTCTGTCTCCCCGTCAAAAGGGTTCACCGTGAGGGGAAAGGTCACCCACAGCAGTGAGGATTCCTCAGGATACTACTGGGGGTCCCGGGACGCGGTGAAGAGATCGCTCTATATCGGGGATGTCCTGTACACCCTCTCGTCGGCCGAGATCATAGCGACCGACCTCGCGACGATGAACCCCATCCGGGAGATCCCCCTCCCGTACGGGGGTTACGGGTACCAATACGCCGTTCCGATGGTTGAGTAGGAGGAATACCTTTTTTTGGAGATCCCTTCTCCAGATCAGCTAGGCCGCCCGGCGGAGAATGGCGTTCCCTGAGGCACCCTCCATCCATATCGCAGCCGGCGGTTTATGACCCTCCCTCTCCGTCGTGATTCTTCTCATCCTTCTTCGAGAGGGGGAAGTAGTCCTCGTACACCCTCTTCCGCTCCTCCACGTCGGTGTGCAGGTAGACCTCAGTGGTCTTGATGGAGGTATGGCCCAGGTTCTCCTGGACGACCTTGAGGTTCTTCGACCGGGTATAGAGCTCGCTCGCATAGCTGTGCCTGAGCTTATGGGGCGTGATCCCCCTGGGGGCGTACTGGCTGAAGATAAACTGGATGGTCCTGGGGGAGATGGGCTTACCCATCTGCCCGGGGAAGAGGGGGCCTTCCTTCCTTCCCCCCAGAAAGACCCGGATCTCTTCGAGGGTCTCACCGTCGATAAAAACGGTGCGAATCTTGTCTCCTTTCCCCTTCACACGGATGGTTTGAGCCTCGAAGTCAATATCCTGCACCCGTATCCCGGAGAGTTCGGAGACACGGACGCCGGTTGCATAGATAGTTCTTACGACGAGCCGGTCCCGTAAGTCGCTTATGGAGGCAAGAAGATCAAGGACCTGGCTGTGCTTCATGTACACGAGTTCCTGCCCTTTCACCTTCGGCCGTTCCAGGTTAACGAGAGGGTTCGTCTTCACAACCTTCTGGAGATTGAGGAACTTGTAAAAGGAGGAGAGTGTCGATATGATGCGGTGGAGGGTACGGGGGTGGTACTTCCGGAGGGAGGAGAGAAATGAGAGGAAATCGGTGATCCAGTACTCGGGAACCACCACGTCGGTCTCAATCCGGGCGGAGGCAAGATCTTTCCACTGGTAGGTGATCCGGTCAGGGCGGTGGCGCCTCAGCCAGACGTACCGCGCGAATCTGGTGAGGATCTCTTCGTAGCTGTCCTGGGTCCTCTCGGAGTAGTTCCTCATATGGAGGTGGTACCGGTACCGGGGGAGCCACTCCGAGAAAAGCCCGTTTCCCATGCGCAGATTTATGATTGGCCTGTTTTATAAAGGTTTGCGCAGAAATACCATTCGGCGCAAAAACCCTTGAGACCTGAAGTCATGATAAAAAGTCCTGATAAAGGAAATCGAAACTTAGGCATTCATTGAATTCACCAGTTCTCGGATCTTCATCCTGCGATCAACTTCCTCCTGCGATCGCCTTTTCCCTCTCCTGTTCTTGGTGTCGTACAACGTGAGTGCAATCCCAACCTGTTCTTTTTTTATTTTGACATATGGGTAAATTGACTTGAGAAACATACATGCAGATCGAGAATAGAGCCTCCAGTTATACCCACGTTTATGACCTCGCTTTGGATGAACATTCACCGGAAACACGTTTCCACTAAAGTTCTCCTTAAACCAGTCAAGAACATCTCTTCGGGTATTTGTTATCGTGACCATGAGAACAACCCTGGGTGGATTGGCACGTTTATCCAGAGCCAAGTGGACATTTCCTTCACCGTCAAAAAAACCGGAGGCATACACGATATCCTGATTCAAATTTTCAAGCCTCCTCATATAGCCAAGTCCTGCTATAGGGAAACGATAAGGATGAACTTTGCATACCGAAAGTGAATTTTACGGAAAGAAAATTGCCCAAAGGAGACAGAATAAGGAAAACTCGGAAAGGACACCCTCCCTATTCACGATGCCCAGGTTTGCGTCAAGTCGCGTTCCTCTTCATCGTATCTTCGACGGGATATCCCCCCTATTTGTTAAAATATCTCAGGTTGGATGAACAGAGGACGGGGGAATCCTGCCGCCTTCGAGGATCCTCCTCCGTTCTGCAAAGCCCTGGTGTCGGGCAGGGGAAGAGGCCCCCGGAAACTCGTGAGGCAGCGTTTTTTCATACCATATCACCTGGAGGAACCTCCAGCAGGAACACGGACGGATCCGGCCAAGATGCGGCCTTTTCCGGTTCTTTATCGCTGCGAGGTCACATGTTCCCGGGTCACAGGATTTCCAAGACCTAAAATATCGGAATCCTACGGAATGGGGAGGAATCCGGAATCTACCCATCTATTTTCTTTATCTCTAGGCCCCGGATTGCAGGGAGATCCATCTTATAAACCGTATGATGCTATACATAAAGGGGGCAGATCCGGGCGGACCCCGGATTCCCTGCATGGCCCTGAATGGAGGATTTAAGCGCCATGGCATCGATTCTCACGGCAGGGAGAACGGTATGGAGGGGAAGGTACCGCTCAGGGAACTCGAACACCGCCTGGAGCGCTTCAGGGCCCGGATGGCGAGGGATCACGAGGGCTGGGGGATGGCTGCGATATTCGGCCGGATCAACCTTTACTACTTCACGGGGACTATCCAGGACGGGGTGCTCCTGATCCCCAGCGACGGCGATCCCGTCTTCTGGGTGCGCCGCAGCTACGAACGGGCCCTTGACGAATCCCTCCTCCCCTGGATCAGGCCGATGTCCGGGTTCCGGGATGCCGCCCGGGGGACGGACGCCATACCGGACCGGATATACCTGGAGACCGAGATTGTGCCCGTTGCCCTGCTCGACCGGTTCCGGAAATATTTTCCCTTCTCTGAGGTGTGTTCGCTCGACACGCAGGCCACCATGGTCCGGGCGGTGAAGAGTGCTTTTGAACTCGGCCTCATGGAACGGGCCGGTGCGATCCACCGCAGAGTGCTGGAAGAGCAGGTGCCCGGGATCTTGCGGGAGGGGATGAGCGAGGCAACTCTCGGAAGTGAAGTGTATTCCCTCATGGTGGAGCAGGGACACCAGGGGATCGTCAGATTCGGGAGCTTCAATACCGAGATCGAGGTGGGCCAGATCGGGTTCGGCGACAGTTCCCTCTACCCTACCTGTTTCAACGGACCAGGAGGCTGTTACGGGCTGAGCCCCGCCGCGCCGGTCCTCGGAAGCCGTGAGCGGAGGCTGAAGCGAGGGGACCTCGTGTTCATTGACAATGCCTGCGGGGTTGAGGGCTACCAGACCGACAAGACCATGACCTATATGTTCGGAGAGCCCCTCCCGGAGGAGGTTATCGGGGTTCACCGGCAGTGCGTGGATCTGCAGTACCGGATGGCCAGGCTGTTGAAACCCGGCAATACGCCCTCGTCGGTGTATACCGAGATCATGGAAGATCTGGCACCGGAATTTCTAAAGAATTTCATGGGATTCGGGAACCGGCGGGTGAACTTCCTCGGCCACGGTGTCGGCCTGGTCGTGGATGAGATGCCGGTGATCGCTCCCGGTTTTGATGAGCCGCTTGAGGAGGGGATGACCCTCGCCCTCGAGCCCAAGAAGGGAATCGCGGGCATAGGGATGGTCGGGATCGAGAACACCTTTCTCGTCACAGATCAGGGGGGCAGGTCGCTTACCGGGGACAGCCCGGGACTGATACTCATCGGTTGAGGGCATCGATGATCTCCAAAACAGTCCGCCCTCCCGATGGAAACTCCTATAGAGGGCCGTCCCGAACCGTCACCCCGTCCTTCACTTCCTGGTGGCGATTGAGAAGAATGCCGCCGCGATGAAGGCAAGGAGAGCGGTGAAGAGCGGAACCGGGGTGCTCTTCCGGGTGGTGACCGGGGGCTGGGAGATGGTGGGCAGGGTCGGGGTGACAGCGGGGGTCTCGCCTCCGGTCACCACGGTCGGCGACGATGTGGCTGTCGGGGACCCGGTGGTTCCGGATGAGAAGATGAGGCGCATGGAGATATTGTCGATATCGCCCTCGGCCACCGCGCTGGGGTTCTCGAAATCTCCGATGGTGGAGAGGTAGATACGATCCATGGACCCCAGGTTCGAGATGCTCGAGAGGGTATAGCCCCAGAGGGAGGTCCTGTTGGAGAGGAAACTGATGGCGATACCGGCTGTCTTCTGCTCGCGATTGTACTCGAGGATGACATGGTAGGGGGTTCCATCCGAGAAACGGACCGACGGGCCGCCATAGGACTGGCTGTAGGAGGAGACCTCCCTCCTCTGGTTCTGCTGGTCGATGATCCGCAGCCACAGGATATTCCCGTACGGTCCGTTCTCGAACTCCGAGAAGATGGTCGAGCCCTGGTTGATGTACATGTCCCTGTTGCCGAGCCCCAGCCGGAAGGACGACTGAAAATCGGTCTTCAGGGGGAAGAGATCATATTCGAGCTTGAAGGATTCGCCCAGATAGGGGATCTTCTTGTACGCAAAGGTGTTCGTCGAGTCCCGCAGGGCATAATGGAACATGCCCATCGCCGCATCCCAGTGGTTCGTGTACGGGTTGTTTGTCACCCAGTCCGGGTTTGATGAGAAGTCGCTGGAGTAGATGGTGGTCGAGGTCTCCTCTGACCGTGCCATTCCAGCGGTAGATACGAGGATCAGGAGGGCAAGAACGATGGGGCGGAGATGCCGCCGCGGTAATCCCTTGATCATGGACGGGACTCCTTCACTCTCAGGTCTCACCCGGCTTTCTCAGGGGGACCTGCCTGAATCTAGTACAGGTGTACTTGTTTACTTATATGTATATACTTGGCCGAAGGGTGGCCTTCCCGGGGCTTCCGAGGGCCATAAACCTCATGATGCTCTATGGAAGCGGTGACCGCGGGATTCATTACCTGCACCTTCTCAAAAGTACAGTGGATGCCGGAGCGAGAGGGAGAGGCAGACGCGCAGAAATACCAGAAATTCAAGAAAGTGGATGGTGCCACCTACCAGAAGGTGAACGCCTTCCTCAGGAAGAGGACGTACGTCACTGCCCGTGAATGGGCCATCGCAAGGCTCTGCGCCGATTTCAAGACAACGAGCGGTTCGGAGATGACCTTCATAGGGGAACACCTTCCCGAGCTTGTCCCTTTCATGACCGATACCTATACCCCCCAGGCCGTGAACCAGGCGCGGAGCGCGTTCAAGCGGAAGGTGAAGAAGTCCGGGGCCACCTTCTTCTACGGGGCCATGTGCGGCTTCTTCACCGCTGAGGAGCTGGATGACATCCTCTTCGAGGCAAGCGAGGTGGCGAAGTTCCTCCTCGAGGTCGAGGGCACGCGCCTGGACATCGACGAGGAGATCTCCATCGAGGACCGGATCACCCATGTGATGCGGAATGTCGCGGAATCCGCGGCAAAGGTCCTCAAAGCCCGGGAGGCGGAACAGGATCAGGGCCCGGGGGCGGGAGAGGATCAGGGCCTGGAAACAGGAAAAGATCAGCGCCTGGAGGAGGCGGAGGATCGGAGTCCCGGGAAAGACCTGGGTCGGGGGTCGGTGCAGAGACAGGATCGGGGCGGCCCGGGGGGGGACCAGGGTCCTGGCCCAGGGGATACGGATCAGGGGCCGGGGGTGTAGGATCATGGGAGAGGAAGAGATCAGGAAACGCCTCTTCGGCACCAACGGGGTACGTGGTGTCGTCGGCCAGGATATGAACCCGGAACTCGTGCTCATGATCGGGGCCGCGCTCGGATCGATGCGAAGGGGGCGGATCGCGGTGGGTCGCGATACCAGGACCTCCGGGCCGGCCCTCGCGAGTGCCCTCCAGGCGGGGATCATGGCAACCGGTTCCGATGTGGTGGACCTCGGGATACTTCCCACTCCCGCCCTCCAGTACATCGTGCGGGGACGGTTCGTGGCCGGAGCCATGGTGACCGCGTCCCACAATCCTCCCGAGTATAATGGCGTGAAGGTCATCGACACCGACGGGACCGAGATGGGGGACAGGGAGGTTATCCAGCTCGAGGACCGGCTCTTTTCACACCGGTTTGAGCTCGCACCCTGGAACCGGGTCGGCGGGCAGACGTCTGCCCTCGGGATGATCGAGGAGTACCTTGCAGCGGTGGCGGGTCATTTCCCCCCTGGAACCGGGGACGGGGTGACCGTGGTGGTGGACCCGGGCTCCGGGGCGGGTTCACGGACCACGCCGGAGATCCTGACCCGCATGGGGTGCCGGGTCCATACACTGAACGCTCCTCTGGATGGCACATTCCCCAACCGGGCACCTGAACCTTCGGTTGAAGGCCTCGAGCCCCTCGCACGGATGGTGAAAGCAACCCATGCTGCACTGGGCATAGCCCATGACGGTGATGCCGACCGGACCGTCTTCGTCGATGAGAAAGGCCGGTTTATCGAGGAGAACCGGGAGTTCGCGCTCATCGCCCGTTCCCTGTGCAGGGAGAAGAAGGGGGTCGTGGTGGCGCCGGTCAGCACATCCAAGATCATCGAGGAGGTCGCAGGGGAGTTCGGCTGCCGCGTGGATTACACGGCAGTCGGGTCGATCTATGTGGCCCGGCGGATGATGGATCTCATCGCCGGAGGTACTCCCGTGGTCATGGGTGGGGAGGGGAACGGCGGCCTCATCTATCCGGGGCACCAGTTCTGCAGGGATGGCGCCATGACGGCGGCGAAGATGGTATCCCTCCTCTCCCTGTCGGAAAAACCCCTCTCGGAGATGGCCGATTCCCTCCCCCGGTATCACATGATCAAGGAGAAGATCCGGACCGGGGACGTCCGTGCCCTCGTATCTTGCCTGGTCGAGCGGTACCGGGCAGAGAAACCCGACCTGACCGACGGGATGCGGCTGAACAGGGATAGTTCATGGGCCCTTGTCCGTGCATCGGGCACCGAACCCCTCGTCCGGATCACGGTCGAGTCCAGGAAGAAGAAAGAGGCCGAGGATCTCCTGGAAGAGATACGCGATGCCATACGGGCCTGCTCGTCGGTGCAGCCCCTCCGACGTCCCGGATCGTAATCCGGGACGCCATCCGGGGGTTTACGGGATCCTGGGGAGATCCGCAGAATTCCTGAATTATTTTTCTCTCTTTTATCCGGTACCCCCCTCCCAGCGAGGATACCTTGACAAATAATGCGAATATGGGGTTTTGATCAAAAAATAATGGCTAGAATCCTTTTATTTGCCTTTAATACTCTTGAAAATGCTGGGAAGTTGATTTATTTCATAATTTCTGTTAAATACGGTTTTTATTTCGTTAAACGAATGGATTCCAATCGGAATATTTATAAATAAAATGGGGTCATATCTTGTGATGAGGGGATCCCCTTGCCCATCACCCCCAACACCTCCCATATAAAGAAGAAGATCCACCAGGCTCTCCTACATAAAGATCTCGATGGGATCCAGCTGATCATCGATGATGTCCGGACCATCCAGAAGAGGAAGGAGCGGAGGATGATCCTTGCGGTTATCCACGATGCCATCAAGGAGAGCATCTTCAAGGAGAGCATCCCCGACTTCCTGATCTTTTTAGGGGACCTCCCCTTTCCCGAGGTCCAGGAAGTGGCGGACCGGGCGATAAAAGCCTATATCTCCTCCCGGAACGAGCGCTGGCTCCAGAAGACCATCGAGCTCTGCCATGGCCTCGACCGGAAGAACTACCAGTCCAAGATCTTCTCAGTCGTCTCCAAGGAGCTCATTGAGGCCGGTGTCGCCCAGAAGGACCGGCAGCTCATGGAGCGGGGGATGTCCACTATCCATATGATCAGCTTCCGGAAACACCGGTCGAGCATCATGATGGACATCATCCCCATGATCATCGTCTGGAGTGTATCCACCGAGGACGACCGGCACCTCTACACCTCCCTCCAGCTCATCGATGTCATCGGGGACGTATCGAAGCGGTCCATCCTCCACTCGGAGATCGCAAAGGCGATCGGCATGATCGGGATCCTCCAGCGGGATATCAGGGGCGTCCGCGAGGCGGTGAAGATCGCTATCATCATCAAGCAGAAGCAGCGGCGGATCACCTGCATCTCCCACATCCTGGAGCGGGGCTGGTCCTCGCCCCTTGGGAAGCAGCTCGAGGATCTGGTTGGTTTCATGAACCTCATGGGCGAGGTGGCCGCCCAGAGGAAGTACGAGATCCTCTCCGTCCTGATCGAGCACCTCCTGAACCGGGTGAAGGACAAGAAACAGATCAACTACACCCTCCAGAACCTCGTGGACCGGATCACTGTATCGAGGGAGTGCATCGTGCTCAAGCTCGTGAAGAAGGCCGAGCTCTCCGGGGACAAGTGGTACTTCGAGCGGGCCCTCGAGTTCAATGACAAGATCACCGACTCCTCGCGGATCCCCATCAAGGAGATCATCGCCTCGTCGAGTTCCGTCGTGGAGAAGACCGGAGATATCAGCCTCCTCATGAAGACCGTGCCCCTTCTCGATGCCGTGGCGAAGACCTCCGAGGAGTCGTTCCTTCCCCAGTACCTCATGGTGGCGGATACCCTCCTGAAGAAGGGTAATCTCCAGAATGCGGTCGATATCTTCGCCCGGATCGGCGGGCCACTGGAGAGCGCCAACAAGGTGGCCATGGACACCTGCGTCCGGATTCTCCGGGAGGGGATCTTCAGGGACGAGACCGAGCTCCTGAAGGAGAAGATCCTCTCGCCCATGGACGCAGGGACCCGGGACTTCGTCATCAACCGGGCGGTGACCGAGTTCTGCACCGATGCAGAGTTCGTGGACATCATCGCCCACCTCCCCTCGCTCCAGTCCCTCACCCTCGCCCACCACACTCCGGGAGTCATCATCCCCGAGTGCATCCGGATCCTTATCGGACGGAACTTCATCGAGTTCCAGGACCCGTCAGCCCTCCTCTCCCTCGCAAACCAGATCCCGAACCGCGCCGAGAAGGAGCAGATCGTCTCGGCCATCGTCATCGGTATCGCCAAGGTGGGGGTTGCCCACAAGAACCGGGACCTCCTCCAGCGGGCCGTGGGGCTCTCGTGCGAGATCAAGGAGCAGCGCCCCAGGTCCGAGGCCCTCGGGCATATCATCGACCAGGCCACCCTCCTCGCCGTGGAGCAGGGGGATCTCGACCTCCTCCACCGGATGATGAAGTGGACGGGGTCGCTTCTAGAGCGGGACTTCAAGCTCTATGCCATCGACAGCGTCATCAAGGGGATGATCACGTATGGGATCCACCACCAGTCCCCCAAGGCCCTCGACGAGGCATACCTCATCACCCATACGGTGGACGATCCCTCGCTCCAGCAGCAGCAGCGGGAGAGCATCATCGAGGGGCTCGTCCGGGTCGGGTGTATCCGGCTCACGACGGCGGTGACCCCCATCACCCCCGAGGCGCTCAAGTTCGAGATCGAGCCCTTCGACCGGGCCCTCACCCTCCTCTCGGAGAGCGTGAACCGCTCGCAGCTCTCCCTCAAGATCTCCAAGTTCATCGATATCATCCTCGAGTATGCCCAGGCGGCGAGCCGGCAGGAGTTCCTCATCCCCCTCACGATGTTCATCTTAAAGATCGAGGACCGGCTGGAGAGGAACGCCATGTTCTACCGGATCTCGGGGAACTTCCGGGATGTCATGGAGGACCTGGAGTCCACAGACCCCTACGAGATCATCGCCGCGGTCCTCCAGCGCCTCCAGAGCGGGAACATCTCGCCCCTCGTCCTCGATCTCATCCACCGGCTCCTGGAACAGACGCCGGACTCCTACAAGAAGTTTGCAGGGCTCTGCAACCTCGCGGACTCCTACTACTCCATCCAGGAACGGGAGAAGGGGACCGAGATCCTGAAGAAGGTCTACAGCAACCTCTCCTCCCTCACCGATGCCTATGAAAGGGCGAGGATCCTTGCAGATCTCGCGGGCATGCTCGCACGGGTGGACGAGGCCCTTGCCCGCGACTGCCTCGAGGCGGCCATCGCCCTCCTCAACCAGGTGAAGGACGAGAAGGGGTCGCTCCTCAGAAAGCACATCGTCTTTGCCATCCTCTCCCTCCACACCCTGAGGACCCAGGAGGAGAACCTCGTGACGGCCCTCGACCTCGTGAAGCAGATCGAGGATCCCACGGAGTACGTCAATGCCCTCATCGCCATCCTCTCCATGGTGATCACGGGCGAGAAGGCGAAGGAGATCCTCGCCAATATCTACGACGCGATCGCGGCCATCCCGTCCACGTACGAGCGGGTGGCCATGCTCCTCGACGTGGTCCCCCTCGCGGAGCAGTACGGGGATCCCGCCGATGCCCTCAGGCTCCTCGAAGAGGCCCGGGCAGAGGTGGAGGCCATCTCCATCCCCTACATCGCCACCATGATCAAGAAGGGCCTCGTCCAGGTGATGCTCATGGTCTTCCACAAGAGGGGCGACGAGGCCATCCGGAAGAAGGCCAAGGAGGTCACCATGCGGATCGAGGACGAGGAGGCGAGGTCCCAGCTCCTGGCCCAGACAGGATATGACCGGGCAGATGCCGAGGTGAGCCCGGTCTTCACCTCGCTCCACGTCCTGCGCGAGAAGATCAAGGAGGGGCGGAACCCGTTGAACGAGCTCTCGAGCATCACCCACCAGATCACCACCCTCCCGGACAGGGCAAAGCGGGCGACCTACTACATCGATCTCTTCAGGATCTTCACCGAGAGCAAGGAGGAGAAGATGGCAGAGCGGATGCTCTCGGCTGCGATCGACGAGGCGGCCATTATCCGGCCCCTCTCGCGGCGGGCGTATGTCCTCGGTGACCTTGCCCTGAACGTCTATAGTGCCGGTTTTGAGGAGCGGTCCAAGGACATCCTGGGGATGGCGGTCTACGCTGCCATGAACATCCGCGACGAGGGCCTCAGGGACGAGGTCTTCTACGAGCTCGACGTCGCCCTCCGGATCATCGAGGAGCGCCTTGTGTGAAGACCCTCGAGCTCTACGCCTCAGGCCGCGTCCAGAGCGTCGGTTTCCGGGCCTGCGTGAAGAAGGTGGCGCAGAACCTCGGGATCCTCGGTGACGTGATGAACCTCCCCGACGGGAGGGTGCAGATCACCGCCACTGCCGAAGAGGTCATCCTGGAGAAGTTCGTCTCCATGCTCTACGGGTGCCCTCGGGTCGTCATCCGCAACCTTGAGATCCGGGAGCGAGACCCCGTCACCTTTCCTGACTTTTCTATCAGGCGGTCCCTGGATTACTGAGAGCCCGCCTCACCCGGGGAGAGGGCGAAGGGGCGGTTACTGAGCAGGGAATCCCTGAACCGGGCGACCATGTCATCGATCTTCTCGCTATTCACCGAGGTGTACAGGTGGGGGAGGAGCCTCCCGATGAGGCCTTCGGAGAGGTGGCACCGCCGGTCTCCGTACTCGTAGTCCCCGTCGAGGAGCCCCTTCCTCGCGATCTCGAAGACGACATCGTCCACCATCCCGGGCTTGAGGGGCTCGATGAGATCATAGACAAAGCTCCCCGTGCCCTCGTGGAGCATCCCGAGGTCCGGGTCCAGGTTGGCACCCAGCACCGCCCGCATGCACTGGGAGAAGAGCATGGCGTACCCGAATGAGAGCATGGCATTGACCGGGTCCTGGTGGGGCCGCCTTGTCCTCCGCCTGAACCCGAGGTCAGGGGGCAGGGTGCGGGAGAGGATCTCGTAGTACATGTCGCCCGTGAGGGTGAAGAGCCTCCGCACCTCGTCCAGTTTCACGAGGAACTCCATCTCCTTATAAGAGGTATGAAGGAACTCCAGTTCACCTTTGTACAGGATCTCCCTTCCCGAGGCATCCCCGAGTTTCTCGACCCGGAGGATCCGGGCCCGGATGGCGCCGGTGGCGATCGCGAGGGCGTACCGGTGTGCTGGGGCCAGCTTCTGGACGGCCTTGATCTCCTCGTCAGGGTGCCTCATCGGGGGATTGAGGAAGGCGACGGGATTGCTGTCCTGGTCAAGGAAGCTGATGGCCCCCCCTGCCTTCAGGAGGTTGATGATGGCTGAGGTATGGATGGTGTGGCCTCCTGCGATGACCAGGTGATGGACGCTCCTGAGAGGGTGATTCTCTATCTCGCCCTTTCTCTGGATAATCAGCTGGGTGGGTGTGGACTTGATGTGCGCACCATACCCTGACACCGTGAGCCAGGGAACCTTCTGTAAGACCATCCTTTACCCGCAATACCTCGAATTCGGCGAAAGAAGGTACCAAGTTCGCATTACATTAACTCATCGTTTCTTGCCTGCCGGGGAGGGGAAATCATCTTCTCCCGAGAAGCTCCTAGCTCAGTGGATGGAAACAGGGGTAAGGGCCGAGTGGGATACCCTCAGGCATGTATTGGTACATGAACCCGGGATCGAGGTCTTCTTTGCCCTCCTTGCACCCGAGGCCCACCTGTATGAACGGTTCTTCAACCACCACGAGGCGCGGTGGGAGCACCGCCAGCTCTGCGACCTCCTCCACAACAGCTTCGGGGTAAGGATCCATCACCTGAAGACCACGCTCATGGAGGAGGCCGGTGAACCGGGGCCCATCAGGGATCTCCTCGTCTCCATGGCATGCAGGAGGCTGGGTGATGACAGGACCTCCATGACATCCCACGGCAGGAACGGAGATGCAGGCGGAGCCGGCATGGCAGTTCCGCTCGATGAGCGTGACCCGGAGCACCTCTTCAGGATCATCGTCCTCAACCCCGCACCCGGGCATGGACGGGGCGGACACGTGCGGCTCATCTCTCCCCTCCATAATCTCTACTTCATGAGGGACCAGCAGGCGGCGACCGACAGGGGGATCTGCATGGGCAGGATGGCGACGCATGAGCGGTCCGAGGAGGTCGCGGTCTCTGACCTGGGATTGCGGGCCCTCGGGGTTGAGCCTGTCCACAGGGTGAGCCAGGGGCGGTTCGAGGGAGGAGACTTCATCCCTGCCGGTGAGTTCGCCCTGGTCGGCTGTGGGTCACGGACGAACCCGGAAGGGGTCCGCGACCTCCTTGCAGGAGGCATGGGCTTCGACGAGGTCGGGGTTATCCGCGAGCCAAAGCACCCCCTCATCAGCGGGCGCGACCCTATGGTGAACATGCACCTGGACACGTACCTGAACCTTCCGAAGGAAGGGGTGGCAGTCGGCAGCCCTGCTCTCCTCCGGGAGGCGAAGGTGACGGTGTTCAACCGGTCGGGAAAGGGTTACGACAGAGCCGGCGACGGGGGCACCCTCCTGGATTACCTCAGGGCAAAGGGGTTTGACCTCATCGAGATCACCACCCTCGAGCAACTCTGCTTCTCCACGAATTTCCTCTCTGTCCGGAATGGCGCCTGCATCACCCCGGACGCAAGCGCCCTCGCCCCCCTCATGCTCAGGCGCCTGGGGGAGAAGGCACAGGCGCATCCGGCAAAGTACGGCAGGCTCCTCGCCCAGGCAGAGCATGACTACCAGCTCCTCCGCACCGAGGCCGAGTTCTTCCCCCACAAGAAGGCGGTCTATGCCCATGGCCTGGAGATGACCACCCTGCTTCTCACGAATGCGACGGGGGGCTATGGCGGGGCCCACTGCATGACCTGCGTCATCGCAAGGTAGGATCAGGGGAGGATGCGGGTCCCCGCGCTCCCTTCGAGGCCATCCAGGGCTTTTTCAAGGGAGGTGATGATGGCGAACCGGCCGCCATCCTCGACAAACCTCGCACATGCCTCCATCTTGGGTCCCATGGAGCCCGCAGGGAAGTGCCCTTCCCGAAGCCAGGTCCGGACCTCAGATGCACGGGCCGAAGGGATAGGCTCCTCTTCAGGAGTACCGAACCTGAGTGATGCCTGCTCCACATCCGTGAGGATGAGGAGGGTATCTGCCCTGATTGCGGTCGCAAGGCGCTCGGCGGTGAGATCCTTGTCGATGACCGCCTCCACCCCTTCAAGGTTCCCGGATTCGTCCTGAACCACAGGAATCCCGCCTCCCCCGGCAGCGATGACGATGAAGCCCTCCTCGACCAGGGTCCGGATGGAGGACTCCTCGATGATCCTCAGCGGCACTGGTGATGGGACAACCCTCCGGTAGAGGCCTCCTTCCACGGGGTGGACCGTCCATCCCTCCCTCTCCCTGAGCTGCCTGGCCTCGATCTCCCCAAAGAAAGGCCCGATCGGCTTTGCAGGACGGCAGAAGGCCGGATCCCCGCGGTCGACGATGGTCTGGGTCACCACGGTGATGACCCTCCTGTCGATCCCCGCGGTCCTGAGGGCGTTCTCCAGGCTCTGCTGGATCATGTACCCGAGCATCCCCTGACTCTCGGCCCCGCAGACATCGAGGGGCATCCTGGGGAGGGCATCCTTTGCACACTCGTTTTTAAGAAGGATATCCCCCACCTGGGGCCCGTTCCCGTGGGTGATGGCGATGCGGTGCCCCTCCTTCACGATCGCCGTGAGGTTGGCTGCCGCGTAGTGCACGTGCCCGAACTGCTCCCCTGCGGTCCCCTTCTCCCCCCGCCGGAGGATGGCATTCCCGCCCAGCGCAACGACCAGCCGCATTGGGGAGTTGTGGTCCATTCGGGAATTTAAACGGATGGGTGGTTGGCATGGGTATCCACCCGGAGCCGAAGGGGAAGTGAAATCCCCGGCAATCCCGTGGACCGTGCCTCGGACGCGAAACGTTCATCTGGAGCGAAGGAGAAGTAGCCTCGTAATAAGGAGGAACAGGAGGCATGGATGCAAAATTGTACGAGCTCCCGAATCTCAACTATGACCTGAAGGCCCTCGCGCCCCACATCTCGGAGGCGCAGCTCACCCTGCACTACCAGAAGCACCACCAGACCTATGTGACCGGGGCAAACTCTATCTTCGAGAAGTTCGACAAGGCAAGGAGGGATGGAACGGATCTCGACATGAAGGCGACCTTAAAGGAGCTCTCCTTCCACATCGGCGGCCACCGGCTCCACACACGCTTCTGGGGGAACCTGGCCCCCGCAGGAAAGGGAGGCGGCGGAGAACCCAGAGGTGCCTTTGCAAAAGCCGTTCTAGGTGACTGCGGTTCCTTTGCGCGGTTCAAGAAGGAGTTCACCCAGGCTGCCACATCGGTGGAGGGCTCCGGCTGGGCTGCCCTCACCCTCTCTAGGACGACGAAAAGGCTCCTTCCCGTGCAGATCGAGAAGCATAACATCAACGTTCCCCCGGGGAGCCCCATCCTCATGGTTCTCGACGTCTGGGAGCATGCCTACTACCTGGACTACAAGAACGACCGGGCAAAGTTCGTGGAGGCCTTCTGGAACATCGTGAACTGGGACGAGGTAAACCGCCGCTACGAGGCCGCGGTAAAGGCCTGAATCCCCCACCTTTTTCCCCAGAAGAACGGATCTCTGGAGGAGCCCCCCCTCCACTCATCTTCGGGATGCACCACGCCAGGGCAGGATCTCCTCCACCCCGTCCTGCCTGCACCAAGCCCCCCAATTCCCCCATTCCTCTTGCGCCGTGAAGAACCATGGCCCCCTGTGCCAGATCACGCACCCATAAATATCATGCCATGCAACGGCATATCAGGGATACCGGATGTTCTGGAACGAGAGGATGGAGACCCTGAAAGGGAAGGATCTCGGGGATCTCCAGCTCAGGCTCCTGAAGTGGACGGTGAACCAGGCAGGAAAGGTCCCGTTCTACCGCAGGCTGCTCGGGGATGCCTCCATCGGGCCAGGCGACATCAGGACCCTCCCGGGTGTGGCGAAACTTCCGTTCACCTCCAAGAAGGATCTCAGGGGGGGCTACCCGTTCGGGTTCCTGGCGGTGCCCCTCCGCGAGGTCCGCCGGATCCACACCACCTCCGGGACGACGGGGAAGCCCACGGTCGTGGGATATACGGCGAAGGACCTCTCGAACTGGGCGGAGCTCATCGCCCGGAACCTCGCCATGGTCGGGCTTTCGGAAGGGGATGTCTTCCAGAACATGGTGAACTACGGCCTCTTTACGGGAGGGCTCGGGTTCCACTACGGGGCGGAGCTCATGGGCCTCACCGTAATCCCCTCGGCAACGGGGAACACCCGGCGGCAGATCGAGATGATAGAGGACTTCGGCGTCACCGCGATCCACTGCACGCCCAGCTATGCCATGCACCTCTCCGAGGTTGCAGGGGAGATGGGTGCAGCACTCGGGACTCTTCGGGTCGGGTGTTTCGGGGCCGAGCCCTGGTCCGAGGCGACCCGGAGTGAGCTCGAGGGTCGCCTCGGGGTCTCAGCCTTCGACTCCTATGGCCTCTCCGAGATGTACGGCCCGGGGGTCGCCATGGAGTGCCCCGAGAAGGACGGGCTCCATATCTGGCATGACAGTTTCCTCGTGGAGATCATCGATCCCGCGACCGGCGAGACGCTCGGCCCCGAGGAGAAGGGCGAGATGGTGATCACGCCCCTCGTGAAGGAGGCGATGCCCCTCCTCCGCTTCCGGACGGGCGACATCACCATGCTCATGGACGAGAGGGAGTGCTCCTGCGGGCGGGGGCAGAAGATCAGCCGGATCCTGGGGAGGTCGGATGACATGCTCGTAGTCCGGGGAATCAATGTTTTCCCCTCCCAGATCGAGCATGTCCTCTTCTCCCTCCCCGAGGTCGGGGAGCAGTTCATGGTCTACCTCGACCGGATCCACCAGCTGGACGAGATGACCATCGAGGTCGAGATGAACCGGGATTCTTTCTCCGGCGAGCTCCGGGACCTCCACCGTGTCCAGGAGAAGATCGCCGCCGCCCTCAGGGAGACCCTGGGGATCCGCACCGACGTGAAGCTCGTGGAGCCGGGCAAGCTTCCCCGGTTCGAGGGAAAGGCGAAGCGGGTGGTGGATAGGAGAGGGGTGTTGTTCTGATGTACTGGGATTCCAAGATCGAGACAATGGAGAGGGAGGAGCTGGAGCGCCTCCAGTACCGGCTGTTGAAGACCCTTGTCTACCGGCTCTACAGCTTCTCGGCGTTCTACCACCACAGGATGGAGGAGGCCGGTGTGCACCCGGATGACCTGAAGACCCTTGCGGACGCGGTGAATCTCCCCTTCATGTTCAAGCGGGACCTCCGGGACAACTACCCGGATAAGCTCTTCATGGCCCCCCAGGAGGACCTGGTCCGGTACCATGTCTCGTCGGGCACCACCGGGAAGCCCACGGTCGTGGGGTACACCGCGAACGACCTGGAGGAATGGACCGTCTCCCTCGCGCGGGCCCTCACCTCCTGCGGCCTCGGTGCGAAGGACGTTATCCAGGTGAGCTACGGCTACGGCCTCTTCACCGGGGGCCTCGGGCTCCACTATGGAGCCGAGCGGATCGGGGCGACGGTCATTCCGACCTCGGTTGGAGGAACCGAGCGGCAGATCGAGCTGATGCAGGATCTGGGGGCCACTGCCATCGCCTGCACCCCTTCCTACCTCCTCCACATGGGGGAGGCAGCCGAGAAAATGGGGGTCTCCATCAAGAAGGACACGAAACTCAGGGTGGGGATCCTGGGGGCAGAGCCATGGACAGCCGAGATGCGTACCCGGATCCAGGACTGGCTTGGGATCAAGGCGTACGATATCTATGGGACAAGCGAGCTCTCGGGGCCCCTCTTCACCGAGTGCACGGAGCAGAAGGGGATGCATATCTGGGGTGACTTCGCCTACACCGAGATCGTCGATCCCCAGACCGGCGAGCAGGTGGGTGAGGGGGAGAAGGGTGAGCTAACCATGACCATCCTGAAGAAGGAGGCCCTCCCCATCATCCGCTACCGGATCGGTGACATCACCGAGATGGAGAAGGGGGTCTGTTCCTGCGGGAGGACCCACCCGAGGATCATGCGGATCACGGGGAGGGTCGACGATATGCTCATCATCAGGGGGATCAATGTCTTCCCGTCCCAGATCGAGCACACCCTGATGAGCATCCCCGAGGTGGGGCAGCACTTCCAGATCGTGCTGGACAGGAAGCACGAGCTCGACACCCTCCTCGTCAGGGTCGAGGTGAAGCCCGAGGCCTTCTCGGACAAGATCACCGACCTCATGAAGATCAAGGAGATGGTCGCCCACCGGCTGGGGGCTGCCCTTTCAGTGAACGCAGACGTGGAACTCGCCGAGCCCGGCTCCCTCCCGAGGTTCGAGGGGAAGGCAAAGAGGGTGATTGACAGGAGGAAGATGTGAATGGAGCATGAGAAGTATTTCATCAAGCAGATCTCCGTCTTCTCGGAGAACCGGCCCGGGAGGCTCGCCGCCATCGCGAAGGCCATGGAGGAGGAGGGCATCAACATCTTCGCCTTCTCCATCGCGGAGGCCGACGGCTTCGGGGTGGTGCGGGCCCTCGTAAACCACCCGGACAAGGCGTACAGGAAGCTCACCGGCCTCGGCTTTGTTGTCTCGTTCACCGACGTCATCGGGGTGAAGATGCGGGACGAGCCCGGCGGGCTCTACGAAGTGGCGAGGATCCTCGGGGAGGCAGCCATCAACATCGAGTACTCCTACGCCTACAGCGGGAAGGAGGCCGCGGTCCTCATCCTCAGGGTCGATAATATCAGGAGCGCCATAGAAAAGATCCTCGCCCATGGCGGCTCACTGATGGAGGCGGCTGCCTTCCGGTGACCTACCGCTTCTCCCACTTCTCGAGATCCTGGATCCTGGAGAGGGTGCCGCCCCGGGAGATCTCCTCCCGGATCCGCTCCTCGTTCTTCTGCACCTCACGGGCCCTCCTCGCCACCTCGTAGGCACGTTCCTTCGGGATGACGACCACGCCATTCATATCCCCAACAATCCAGTCCCCGGGGCGGACGGCCTGGCCGCAGCAGACGATCTCTGCATTGATCTCGCCGAAGCCCTTCGGCTCGCCGGCATTCGGGACGATGGCCCGGGCGAAGAGCGGGTAATTCAGCCTTCGGATATCATCAACGTCCCTCACCGCACCGTCGATGACAACGCCCGCGACCCGCTTCCCCATGCAGCTCCGGGTGGCGAGCTCTCCCCAGGGTGCGACGTGAACCCCCCCGTCGTTGTTGATGACGATGACATCGCCCGGCCCCGCGATATCGATAGCCTCGACGGGTTTGGCCCAGTCGCCTGCGAAGGTCTGGACCGTGATGGCCTTCCCCGCCATCTTCACGTCCCCGCAGATGGAGAGGATCCCCTGCATCGCCCCCTTGCGATGCATCGCATCCGAGATGTTCGGGGTGGATACCCCGGCGAGGAGCTCGCGGATCTCCTCATCCCTGGTGCGGACGGCATCCTTCCGGGTCCCCGGGCGGTCGATGGCCCTGCGGATCCTCTTTGTTGAAGCTGTCACGTCGCCGGATCGGACGATGTTTCCCCCGACGATAACGATCCCGGCGCCGGATCTCACCGCCTCCGCCGCAGATGCTGCGTCGAGCCCGCCTGCCACCGCGATGGGCACCGAGATCTTCCCCGCAAGGTCTTTTACAAGATCGACCGAGGTCACCCCCACCATCTGCTGGTCGATCCCTGCATGGGCCGCGATGATGTCCACCCCCATCTCCTCGAGCTCGTGCGCCCGGGCGACCGGATCCGGGGAGTTGATCAGGTCGGCCATGATCCGGACCCCGTAGAGGTGCTTTGCCCGCACCGCCTCCCGGACCACCTCGTCATCGGCTGTGGCGAGGATGCAGACGATGCTTGATCCTGACTTCGCCGCCATCTCCACTTCGAGGGTGCCTGTATCAGCGATCTTCATGTCGGCCACGATCTCCCGGTCAGGAAACTCGGCCCGTAACCTCCGCACCGCCTCCATCCCGGCGCTCTTGATGAGGGGGGTCCCTGCCTCGATCCAGTCCGCCCCGCCGAGGACTGCCTCGCGGGCAATGGCGATCGCCCGTTCCAGCTCAAGGAGGTCGAGGGCGACCTGCAGGATCGGCCTCGCCCGGATCCCCTCCGCACCCCGGCTCATACCATGGGGTGGGGGGAGAAAAGGGATAAGGGTTGCTGGAATCGGTGATCGGCGCGGAAGGTTCAACTCCGGGAATGGCACATATTCATCAGGACTGGAGGCAGGGAACCGTTCCATGGTGACTGATTCCATGCGCACCCGGATCGCAGCGCTCTCGGCGAGGATGAGGCGTGCGCCTTCAAAGGACGCCCTCGCCGCCGTCATCGCGGATGAGGTCGCGACCTATACCCTCCACGACCTTCTCCACCTGAGGGCCTCCGTGGAACGGGACCTCCGGCATGTCCCCCTGAATTACCGGACGAAACTCCAGCCGAGGATGATGGATCACCTCTTCGGGACCCACCACGTCATCATGGTGGGCCACCGGAGGGGGAGGTTCGGGGATCTCCGTGGGCACCTCGATGAGAAGATCGGGGAATTCTGCGACATGCTCCTCGATATCCCCAGCCAGGAGGAGGAGAGGGATATCCGGCTCGTGCTCCTCTACTACCTCATCGCGGCCTTCACCATCTTTGTCTGCGAACTCCCTGGCCATCCCGTCGGCACCCCGTTCCCGGGCGGGTTTCTCGTGGAGGAGCGAGGCGGGACCTACTACTGCCCGGTGAGAGAAAAGGAGGATGATGTCGAGACCTCCATCTGCCCCTACTGCCCAGCCGAGCAGAGCGAACTACCGGGGGATAAACCGCTCTGAGAAGCTGATCGCCGAGAGATCCTTCTTCGGCACGATGGCGATATCCGCAGGATACCCCGCAGGGACGAGGGAGACCAGGGTGTAGCTATCGGGGACCTGGAGGAGATCCCGCACGGCACCCGCGTAGGGCTTCTTGTCGCCTGCCACCCAGCATGTCCCGATGCCGTACGCCCAGAGGCCCAGGATCAGGGAGAGGGTGGCGCATGAGCAGTCCTCAAGGTAATACTTTGCCTTCTTCTCCCCGAAGATCGCGAAGCAGGCCCGCGCCTGTGCAATGAACTTCCCGTGATCGGTGAGATCCGCGATCCTAGCGAGGGTCTCCCTCTCCTTCACCACGCCGATGATCCAGGGTTGGCCGTTCATGGCGGTCGGCGCCTGCCGTGCGCATTCCATGGCGTCGCGGATGGCGTCCTCGGGGATCTCGGTCTCCCGGAAGCTCCTCACCGACCTCCGGCCCTTGATGATGGTCGTGCCCAGGTTCATACACGACGGTTTGATCAAGGGGCTACTTGAGCTTTATTGCGATATGCTCCGGTACCAAACCCGGATCCGAACCTCATTCTTCGCAGACCCGGAGGCCGGACCCATCCACCACGCAGCGCTTCCCTTCCGGGAACCGGATCGTCGGGAAGATCCTTCTCACCTGTTCCTCGTCCTCTGCCTCGAACCGCGCCCGCTCCAGGAGATCCTCCGCGAGGAGGAGGGCGTCCTCCCGGGAGATGGGAACCCCGAGGCCGGGACAGTCCGAGACGGCGAGCCCGCCATCCACGAGGGCAAAGGGATAGGTCCGGCAGATCCATGGCCGGCAGGCATACCGGGTGCAGCCCTCCTCCCCGAGAAACCTGCACCGGTCGTTCTCGTGACGGAGGCACCAGCCGAAGGTGACGGCGGAACCCTTCCCGCAGGGGACGAAGTCCGGGTAGGGTGCCGCCACCTCGTCCCGGGACCCCGCGCCGCCGGCGACGAGAGCTTCCACCTCGTCGTGGGAGACAAAGACGAGGCCGGAGTCCTCCGCCCCCGAGCGGCAGCAGGCACCGCACCGCAGGCAGGTGAAGCCGACGCTCTCGATCTGAACGGCAAGGTCCAGGAGATCCGGGTTCATGGATCGACAGTACGTGGGTCCCGGTGGCCGCCTCAATCCTCGCGGCAGATCCGGTCGAAGTTCTCGAAGGCGAGCCGGCCGTTCACCGTGTGGCTCACCTCGGGGTGCCACTGGACCCCGTACAGGTGCTCCTCGGAGTTCGCCATGGCCTCGATCCAGCAGATCCGGGAGCTGGCAAGGAGGGTGAACCCATCGGGCAGCCGGGTCACTTCGTCCATATGGGATGCCCACACGTTCGTCACAGACGGGTATCCCGTAAGGATGTCATCAGGGTTGACGATCTCAACCTCGACCAGGCCGTACCCGCCCATGGATCCCGGGGAGACCGATCCCCCCCGGGCAAGGGCCATGGCCTGCATCCCGAGGCAGATACCGAGGACCGGAAGGCCAAGGTCCAGGTACCTGGAGCAGTTACCGGCCCTCTCCATGGTGGGCCCGCCCCCCAGGATGATCCCCCGGCATCCGCTGGCTATCTCCTCCGGCGGGGTTGTGTTCGGCACAAGCTCCGCCGGGATCCCCATGTCCCGGAGGCTGCGGAGGATCAGGTGGTTGAACTGCCCGTAGTTGTTCACCACAAAGAGGGGGCGCATGGGAGGTATATTGGCACTCCAGTCTTTAGTAGTTTTTCAGTAACCGGACACGGTGGTGAGGAGGGCCTCCAGGATCTCCTCCTCGCTCTTCCCCATGATCCGGGCGAGGAACATCGCCCCGCCGGCCCCGATCCCCTCCTTCACCTCGCCCTCGCAGTACCGAGCAAGGCCCTTGTGCCCGATGGTCGCAAAGTCCGGGTCCACATAATAGACACTTGTTCCTATCATATCTGCGGTGGCGGCGAAACCGGCCGAGGGATCGTCACGCACGTACACGGTGGTAACTACGGAGGGAACCTTCTTCCCCAGCTCACGGAGCACCGCAGCAACCGCGAGCATCTGGGTCCCCCCTGCGAGAACGGTATCCCCCTTGAAGGAGGTTGCTATCCCGGCAGCGACAGCGAGCATCGGGTCACCCCCGATCCGGATGATGTCGAGAGGATCCTTCGCGGTCTCGGCCCGGATCCCCTTCGCCTCATCGGCCCTGATCCTCTCCTGTACCCGGGCACAGATAGCCTCCTTCAGGGCCACGGGGTTCTTGACAAAGGACGACGAGACACTGGCAGGTATCCCAAGGCCCCGGAGCACACAGAGGGCCGTCGTGGTTCCCCCGGGCACACACTCCCCCAGCAGAAGGAGATCCCCTGACTGCGAGAGGAAGCGCCCGACCTGTTCTCCCCGGGCATAGAGCTCCCGGGCACGGGGCACAGCGTCCCCCTCCCTTGGGTCCTTCCCTGGTTCGCCGTATACGTCCAGGCACGGGATGACCGGCCGGGTGGTGAGCCCTGCGTTGATGAAGAGGGGCTCCATGCCAAGGAGGACCATCATGGCCCGGGTGATGACCGCCGGCGTCGGGCAGCCGGTCGGGGTGTTGGGTTTCCACTTCCTGCTCCGGATTGCCCCGTGGGTGATCAGTTCGGAGTCCAGGATCGGGGTGAGCACGGTCTTCTCGGCCGACATCCCTGCACCGGAGACCCCGGGAACCGTTGAGAGGAGGGTGTTCCCGAGGACGATAGCAAAGACCGGGCGTTCAGGCTGGAACGGCGGCGTTCCGGAGAGGAATGGCATACCGATCTCTATAAGAAGCCGCGGATAAAAAATGGATCAGATCATGTTCGGGATCGCTGAGCGGCTTGCGGGGATGGGGATCGGCCTCCCCTCCATGGTGGACGCCGCCATGGTCCTCTATGTCTCCCACGGGATCCCGCCCGAAGACGCCCGGGGAATCATCGCGGCGAAGCTGGAGAGGGCCATGAAGGACCCGAACGTATCCTCGCTCCTCCTTGCCGCTGTCCTCCTCGAGGAGGAGCTCTGCACCCGGAACCCCGACACCGGCATCAGGAGCGACCCGGTCTTCCTTCTCTCCGATGAGATCATCGGTATGGCGATCGCTGAGTACATCGGGGGGACATGCGCCCGGTTCGAGTTCATTCGGTACGACCAGAAGAAGCCCGGGATCCTCTCCCGCCTGGGACCGTTCCTTGACGACGCCGTGGCGGGCCTCATCGCCGGCTGCACCTCGAGGCTCTACTCAGAGTGCGTAGAATGATCCTGGAACCGGCACTCGCCCTCCTCCAGTTCGAGACCCGCCTCCCCCTGGGAGAGCCGGTGGACTTCAGCAAGTTCGCCCGCCATATCTACCTGTATCCCCTTGCCGGTTACGTGGTGGGAGGGATCGCCGCCCTCGTTGCCCTCCTTATCGCCCCCCGGCCCCTGGGCGCTGCCGCAGCCCTTGCGGTTGCCCTCCTCGTCACCGGCTTTCACCACCTCGACGGCCTCCTGGACTTCGGCGACGGCCTCATGGCCCACGGGAGCCGGGAGAAGAGGGTCGCCGCCCTCACTGACCGATCCATCGGGGCTGGAGGGGTCGGCACCGGTTTCGCGGTGACGCTCGTCGCTTTTGCCGCCCTGTCCTCTGTCCCCTCTGTCGGAGCTGCCATTCTCGCGGGGGAGGTCTTCGCACGCGTGGGAACGGCCTGGATCACTATCGCGGGCCCGCCCTTCAGGGAGGGGATCCACAGCACCCTCCACCGCTCTGCACGGCCGGTGCACGGGTTCTACGCCGCCCTCTTCATCCTTCCTCTCCTCCTGGTCCTGCCACCAGGCTCCCTCCTTCTTGCAGGAGGTATCACAGCCCTCTCCGTTGCGGGTATGATCACCCTCGGGGACCGCCTCTTCGGGGGGGTGAACGGGGATGTCGCCGGTGCAACCCACGAGATAGTCCGGGCCCTCGTCCTTGCCTCCCTCGCGATTGTCCTGTGAGAGCTGAGACTACCCTTTTATCCGATCGGGGTGCAACCTCCTTTACAATGGCTCCCCACTATGGTATCCATCTCCGGGGCGGGGTGATCACCGAGCGGGACACCGATCTCTGCACCGTCCGGGTGCGGGTGCCCGCCGGGAACCTCACGGTCGAGCAGATGCGGGGCCTCGCTACCATCTCGAAGAGGTACGGGAGCGGGTTCGCCCATTTCACCGGCCGGCAGGCAGCTGAGATACCCCATGTGAACCCGAAGAACCTGGTCCGGATCACCCGGGCGCTCGCGAAGAACGGGACCCCCCTCGGTTCGGAGCGGGACGAGGTGGTGAACATCGTCGCCTGCCCGGGGAAGGAGCGGTGCAAGTTCGGGATGATCGATACCATCGGGCTTGCAAAGAAGCTGGACGAGCGGCTCTTCGGGAAGGATATGCCCGTCAAGATGCGCATCTCCATCTCGGGCTGCCCGAACGCGTGCACGAGCCCTATGCTGAACGAGATCGGGATCATCGGCAGGGTCAAGCCAAAGAGAATCCCCGGCCTCTGCACCGGTTGCGGAACCTGCGCCGAGTACTGCAAGGAGTGTGCCATCTTGATCCGGAACGGGGTCTCGGTGCTCGACGAAGAGAAGTGTGTCCAGTGCGGGGTCTGCATCCAGTCCTGCCCCTTCCACCTTCTGAAGTCGGAGCATACCCACTACCTGGTGATGGTAGGCGGCCGGCGGGGGCGGCATCCCCGTACGGGGCGGACACTCATCGCCCTCGAGGAGGAGGAGAAGGTGGTGGACGCCGTGGAGCGGATCATCGGGTGGGTCTACCGGCGGGCCTGGAGCGGGCGCCTCCTCTCGGACCAGCTGGACGACCTGCACTTCGAGGGCTTCAGGAACGAGATCGTCTCTCTGCTTCAGCAGTGATGGTACAGGGAGGAGAACCCCTCGTTCCCGTCGTCATCGCACTCGATGGCATCCCCGTCCCGGATGAGGGTGTTGAACATCATGGCGGCGTTCATGAGGGCCTCGTCCGGGCCCGTCCCTCTCCTAACCTCCCTGTAGGATTGCAGGATCGGGGAGGGGATGGTCCGTTTCCCGACGCGAACACCGGCGCAGTGAGTGCAATAGGCGCAATGGGTGTATACCGATACTTCGCCGTCAGCGCACTGGACTGTCACCTTGTCGGAGGGCGGGTTCCGGAGAAGGGGCAGGTGTTTCATGGCACTGTGATCATGGACGTTCCATGAGATATGAGGATGTCGATTCCGGCCGGGATCCCCTTCGAATCCCACCGGGTCCATTCTTTCCTGTTTTATTAACATTTCCAGAGGACCGGTGCCACCGTCCCTCGGCGACCGAAGGTCGCCCCGGGGTCGAGGGGCGGAGCCCTCGGTTGGGAAAAGAAAGGTTTGGCCCGCCCTCTGCGAGGGCTCGCCTTTGTTCCGCGAAGCGGAACGCCAGAAGCGGGCTTTTCGAATTTTTATTGATTAAATTCATTTTATTTGGTAAAGTTATCATAGTAAAATGTATTTCTCTCTCTATCCTAAGATAATTATACGATGAAGTCAAAAGAATTACCAGCAATTGCGAAGAACATAAAGAAATAAAGGCAAAAGCAGGGCATTTCACAAGATAAGCTCTCGAAATTGGCTGATATTGCCTACAATGTGATTATTAAAATTGAATCCGGCGCAACGCCGAACCCAACAATTGAAACCGTGGCGAAAATCGCCAAGGGGTCAGGTGTTTCAATTGATGATTGAATGAAGTAATTTTATGGAACTTCATTTGTATGTCTGAACAGACGATTCATGGAACAATACAATTAGAAGGTTCTCGTCCTTCTGAGAGACTGTTTTCTCTTGAGAAGGAGTATGCTCGCACAATTACCGCATTGAACCGAATAGGAATTTTGACCCTTCTTCCACGATCGGAAAGTTTAGGGGTGATTGGAATTGACGGAAAAGAGTATCCTGTGCCAGCTCAAGAACAGCTGCAGGAAGTATTTACACACAATAAGGAATTAGTTGATAGGAAAATGCGACAAGGATTTACTCAGCTTCAGTTAACGCCGATCGCAATGCCGACATCCCAACTTATTGATCTGGTAAAAAGTGCTGTTCTTAAACACGCCACAGCCGGAAAAATTATACAAACAAAACAGAATCCCACTGATGCTGATATACCGGTTCGTGTCAATACTGGTAAACCGCTCTGGATATGGGACATGGTACGTCAAGCAGTGGATACTCCTAATCTTGTTTATTTTCCTCAAGCCTATACTGATCGTAACCATCAAGGATTAACTAAAGAAGAAGTAATGCA
>CAZKEV010000023.1:0-30187 GCA_964551875.1 uncultured Methanomicrobiales archaeon | reverse complement strand
GATTACGGTCTCGGGAACCTGAGAAGCGTGATGCGGGGGCTCGAGCGTGCGGGTGCGGAGGTGTCCATCACCTCCGATGCTCTCGAGATCGAGGCAGCGGACGGGATCGTCCTCCCGGGGGTCGGAGCCTTCCGGGATGGCATGGAGATGCTCGGCGACCTCAGGGCCACAGTCACCGCCCTCGCCGGCAGGGTGCCAATGCTCGGCATCTGCCTGGGGATGCAGATGCTCGCCGGGTGGAGCGAGGAGCACGGGCTCCACGAAGGGCTCGGCCTCGTGCCCGGCCGGGTTGTCCGGTTCCCCGCCGAACCGGGCTTCAAGGTCCCCCACATGGGATGGAACACCATCCGGAAGGTCAGGGACGATCCCCTCTTCGATGGCCTCCATCTGGACGAGTACGTGTACTTCGTCCACTCTTATTACTTTGACACACCGGAAGAGTTCACCGTCACGGAGACCGACTATATCGTACCTTTCGCCTCATCGGTCTGCCACGGCACGGTCTACGGGGTACAGTTCCATCCCGAGAAGAGCGGCGACGTGGGGCTCCGGATCCTGAAAAATTTTATCGGGATGCTGTAAAATAACATCTTAACAATAATTTTTGAGGTTCTAATGTGCAGGTGGCTGGGATATAAACGTTCGATAAAGGTTAAAAATTGTTCATCAACCGCAGACGCATCAGACCTAATTTTCAGGATTATAGCACTATTTAGATTAGGTCCAAGATTTCATTCTTTTCAACAGTTGTAAGTTGCGGGTTATCAGTAATTAATCGATAGAAAATAATTAATATCGCAGTCTTGTCTCTCTTATCTGTAATAACATCCAGAAGCGTGATTAACAGCTTTTTTCGAGATTCCGGTCTAATTTGTTCTTTCCAGAGCAATACCGTGAAATCTAATGCAACCCGTATTGATGACTGCAAATCCGAATATCCTTCCTTTAAAGTGCTTAAAACTTCGGAAAAAGGGTGTTTAATTTCACACCCAGAAAGTTTGGCTGCTTTTAATAAAATAGTAGCATTAATGCTTGTATGGAAATAACGAGATAAAATCAATTTCAATGTAAATTCTTCCATTTGCTCTTTTAATATGATTTTTTCAGTATAGAGATCTGTTATGACAAGTTGAGTCCAAACAGACTTCGATTGATATAGCTGTTTTGCTATTCCTCGAAGAAGTGCATCATCGGAATACAAGATTGTGTCTGGTTGAGAGGCAATAAGAATTGTATCAATTGATGCTGCTCCAAGAAGACGACTATATTCTTCTTTCTTTGTGTAATTTAGCTCTAATGCAGGATAACATGGTATAATGTCGCAATTCAATTGAACCCATTCTAGCATTTGTTCAAGATTTGCCTTAGTTTTTTGAATTTCCTCTGGACTCGTGGGCAAATATGATAAATTATCTCCATTTTGTATTAAAGTAAGATATCCCCTCGCCTTTTGTCCGCTACAATCCTGTATTGCATATTGAATTAAATCAATAGTACTTTGGGTGATACCTAATTTTCCATATTTTTTAAACAAGAAATTCCCTAAATTTAGGGAATATACCGTAAAAAGGGCAATTGAGTCAATAATAAGTTTAATCTTCGCATTCAATAGGTTTAGACCCTCTTCTCTCTCCGAGGGGTTCCCTGAAAAATAGAAAATTCCAACATTTGAATTTCGAGTTAAAGCAGAGCAGACTGCAAAATCATCAATGCCAAGTTCCTTTGCAATCCCTGCGATTGTTAATTGCCTTTTTTTGTAAAAGTCGATTAATAATTCAACTCTTTTATTATTTTGGTTAGCTATTTTTTTAAGATTCTGAATGTCTTCTTGTATAATTTCCCCACTTGATCCGCTTCCAAATGGAATGCGATAGATACCGGGGTGTCCGGGGAATCTCTGATTAAAATTATTGACACTATCCTGAAACGCATAAACAAATTTATTGATAATATTTTTTATATGAGCTACCTCTTCACCAATTGATGTTTTTTGTAATACAATGAGGTCCCCTTCTATTTTACCGGATAATAATTTCCCTAAACCATTATTGATGTGTAATTCATCAATCCCTTGAGGTGAAGGATCATGATCCGAGATATAATACGTTTTTAAGTCCCCAAATTTGTCTTCTAATCGGACTATTGATCCTATTCCAACGACAGAAGGCTTATTCAGTAGGGATGAACGTTCTTCAATATCTAATATTAAACGGAAATAATCAAGGTGTGCCACGGGGAGATCGAAATATTTTTGTCTTAGTTTATATGCTAACTCAATTGCCTCATCGAATCTTCCAAGGGAATAATCCAGTTGGACTAATTTCTTCCCTGAAGTATATGTTAAATTATCATATTTGATCGGGGCTTTTATAAAATCAAGAACTTCAGATGTATTCTGCGAACGGATATTTACAATAGCCTGATTCAATTTCATTTCAAAATCTTCAGGAAAACGGTCAAGATATTGAATACACAATTTTTTTGCTTCAACTAAATCCCCAATTTCTTGATATATTGCGAGTTCGATGAAGGAAGAATGCGGAAGTGGTCCATGAATTGCATGTAATGAGCGGCATAATTCCAATGCACGTTTGTGATGTCCTCCGAAATACTGAGTATCAATGAATTTTTGAGTTAGAGGAGTATTTTGAGTGGGATCTATGATTTTCTCATAAATTGATGCCGAATCATCAAAATGATTTAAAGCCATGAATAAATTCGCTATTTCCAATTGTTGCAATGGTAAGAGAGATTCAGAATATAAGTCCTTGATTTTTTGAATCAGTTCCTCATTTTTATCAGTTTTTCCGATAAATCGTAATACACTCACTAATTCAACAACTCTCACAATATCTGTTTCATCTTCCTTAAATCGGGTGAAAGCAATAGATTCCGCATCATTAAAATAAGCCTTACCTTTTAACAGTTTAAAGGCAATTAGAAAATGAGAGAGAGTATCTTCCTGATCTTTTGGCCGCTTTTCCAATAAAAGGTCCTTTATTAAACTAATACCTTCATCAAATTTTCCCTGTTTCTCTAAAGACGAAAGATAGTTCCATAATGCTCCGGGTGTTGCACTATTCCAAATTATTGGCTTTAATAGATCTTCTGCGGAGAAGTAATGACCAGAATCTAGTTCAGCTAAACCATGAAAAAAAATGATTATGGGATTATTCGGATCAAGCCTATGTGCATTATTGATATCTATTGAGGATTCTTGACTCCGACCGATCATTCTTTTTGAAATCCCACGTTCGAGGAGCCATAAGACGTGTAATTTTTGAAGAGCGGGATTTTGAGAAATTTTATCCAGCGCATAGTCAAATAATTCTATGGATTTAACTAATAGTTGGAAAATTTTATCAGATATTTGAAGACCATTAAGTGTATTATCATCTTTTTTTACTTTATTATGAAGAGATGATGCAAATAACCCTTTTAAATTAATATTATCTTCTTCGACATTATTAACTGCAATTTCCAGCCATTTTGATGCCTCAGTAAAATCTCCAGAATTATAATAGCAGGTCCCGATCGCTCCAGCAACATCTTGGGTCCGAATGACTTCCTGTGGAATTGTTAGTAAAATTACCTCAATCGATTCATCATGCGCTTTAGATAGAATGATAACAGAATATGCCCGGGTGCTTAAGGGATTCTTCTGGAGGACCTTTGAAGCAAATTCAATGGCTTTTTCATAATTTTGATTTAATAAATATCCAAACGCAACATTGCCAAGGGCTTTTTCGTCATCTGGATTATATTGCAGAGCCTCGATGAATGATTTTCCGCTTTCTGGATATTTTCCCAGTTGAAATTTTATAGCTCCTTCATTTGTCATAATTCGATATTTGATCTCATTTGATGCATTAATCCAAACTCTTTTTTTCAATAATTGAAGTAAATGAGATGCTGTTGTTGGATCATTACTGTCTAATAATTTTTTAATTCCATCCAGTTCTGCATTATATTCAGAAGAAAGGGTTTCTTGGATAAAACCGCCTGCATAAACAATTGACTTTTCCTCTATGATTGTTGTCCTTGTTTGAGGAGTTTCATCAAATTCATGTTGTTCTGTAGTTGTCGATTGTTGAACCTCGACCATAGATTGCATTAATAATTTCTGATAATTTGGGTAATAACGTTTTAAAACTTCAGGATATTTCTCTAAAAGATCCTGAATGTCATCCCAAGAATAGACTTGAACTGAAAACAATCCACTCTTAGAGTGTTCTTCCGTAATTTTTGCCACAAATTGTTGAATCTTCGAGTCACGACGAGCTGTCGTAGCGATAATAAATCTTGATAGTTTCGGTTCAAATTTTTTAGCAGCAATAACTGCAGCATTTACCTGAGTATCTGTAAGTGCTTGTAGAGGATACTGTGTTTTTTCCTTACATTGTATTCCAATCCAACCATATTCTTGATTTTTAAAATGAATAATATCTACACCTTGTTGTGATTGCCCTGATCTACCAAATAATTGGGTGTCTGGGATTCCATATAGAGTACCAAAAAGATCCCAGCATAACGTTTGAAAGTGTTGCCAAATTTCCGGTGGAGGGATCTGGATGTCTAATATGGAAAACATCTTATTTCAAGTCAATCATTGATTTGATCTAGTATGATAAGAATCTAACAGATATAAGCTTTCAATCGTCGTGATAATCATTTTTTGGATAAATCCTTGAGTTTATAATATCTATGAAATATTGCAGAAAACCAATTTCCCAAGTCCTCCTGCTTTCTTCTTTCAAGAGATAATTATTTAATATTATTTTTACTTCCCTCCCCTCCATACCCATAGCTCGTACCCCACCATAACGAGGATCACAAGCGCCCCTCCCAGGAAGAAGACCAGGGGAAGGGGTATAGCAGCAGGGACCGTTGCCATCTCGGGAATTGCCTGGTTCACCTGGGTGGCCACAGGTGCTGGTGTCTGGTTCGCGGCTTCCTTGAGGACATGATCGGCCGCTCCCCCGCTCTCGGACGGTGCCCTGGGAAGGGCCGTGGGGAGCACGTTCTGGAAGGCAGGGGAGGCCACAGGTGCAAACGAAGGGCCCAGGAGGGCAAGTACGATGCTCGCGAGGATCACGACCGCGAAGAGGGAGGCATACCGGAGGAGGATCCCCTTGAGGTCCCCGCCGTGGGGGACCACGATGAGCATCTGGTCCCGGAGGCCGTAGACCTTCACCTCGCGCCCCTTCTGCGACCACCGGCGCTCGACTATGGTGATGATCCCCGCGTCCACCAGGTTCTCCAGGTGGTACTGGACGGTGGTGATAGGGATCTCCAGGGCCTCGGCGATCTGGGTGGAGGCATGGCCCCCGTCCTTCAGGAGCTGGAGGATCTCGCCCGCGGTCCTGCTCGCGATGGCCTTTGCGATCTTCTGGGCCTTCTCGTCGCCGGGCTCGAGGATGATGACACCGTCAGGCATGGAGCACCTCCTTTTCATCAGGAATGGAGGGCTTCATGGCATCAGGCATGAAGCACCTTCCTGATCTCCTGCATGGCGAGGGCGAGTGCTTCACCGACGGCACCGGCATCCGGCCCTCCGCCCTGGGCCCGCTTCGGGTTCCCCCCGCCCTTTCCCCCGAGGACAGTGCAGGCCTTTGCGACGAGATCGGCGGCGCTCACGCCATCCCTGCCCGACGCTCCTGCCACGTGGACAGGTCCGTTCCCGCCGGCGAGCACGGCGATCCCGCCTTTCTCTGCGATCCTCGCGGCGAGGGCCACCAGTTCCTTTGGCGCGAGGTCGATGCGCCGCACGAGGACCGGGATACCCTGGATCATCTCGGGCTCGGCGGTCTTCGCCTCAAGCTCGGCGAGCCTCTCCCTGAGCCGATCGATCTCCTTCCCCCGCTCCTTCCACTCGGTGAAGAACCGGGTAGCCGACGAGGGGAGGTTCTCGGGCTGGACCGAGAGGACCCCCGATGCATCGGAGAGGAGCCCCTCGATCCGCTGCATCTGGTAGAGGGCCGCGATGCCGGCGGCGAACTCGATCCGCTCCACCCCGTCCTGGATATGCTCGACCCGGATAATCTTGATCGCACCCACCTCTCCAGTCGAGTGGCAGTGGGTGCCGGCGCAGGCCTGCACCTCACCGTCCACCTGGACCACCCGGATCTCCTTCCCCGGCGGGACGCCGCCCTGGTAGAGGTCAAAGCCGAACTTCTGCTCGGCCTTGTCCCGGTCCTCCCACCGGATATACACCGGGAGGTCCATCATGACCATCCGGTTCGCCTCCACCTCGATCCGGGAGAGCTCCTCGGGGGTGATGTGCTTGAAGTGCCGGAGGTCCAGCCGGGAGGACTCGCTCCCCTTCTGGGCTCCTGCCTGGTGGATATGGCTCCCGAGGACCACCTTCGCCGCATGGAGGAGGATGTGCGTGCCGGTGTGGTGGCGCATGAGGGAGAGGCGGCGTTCCTCGTCGAGCTTCCCCTTCACCCGCTCCCCTTTCTTGATGACCCCGCCCTTCGTCTGGTGGAGGATGACCTCCCCGAGCTTCAGCGCGGCCTCGACCCGGGCGATCCCCTCGGAGGTGACGAGGGTTCCCGTATCCGACGGCTGGCCTCCGCCCTCCGGATAGAAGAGGGTCTGGTCCATCACCACGAAGCCGTCGAAGTAGTCGAGGACCGTTCCCTCGAACTCCATCTCGGCCGTTGCCTCGTAGTAGAGCGGCCGGGTCGGGGGGAGCTCCCTTGTCCGGTCCCGGTACTTCGCCAGGGGATCGTCGGCGGCGTGCTCCTCGCCGGCATGGAGATCCGCGATCCGGGAGTAGAAGTCGTCCGGGACCTCGGCTCCCACGCCCTCCAGGGCCGCGAGATCCTTCACCGTCTCGGGGGGGATGCCGTGGGAGTCGTAGAGGGTGATGACCTCCGCGAGGGGGATGGGCTTGTTCCTCTTCCGGTAGGTTCCTGCTATCCGCTGGACGATCCGGCTACCCCGTTCCATGGTCTGCCGGTACCGCTCCACCTCGCGCTCCACGATCTCCCTGACCACCCTGTCCTCCTGGACAAAGCCCTCTTTCCCGATGATCGCCATCTGCCGGTCCACGAGATCGGCGAGATTGATCGAAAGGTCAAGGTCATGCATCATGCGAAGGGTGCGGCGGAGCACGAGCCGGGCGAGGTACCCCTCCCGGACATTGGAGGGGACGATACAGTCCCCGAGCATGTAGGCGAGGCACCGGGTATGGTCGGCGATAGCATAGATCTTCTCCACCGGGACGATCTTCTCATTGAGGACCTCCACGGGCACATCGATCGATGCGGCCACCTTCTTTCGCAACCCGGAGAGGTTCGAGCCATGGATGTCCATGAGCCCGGCGAACTTCGCGCTCTGACCGAGGATCTTCCGGTACTCAGGGTCCCGGTAGGCCTCGCCGAGGCCGGCCGCCTCCATGAGCTTCGGGATCACCTCGGGGAAGACCGCGTCGTACACGGTGGGGGAGCCCTGCGAGGCCCAGGCGAGCCGCTCGAGCCCGTAGCCGGTGTCCACGATCCTCGTCTTCATCGGGTAGTAAGCCACGCCGTCGAGCATCACGGGAGGCTTCCCGGTATTGATTCTCCCCAGGTTCATGAAGACCAGGGTCGCCACCTCGAGGCCCCCGATGAGAACCTCTACGCTCGGTCCCGCGTTCCCGCCGCCGATCCAGGGGTGCTCCTTGTAGGTGACCCGGGGGAGGTCGGCTCCGATGGATGCGAGGAACTCATCGCAGAGGGCCACTGTCCGGTCCTTCCAGTAGACCTCGTGATCGTCGGTATTGAAGGCATGGTGGGCCATCATCTCGAAGAGGGTGAGGTGCCGGCCCGACCGCCCCACCGAGTCCAGGTCATTGAGCCGGATGCAGGGCTGGGAGATGGTGAGGGGGTTTGCCGGGGGCGGGACGACGCCCGAGGTGACGAAGGGCTGGAAGTCGGCGATGGAGGCGATGGTGAGGTAGATGTCATCCCTCCACCGGGCCACGACCGGGTACCTGTCGATCCGGGCATGCCCGTTCCTCTCGAAGAAGGAGAGGAAGGCCTCCCGCATGGCCGCAAGAGTGTGGGGCCGGAAGACCGGGTTCCCGATGAAGGTGTAGGGCTCGCAGGGGGCGTCCCCGCAGAGGGTCCTCTCCGGGTCCCGGGTCCAGAAGGCCGACCCGCAGGAGGTGCAGATCCTCCTCTCGAGCCCTTTGTCCCTGAAGTAATCGAGCAGGTACTCATCCTCGAGCATGGAGACCCACGTTTCCGTACCGATCTTCGTGGTGATTCGATAAATAACTCATGCCTCGCGATTCTCCTTCTTCCAGCTGTCCTGGTACCAGAGGGGGAACTCCTCGAACTGGCCCGTGAGGGCAGCGATACGGACGGCGATGACATGGGAGCACTCCCCTCTCCGGAAGAGAGCGTCGCTGCAGGTGCAGAACTCCTCCTCGACAACATACTCGTCGGAGCTCCCGACCACCACGAAGAAGTCCAGGTAACGCTTCACCCGCCCTTCGTCCACGATCTCGAGGGCCTTCACCCCCCTCTGCCCGTACCGCTCCTCAATGAGCCTCCGGATCTCGGGAGTGAGCCTCCTCTCCTTCTCGAGGATCTTCCAGGGATCCGTCATGGGACGTTTCTGACCTCAGGCGGATCGTCGATGAACTGCCACCCCATCTGCGAGGCGATCCGCCTCATCCCGGGTGCCTCCAGGGCATAGTGGGTGGCCTCTATGCAGGGGATGGGGGTGGAGAGTGCGACGTGATGCTTCATCTCTGCAGAGAGGAAGGCATCGGCCCCCCGGTATGATGCCTCGTAGATCTGGTCGGGATCAAAGCCACTCCCCCCGACCACCGCAAGCCGGGAGAGCCTCTGGATCCTTCCCCATACCCGCACCGGTCCCCCAAGGCGGCGGGCCAGCTCCCCGAGATCGAGGGTGCAGTCCCCGATGAGGCCCATCTTCATGGCCTCGGTGTTCCCGAGCCCGAGCAGTTCAGCGAGTGCGTCATTGATGCCGCGGGGGGCCCGGTCGAAGTTCGTGTGCATGACATAGACGTTCACCCGGTTCGCGAGGAGGGGTGAAAGGAGGCTGCCCAGCGGGCCGGTGAGGGATGTGACCGGCTCCCAGAGGGGGGTATGGTGGACCACGAGCATCCCGGCCCCGGACTCCACGGTCCGGGCGACGACCCGGGGGGTAACGTCGAGCGCCGTGCAGATGGTCCCGACCTCTGTCCTCCCCTCGATGATGAGGCCGATTCGCCCGGCGTCCTCGCCGTCCGCGAGCTCCCGCGGGGCGAGGTGCTCCAGCTCCCTGATGAAACCATCCCTCTGCATACATACCCGTATGCCGGGGATGCATATAGGGGCATTTATTACTGCGGATAATACAAAACATTAATATTTATTCACGCAAAAGATTATGGCCATGGAGAAGTCCATCGAGCTGATCAATACCCGGATCCGCGAAGGGAACGCCCGCGTGGTCACCGCCGAGGAGATGCCCGGGATCGTCGCCGAGCTGGGCGAGGAGCGGGCCCTCGCCGAGGTCGATGTCGTCACCACCGGCACCTTCGGCGCCATGTGCTCCACCGGGGCATTCCTCAACTTCGGCCACTCTGACCCGCCTATCCGGATGTCGCAGGTCTTCCTGAACGATGTCGAGGCATACGGGGGGATTGCAGCGGTTGACGCGTACATCGGGGCGACCCAGCAGTCCACAACCCGGGGAATGGAGTACGGCGGGGCGCATGTCCTCGAGGACTTTGTCGGAGGGAAGAGGGTCGAGCTCCGCGCCCTCTCTCACGGGACAGACTGCTACCCCCGGCGGGAGCTCACCACCGAGCTCATCCTCGAAGACCTGAACCAGGCCATCATGGTGAACCCGAGGAACGCCTACCAGCGATACAATGCAGCCACCAACTCCACCGACCGGACCATCCAGACCTACATGGGGATGCTCCTCCCGTCTTACGGGAACATCACCTACTCGGGGGCGGGAGTCCTCTCGCCCCTCTCCAACGACCCCTCGTTCCATGTCATCGGGAGCGGCGTCCCCATCTTCCTCGCCGGTGCGCCCGGCATGATCATCGGCGAAGGGACCCAGCACTCGCCGGGGAAGGGGTTCGGGACTCTCATGGTCACAGCGGATATGAAGGAGATGTCCCAGGAGTACCTCAGGGCGGCCACGATGACAGGCTACGGGGTAACCATGTACATCGGGGTCGGGGTTCCGTTACCGGTCATCGACCTCGGGGTCGTTCGTTCCACGGCGGTGAGGGATGAGGATATCAGGGTGAACGTCATCGACTACGGCGTACCCTCCCGTGACCGTCCGGCGCTCAAAGAGGTCTCTTACGCAGATCTCAAGAGCGGGAGTATCGAGATCCATGGGGATGTGGTGAAGACCTCCCCCCTCTCGAGCTACCGGCGGGCCAGGGGGGTGGCACTCGAGCTGAAACGGTGGGTGGAGTCAGGGAAGATGACGCTCTCCCTTCCCACCCGGAAGATCGATCCGACCAAGCTCGCCCGGCCCATGCGCGAGACGGCCCGGGTGCCCCGGGTCCAGGACATCATGGACAGGAACATCTACTCGGTCTCGGACGGGGATGAGATCAGGGAAGCCGCAAAGAGGCTCCTCAAGGGGGATACCAATCACCTGGTGGTCCTGGACAAGGAGGGCAAGCTCGTCGGAATCATCACGACCTACGACCTCTCCAAGGCCATCGCCCGGCCCGGCCGGGCAAAGAAGGTGAGAGACATCATGACGACGAAGGTGATCACCACAAACCCCGACGAACATGTCGATATTGTCGCCCGGAAGCTCGAGCACTATAACGTGAGTGCGCTCCCGGTCGTCGATCCGAAAGAGAAGGTCCTTGGGATGCTCACGGCCATCAACCTCGGGAAGCTCTTCGGGAGGAGGTGGCTGAAATGAAGCTCCTGGTCACCTTCTCGAGGAGGAAGGGGTACGAGCCGATCATCGCACGGGCGGTGAAGGAGACCGGTGTCCTCATCCGGGTCGACCGGGCCCACATTGACTCCTCGGGGGGGGAGGTCCTCATCGATGTGCCCGAGGAGAGCTGCCGGCTCGTCTCCGAGAAGATGGGATCCCTCGGGGCGGCGGTGAAGATCCTCGAGCACCCGGTGGTGCGCGACGAGAACGAGTGCGTCGACTGCGGGGCCTGCGTCAGCGTCTGCCCGAGAGAGGTGTTCACCTTCGACGGGGAGTGGCGCCTGGTGATGGAGGTGGAGAAGTGCGTCCTCTGCGGGAAGTGTATCGACGCCTGCCCCCACGACGCCCTCTCGCAGCAGGTGCCGGGCTGAGGCTCCCCAATCCTGTTTTCGCCGGCCCGCCCTCCCTCGAAGAGGAGGCCGGCGATCGGGTCTCCATCCCGGTTATTTTCCTCTCCGCCCCGCGGTCTCGTTGCCGAGCCCCCGGGCCACGATCTGGGACGAGATGAGGGTCATGGGGACCCCGATGCCCGGGTGGGTGTACTGCCCGGTGTAGTAGAGGTTTCTCACCTTCCTGCTCTGGTGGGAGGGCCGGAAGAGAGCAGTCTGCCAGAGGGTGTGGGATAGTCCGAGGGCGGTCCCCTTGAAGGCATTGTACCTGTCCCGGAAGTCGTTCAGGGAGAAGATCCGCTTCACCGCGATGGCATCCCGTATAGTCTCCCCTGTCGCTCGCTCCAGGTGGTCCATGATCAGGGTGTAGAACCGGTCACGTATCGCCGGTGTATCGGGGAGTCCCGGTGCAAGGAGCGCGAGGATGATGAGGGTATCGCAGCCCTCCGGGGCGGCGGTGGTGTCGGTCCGGGACGGGACGTTCACGTAGTACGAGGGATGGTCAGGCCAGGCCGCCCTCTTCGGGTCGAAGATCAGGTCAAAGCCCTTCTCCCAGTCCATGTTCAGGAAGAGGGTGTGGTGGGCGAGCCCCCTGACCTTCTTCCTGATCCCAAGGTAGCAGACGAACGCCGACGGCGCCAGGATCCGCTTTTCCCAGTAGTCCGCGGGGTAGGACCGGTACTCCTCGTCCAGGAGGTGCATCTCGGAGTAGGCATAATCGGCGTTTACGAGGACGATATCCGCGGGATAGTGCCCCCGCGCCGTCGTAACCCCCCGTGCCTGCCCCCCGTCGACATCGATCTTCGTTACGGGCTCATTGAAGAGGAACTTCACCCCGTGGGAGAGGGCGAGGTCCCGGATGGCATATGCGACCCGCCGGATGCCGCCGTCGGGGTACCACACCCCCCGGGTGAGGTCGGTGTGAGAGAGGACATGGTAGAGGGAAGGAGTGTTCTGGGGCGAACCGCCCAGAAACCCGATGGAGTACTCCACGATCTTCCGCGCCCGGTCGCCCTCGAAGTACCGGTTCACGAAGGTCTCCAGGTTCTCGAAGAGGTGGAGGCTCGCCTCCTGCACCAGGATCCGCCTGTCCAGGAAGTCGAAGAGGGTTCGGTAGTCGCGGTAGAGGAGCTCGCGGATGGCGAGGTCGTACTTCTCCCTCGCTGACACGAGGTAGTTCCTCAGCTTCTGCGCCCCGTTCGCCTCCAGGGCGTCGAAGAGGGCATAGGTCTTCCTCAGGTCGGCAGGGATGTCGAGGGTCCCTCCCCCCCCGAAGTAGATGCGGTAGCTCGGGTCGAGCCGGCGGAGCTCGTAGAAGTCCGAGGGCTTCTTCCCGAACTCGGCGAAGAACCGCTCAAAGACATCGGGCATGATGTACCAGGAGGGGCCCATGTCGAAGGTGAACCCTCCCTCGCGGTACACGCCCGCCCTCCCGCCGATCTGCTCGTTCTTCTCGATGACCGTGACCTCGTGGCCGTCCCTCGCAAGGAGGGCCGCGGCTGAGAGCCCGCCGAACCCGGATCCGATGACGATGACCTTCACAGGGCCTCCCTCGGGGAATGGGAAAGAACCGGCCCTCCAGGAACGCGTGATCGGGGATACCAGTCCATCCCCTCTCACCGGTGCCTCAAGAACCAATACATCATCTGCGAAGGGGTATAAAAAAGGATGGGGATATCACCGGTGATATGGAATTAGAAGAAGATCTCCTCCCTTGGGAACCGGAACTTCGGCATCGGCGTATCGGCTGCATACCCGACGGGGCAGAGCATGGTGGGCACGAGGTTGGAGGGGAGGTTCAGTATCCGGGCATACTCTTTCGGGTCGAAGCCGCCCATAGGGCAGGAGTCAAAGCCAAGGGACTTCGCCCCGTTCAGGGCGTTCCCCAGGGCGAGGAAGACATGGTGCTGCGCCATGGCGACCTGTGCCTCCGGGGGGATCTTCAGGAAGTAATCCCGTGCCATCCCCATCACCATCTTCGCAATATCTTCGGGCATCTTCGCCTGATTCAGCAACCGTTCCAGCCTCTCGACGAGCCCTTTGAAGTCGGTGTTCGCACAGAAGACGAGGAGATGGGAGCAGGTCGTGATCTGCTCCTGGTTCCATGTCGCAGGCTTCAGCTGCTCCTTCACCTTCTGGTCGGTGATGACCTTGATCTTCCAGGGCTGGATGTTTAAGGCAGAGGGCGCAAACCGGATCAGCTCGAAGAGCTCCTTCATCTTCGATTCAGGGACCTTCCTGCCGTCGAACTTCTTCACCGCATAGCGCTTCATGACGATGTCCTTGAACTCCATACCGGAACACTCCGAGAACAGAGGAGGAATGTGCCACGAGGATATTTAAGGTTGTTCCCCTGCCCCACCTTCACTCGTTGAACTTCCGGTAGAGGTAGTTCCCGAATCCCTGGAAGCCGATGATGAAGGCGGCGAGGATAAGGATATCCAGGAACGGGCTGATATGGCTTGCACCGTTATACCCGAACCGGATGAGGTCGCTCGCGTAGGTAAGGGGCGAGATATAGGCCACGGCCTGCCCCCACGCGGGGAGGGAACTGAGAGGGATGAAGACCCCCGAGAGGAAGATGAGGGGGAAACGGATGAGGTTTAAGATCGACATCACCTCGCCGACATTCTCGGTCGGGTAGGAGGCCACGAGGGTCCCCATAGAGGAGAAGCAGAGGGAGGAGAGGAAGAGAGCAAGGAGGAGGGCGACCGGCGAGAGGATCATGTTCCCGAAGAAGAGGACCCCGATGGCGAGCGGGATGAGGGCGATCCCGACGCTGTAGAGGGTCCCGCTCACGCTCTCGCCGAGCACCAGGGCCTGGAGGGAGATGGGCGCCGAGATGAGCCGGTCGAAGGTCTTCATCCTCCGCTCGATAGGGATGGAGACCGGTTCGATGGAGGAGGCCGAGAAGAGGACGGTGATGGCGAGGAGGCCGGGGATGAGGGCCCCGAGCTGCACGACCTCCGAGGATCCCCCTGCCGAGGGCGCACTCCCCCCGATGGTCCCGATGGCAAAGGCGAGAAACATGAAGAGGGGGAAGAGGATCCCCGAGACGATGATGTTCGGCCTCAGATAATAGATGATCATGTCCTTCCGGGCGATGGCCCACGCAGCCGAGAGGTCGAGGGGGACCTGACGGAGCATTGCCTTCACTTCCATGGGGACCTCCGATCGTTGCCTGTGTCGAGTCCCGTCAACCGGATGAAGACATCCTCCAGGCTTGGGCCATGGGTGGTGAGTGAGAGGACCCTGAGGTGTTCCCGTTCGGCATACGCGATGATCGCGGGAAGGACCGCCGATGGATCGTCAGTGAAGAACCGGATCTTGTCCCCTTCCTTCCGCACCTCGTTGACCGTGGGAATATCCCTGAGTCCCTCAGGGATCTCTGGTGCCTGCCGGTCGAACCCGACCTCCACGGACTGGACCGACTGGATGGTCTTCTTCAGCCGCTCGGGGGAGTCGATGGCCGCGATCTTCCCGTGGTCGATGATGGCCACCCGGTCGCAGGTGAGGTTCGCCTCCTCGATGTTGTGGGTGGTGAGGAAGACGGTGACCCCTTCGCCGGCGAGCTCCCGGATCACCCTCCGGATGATGAGGTTGGACTGGACATCGAGGCCCGAAGTCGGCTCGTCCATGAAGAGGAGCCTCGGGTGGTTGATGAGCCCCATGGCAAGGGTGAGGCGCCTCTTCATCCCCTTCGAGAAGCCATGGGCAAGGTCGTCCTTCCTCCCGTAGAGATCGAAGGTCTCCAGGAGCTCCTTTGCCCACTCGTCCCTCCCCGCCCTCTCCACGTGGTAGAGCTCTGCGGTGAAGATGAGGTTCTGCCAGGCGGTGAGGTCGTCGTACACATTGGAGGTCTCGTGGACGATTCCCATGTGCCTCCTCGACTCGATGGTCTCCCGGATGATGTCGTGCCCGAAGATCCGGGCGGTGCCACCCGTGGGCCGCGTGATCCCGGTGAGGATGCGGATGGTGGTGGTCTTCCCGGCACCGTTCGGCCCCAGGTACCCGAAGATCTCCCCCTCGGGCACCGAGAAAGAGACGCTGTTGAGGGCCTGGATCTGGCCGTACCTCTTCGAGAGGTTCAGTACCTCGATGGCCGGGCCGGTCATAGGAGTACCGATCGGTACTACCGGGAGAAAAAGGTTGAGGGGCGGCAACGCGATACCAAGATGGGCTTTGAGCAGTCTCGGAAAAGAATCATTACCTATATAAGAGAGCTTCGAGAACCCACTGCCCATGAACGCCTTCCCTTTCGTGGCAACGGGTTTCCTGCTGGGTCTCCTCCTCTGCGCCGGGTGTTCCTCGCCCCAATCCGCAACCCTGCCTCCCACCATGACCCCCGTCGTGCCCCCTGATGTGAACCTCTCCGCCACTCCCGGGGTGCCTGCCCCGGGGGCTTCCGCTGCCCCCCCAACGGAGGTCCCTGTCAAACCCGAATCCAACACCTTTGCGAGCAAGGGGTGGGACCTGTTTGAACAGGGATTGTATGCTGAGGCAATCAGGGAGTTCGAGAAGGCCCTGTCCGTGGATCCGAACAATTACCATGCCCTGAAAGGAAAGGGATTCTCTCTTCAAAGGCTCAGAAGGTATCTCGAGGCATTGAAAGCCTTCGATACCGCCATCTCCCTGAATCCGGAGGATCCGGATAGCTGGCTGGGCAGGGGAATCGCCCTGCACGGAATTGAGAACTACAATGCATCGATGGAGGCATTCGAGCATGCCATCGCCCTCGACCCGGGGAATTCAGAGGCCTGGGGCGGGAAGGGGAACGTGTATTTCGCCCTGATGATGTGCCGGGAGGCAATCGAAGCCTATGACAGGGCCCTGGAACTGGACCCGGGGAATCCCTGGGTCGGGGACAGGAGAGCAAAGGCAGGAAATCCCAGTTATTGCAGTCCAAGACCAACGGTGCCAGCCACACCCAAAGCGACGACCCCTGCACCTGAAGTCTCCTCCTCCCGGACCATCTCCGGGTATATCTATGACTGCAGCTACCCGTACAGGACGAACATGGGTATCGAAGGGGCCTTGGTACAATCCGGGGATTCCAGTACCAGGTCAGGTGCCTCGGGATTTTTCAATCTTACCACTGTCAGTGGCCTGGATCCCGAACTGAAGATCACCGCCCCCGGATTCCACCCCTATAACGAGGTTCCATCCAGGGTGGTAAACGGCGGGTTCCACCTCATCCCGGAGAGCGTGTACCGTGGTATGTATCTCGTGGTGTGGAACCCGGAAGAAAGCAATCCCCAGAACTGGCTGCGAAAATGGGAGGAGCAGACACAGTTTGTCATCGTCCGCACGGGAGCAAGCCAGAAACAGCTGGATTCACTGCTTGCGATACTTTCGGCCGACAAGTACCGCAATATGACCGGAGGGCGTTTCTCGAGCGTATCGCCCCCCCTCATGGTGGATGCGAAACCGGCGGGATCAGACAGGGAGGGGAAGACCGTGATCTCCTTTGCGCCGGGCATCGAGTTCGGGGGGATCGGGCACTCGGAATCCTGGGACAACAGCGGGATAATCTCGACTGCACAGATCACGTGGGACACGAACCAGGAGATCGCCCCCACCTTTGTCTGGCACGAGATGGTGCATACGGTCACGACAGGGGGCCATATCAACGAGTGGCCGAGCGTGGTGAGCGAGGTCGAGGCGAACGGTACCCTTTACCCCCTGGACGAGAAGATCTTTAACTGCATCTACAACAGTCCGCCGCGGAGGAGCAACTGATGGAAAACCGGGGGGGCTGCGCCGGTTGGCAGGAAAAGAATTGTTGAGGGATCATTGGGTGTGGACCCACCACATGGATAACACGAGGATGATCACGAGGGGGCCGAGGAAGATAAACACTTCCCAGCCTACGGAGAGACCCAGGGACGATGCAATATCCTTCCAGGGGTTCCACAGGGTGTTCCACAGGGTCGCCACCGCGATGATGGCACCGATAACCGTCAGCCTGTCAAGCACGCCTTCCAGAGGATGTTTTTCTGCCATAGGTAACCCTTTATAAATTTAGTATATATATGTTTTGCAAATGAGTGTTTGATTTCAAGGTCATGGCACTTTGCGGGAGCCCCTCGTCTTTGCATTGGATAACAACGAGTGTACATGCGATTTGGATCCCATTAATGTCAGAAAATTAAATTGTAACTCGATATATCAACTGTATGAGGGGTATGATCGGAGGGATTTCCTATCCCTCCTTTTCGCTTTCATTCTCGACAAATGGCATCTGCTCTATTGGCGCCTGACTGGTCAAAGCAGTATCTGTCGGATAATTCACCTGGACGATATACGGCGTTTGATCAGTCCCGTACCCGGTGCTGGAACCATAACTCATCGAGAGCCTACGCCAATTTTGAACGATAAGGGTGAAGGTATTTAAGCCGGGTGTCATACCGCTCGTCAGCTCGAGAATTTTATGCTGGCAAGCGGAGTGGGGTTGGGCATCGAAGGAAGCCCCGGCTGGCTGAAGAGTTATGGTGAATCCATCGTCTGCATATACACCTGTAAGGGAGGATTTATCACCGGAGATAAATACTCGGCCTGTCCCATCCCAGGAGCATTTGAATTCCATGGGATCTGAATACAGAGTATTTTGGGGATACTTAGTCAAATCGAAGGGCGCCCCTGCCTGGCAGAGGGGGATTATCCCTTCTGGTGATGATGCTGGTTTGAAGGTTGCAGTGATGGTGTGATCTGAAAGAACGTTAGTAAAGGGGTAACTCGTAATGGGTCCTTTGGGGTCTCCATCTACTAGTACTTGGTCAACTATATATTCTGGATCGGGTGTTATGGTAAAGGTCACACCTGCTCCTGGTTCTAATGTGACCTTCTCTGATGGTGTAACCTTTCCATGAGCTCCGGCAGACGGAGTAATTGAGACTTTAATTAGCTGTCCGTTAGTCAAATATTGAACAAGACCGCGGGTGTATCTCTCGGTTTGAAAGACACTATTCATCGTGTAAGTAACAATAACCGGGTTATTCTGAAAATCGAACTTCCTGGTATTTGTAAAATACAAATAAACAGCCCATACTAATTTAGGATTCGTTTGAGCTGATTCCACAGCAAGCTTTTGAGCGGATAACACTGGATCGGTTACGATTACAGGGTTGGTGACGGAATCGGCAATAGATGAAAACTTAATCCCGGATGGAAGGGGACTCGACCAAAATGTATCTACGAAGGTTTCATAGTTGTCGTGGAGAACTTTATAATTCATAATCTCGCCAGTCGTAGTGTATCTAAAATACGAAATATCATCCACAAACTGGAGGGCAATAATAAAGGCTGGAGGTGTATGAAATGGATTTCCTACATCTTCCATAAAGTGACTTGAATAACCCAAATATGTGAAGGCAGTGTCATATTGGTGAGATTGGAAATATGTTTTCGCTTTCGATGCAAAATTTCCGCAGTTGGTTGGGGCCAATCCAACTCCACCCGGGAGCGGAATTGCTGGAACAAATCCATGGTTTATACTAAATTCTGCCCATCCACCTGGATAAACGATTGTATCCGGAACTGGAGCAGCGTCACTCATTAATTTTGTTAAAGCTTCCGGAATTGCTTCTTTTTTACATGCGATGCTACTGAAACTACTATGTTCTGGGGATTGCCATTGTGGCATTATAAGGCCGCTATTCTCCGTTTGCTCGTTAGCAGATACCTTCTCCATATCCTCTGCAATATAGAATTCGATTTCCCTGAAGATTTCATTCTCCTTCGATGTCGGTGAAAATTTGGTAATAGGTTTTCCAGGAACTAGTTTGGCCGAATTATCTGTTTTCACATACTTAACCGGATACTTCATCCAGACCTTTTTCATAAAGCGTGTCCACGCAGTTTTTTTATTCTTGGAGACATCTGCCTGCTTTATGTAATTTAGCAGTGCTTTCTGCTCAGCCTTTCCTACCGCAAGCAAGAACCAATGTGGTGTTGCTTCGATCAACGTATTATCAATGTTCAGGTTCGCAACTGCTGTAAATGCTTCAGGAACGGGATATCTGCAACGATGGTTTTCATCGTAACCTTCCTGAACGAAGTGGGAATAACTCTCCTCAGAGAAATGCTCATCATCCTTGTTTGCGTCCCTCTGGCCATCCATTCGGTCCTCTAATGCCCAGACTGGGGGGAGAGTCGTGGTAACAAGGAAACCGATGATGACAATAATTACCACCCTTCTGAAAATGGCGTTCATCGTGGCTTATCCTCCTGATGGTTAAACGGGACATGAACTTTTTAGATATTTAAAAATTATGTTTTAATTTTCTAAATCAAATTTGTTAAATAAAAAATATTTTTATAAAAATAAAAAAAGGCTTGAATTTGATCAACATTCAAGGATTTCTGCTATTTTATGTAAATTGAAATAAGGAAATATTTCCCTCCAGGACGAAGATCCTCTTTCTGACCATGATGTTTTTGCATGGTGAAAAATATATAATAAAGGTCATTTTCTATGGAAAATAACATTTTTATTAATGAAGAGGCAATAGCGTTGTTAAACAGAAGTTGTTTAGCTCGAATTTGGTGTATCTTATGGCATCTTCGAAATGGGCAATCATTATTTTGTTATTTACTGTGTCAGCGGTCCTGAGTGGATGCTTATTTGCAACCTCAGAGTATCCAAAGTTTTTACGTTCTCGGTATGACTTTAGTCTACACATCAACACCAATGCATTCCTTCACAATGCCACATTTTACGTCCCCCTGCCGGTGAAGAGTGATACGCCGATGGTTGGACCCCAAACATTGGCCCCCCGTGACTTTGAACAGGAGGGATATACCATAACTTTCACACAGTCACCACCGGGGTGGAATTTAGACAAACCAGAGGAGTATCAAGTTCCGGGAAGTATCCCCTGGTTTGTCGTTATTCATACGGATCTCTGGCCGAACGATAGTTACGAGGTAGAAATCCATAGTGGGCCCCATGATCATGTCTCACCGGATTTATTTGCAAACACCCTTCTTCCTGTTGGAAACGAATCGATCATCTTGCCGAAATTTGATTTCTCTCCACCACAACCGATCAGGAAACCTCAAGGCAATTCATCCGAGGGTTGGATCGAATATACGAATATTTCATCCAAACAGCGAACCTGGATATATGCTGACTATTCCACAGGTTCCGATACGGTAGTGACTGTGTACCTTCTTGTTCAGGGTTCAAACTACTGGCTCGATAATTATGATAGATCGATTGGAAATAATTATCAGGATTATTTCAATGAAGTATTAAGTGGTGAGTATCACGGCGGTAGATACATTTCTGGAGAGTTCATAGCAGGAAACATGATCTATCCCGACTTATCATCATCCAAATGGCAGCAATTTATTCAGAAAAATAAATCGTCTAACCATTAAATATGAAAAAACTCGTTATTTTTATCAGGTTGGAGATCGCATCGGATGGAAAAAGATTAGAGATTCACTTCCACTCCCACCACTTGTCTTTGACCATCCCATCGGGGGTGATCTCGCTCTCGAAGACGATCGCCACCTCGTTGAGCCTTTTCAAGAGGGGCGATTTGGTCTGGATGTACCGGGAGCCCCGCATGCTCCAGCCGGGACCCATCGACGGGACGCTGATCGCAGCTCCCCGTACCATGGCCTTCTCCCCGTCCCTCAACATCAGGACCCCATGGCCCTTCGAGAACATCCCACCCTGGGGCCTCTCCATGGACCAGAAGGTGGCAAGGAAGGTTACCTCGTGGCCGAGGATCCTCCCCTTCGTCTCCATAGTCCTCTCGATCTTCAGGTGCGCCCCCTCATAGTGGGAGATGATGCGCTGCCCAATGATCTTTCCCGTCAACTCACCAAGCATCTCGCCGATCATGTCGGTTTCACCGAAGGGGAAATGTATCGTTTAACATTGATAAGGATATCGACGAGTGATAAATTTGAAAGTACCTCTTCATATGAACGAAAAAACAGATTTTATCCGCGTAAAATTCAATCCACCTTTAACTGTCGTTTCTTTTTCTTGTATTCATCATAAATTTCTTTGGCAACGAATGAAATAAATGCCAAAAATCCTAATTGTCCTATTTGAAATACGCTTTCTAAATAATGCTCATGCCCCATGAAAATATACCGAGTAAGAGCCATGAAGCAGAAGTATCCAATAAAAAGAATCACAATGTTTCCCCATATTTCGTATTTTTTATAAAATTGATATGCAAAAGAAAATGATTTTTTAATGAAATTCTTGATAAATTCACCAAAATAATATAGAAAAATGTCTATTAACAAAATATAATATCCCCAGAAGAAGAAAGCAAAAAACAAAACCCAAATATTTCCTATCCATGGAACTGAGATTTTCAACGTGTAAATTACGAACGAAAGGAATAGAGATAATGTAGAAAAAAACAAGGTGGTGAATCGGATATAAACATCATGAGGAGTTATATTTTTACGACTTATCATAAATTAAACACCTCCCTTAAGATCAAAAAAATTCCACAAACGGTGAACAGTGACACAATTATGAAACCCAAATTGAAATTTAAGGCAATAACGAAGGCTTGCAATATAATAATTCCAAGAATTAAAACAATAATTACAGCGAATATTTCTTGGATATCTGATATAATTCCCATATAAGTGTGAATTGTCGTTCATTCCGAAATAATTATTGTTATATTTTAATTATTTTGAGATCACCGCTTTAACCAAACCAAAATGAATAATGGAAATTGCACTTCAAATTAAATTATTTTCACCGGTGCAACCATCGGCTCGCCAGTATTCCCAAATCTCCACGTCGAATCTGTTAAGGTGGCAGGGGATGGTAGCTCCGTCAAGTTACTATCAGCCAACATAATGTCGAAAATAAGAGGGCCATAAATAAAATTGATGATGAAAATATTTTGAGCCTCGATTCATCGGTTTCATATGTTATTGCGACGGAGGCAGAGATGAACAAACCAAGGGAATAGCCCGCGAAATGACCGAAGATATTCACCTGGTGACTACTCATCTCTAAAAAAATCGCAAATATAGGCAATAATATCGCAAAGATTGTTACAAAGAGCATCATGTCGATAACACTACTAAAAGGCCGGCTATTTTGCTGTTGCCGGCTCAAGACGAGATCGAATGTGATCTTGAGAATTAGAAAGAAGATGTATGCGTAGATTGCATAAACAATTCCCGAGAAACCTGCCACACCCGTAATTCCCATCCAACGACCGAAGAGAATGCTGATACCGGATATAGCAAAGGGAAGAAAAAGTAGAAAGACCAGATTTGTTGCAAGAAATGGGGCATCCGGATAATTTTTGGTCAGTTTATTTTTATATTGTCCAAGGGGAATAACAACGTAGTACAGAGTGAAAACTATCCCCATACTGACGAAATAACCCCAGTAGTTATTCAAAAGATGTGATGCTATCGCAGGATTGTGCATGTAATTTGAAAAAAACATAGTGGACGGATTTGGATGGGTCAAATTGAGAAAAATGTACTGAAGCGTAATATCCGGTGGTATAATATAGACAATGAGGTTTTGGAAGAGGACGATGATAAGAGGTGGAATGACGAGGAGTGCGAATATACCATATCGAACCGGTTTTCTCTTCTCCTGAAATAATGAGTTAACGATAGAATAGTCTTCTTTCAGTTTTGAAAAGAATTGCTTATCCAGTTCCATCTCTAAATGTTCGATTGGTTTTTGAGATGAAAATAGCTCGGAATTAAAATATTGGCCCCTCAAGAAAAACAAGAATTAGATTAGGAGGGCCTAGATCCAGAATTAACGACTTCTTCACCGTTCCCCAGTGCGCTCGATGAGCATCGCTGTCGCCTTATCCAACCTCATAGTTTCGTACAAACGAGGAATGGAACCGCGATGCTACTTCAAACCCGTCAGCGTGAAGCAGAAAAGATAGGGGTTAACCGGGGGAGGCGGGGGAAGGTGGGGGTGCATTTTGCCATATGCCTGGAACCCGCAACAATCGTGCGGGGAACACAAGAAAAGGAATTATAGGAGGTTTCATCGAAAACGAACCCGATGAGGACTGGAAGGTTTCCGGTTGAATACACGAATACCGGGTTGAACCAGTGCTTTTCGCAGTACGTCAGAGCCCTGGGGCTCATGAGATGCTGGGCGCATGCGCTATTTCTGTCAACCTCGACAATGGTTTTACCATCGATGTTGATCTCCCTCCCCGGATAGAAGACAACGCTATCCGGGTTATCCGGGATCTCAAATATGTGCTTCTTACTCATTGTCCCTATTTATTTTATCGTATAAAATATATAAATCTGATCCCATCATCCCTGTGACACAAAATGACAGTCCCGAGCGGTGGGATTCGAATCGAGAGATTCTCTCACCGGTGCCCCCAGTAAGCCTCAATGATCTGCGCCGTCGCCTTCCCGATCCTACAAACCCAATCCGCTCGAACTGCACCACTTTTCAAGCGTTCGACAGTACGAGGCAGAAAAATTTGGGATTGATCTGGGGACGGAGGTGAGGTGGATTTAACGAATATATATAAGGAAGACCAAATGCTTTTTCGGGATATATGAAACCCGTTTCGATTTTTATTCCCTCTCAGTTCCGAAAATGGTCCATAATTTTTATTCTTTTCTTGGTGGCAGCCGGGGCACTCATGGCAGGTTGTTCCCAACCTCAGCAATCCAATAATTGTACATGCACCTGCCCACCCACCATCACTCCCTCCCCAGTGACACCTTTGGTGACGACAGTAGCAACATCGACAATCCCAATTCGAGCAGAAACCACAGCTCAAGTTTCGGCCCCTACAGTCGCTACCACCCCCATAGAAACACCATCAAAACCATCCAATCAGGCAGTACCGCTATCCTACCAGGCAGTGCCCTTGATCTTCACACCATACGGTCAATTGAACACCTGCAACAAATATGAGAATGTAATAAAATCCTGTTCAGCATATTTCTCATGGCCTGCATTTTCTTTCTCCTACAGGGGATCCGGTTATCCCGTCACGATTCCCTTTAACACGGGAGCATACCTGGCTGTTAAATACAACATCTCCAAAATGAACGAACAGCGAATGAAAGATTTTTACGAGAATAAAATTGGCAACTACACCTATGGTGGCGTCGGTATCACAGTTCCCCCGGAGGATCTGAATAGGTATTACTCTTCAATTATCAATGATCCCGCTCAGGAGGCCAGTTACAATTACATCCTTAATTATCTGAGAAAGATCAGGGATCAAAACCATCTCGATGAGAATGAGTACGCCGAGTTGATCTCGCGTTTTGTTCAAAGGGCGTTTCCATACATGAACGATCCAGACAGGTCGATTGTGAAGTATCCCCTTGAGACCATCGGTGATAAGGGCGGAAATTGTGGTGACAAGAGCCTGGTCCTGGCCGGGCTCCTCTCTCGTGAGGGTTATGGGACAGCCCTTATCTGGTTCCCCAGTGGAAATCATATGATTACGGGAATTCTCGGGGATCACCAGGCCCTCGAATATGATGGATATCTTGGTGTTGAAACCACGGTAGCTTCCTATCTTGGGTTCTACCATACGAAAGACTCCTTTATCTTCTCCACGGGCACGGCCCCCCAATATATGGCTGATTTCAAGGTCTTCAAGATAAGCGACGGAAAACCATTTACGGCAGGGAAAGAACTGAATTTCATCTGGGATCAATATGCTCTCGGTAAAAGTTTCGAGGGGACTGACAGGTATAGTGTATCTGAATACTTTAATGACGTTTACTTCATCGAAAATCAGATCGATGACCGCCATAGGGTTTATCAATACTTGACCAAAACGGGGAGTTTCACATAAAAACGATGGGAACACCAAATTTTGAAAAATGTGATATCACATCTGAAGGATTGCATTTTGCAGGATACCCATAACCCAAAACGATGGTGCGAGGGATTGGATTCGAACCCAAGAAATTCGTTCACCTGCACGATGGGTGCCTTCGCCTCCTGGGCCTCGGGGTTAAAACCCCTCTCCTCCCTGTCAGTAGATGTGAAAAGCTGTTCACGCCCTGACTATCCACCTGGTGCTGAGGCATGTTCGGGACAGAACTCGTTGCACTTGAAGCAGGTGCAGCAGAGGAAGCATTTCGACGGGTAGATGCTGTCCTCGTTCTTATCAGACACTCCCGTCGAACCCATATCAATGCATAAGCCGCAATGATTACATCGGTGCGCATTGATAGAAACCTCAATTAAGATCGTTGTGGGGGGAGAGATCTCCCAATTCTATCACAACTTTCCGCATGCTGCCCGGAATCCCACGCGGAGCGGGCGAATACACAGGTGAATACGTGCTCTCCCTTTTCTCCCTGTAAAAAACAATTCGTTTTCTCCGCGGAGGTTCGGTGTTTCCATTTAACATTTATGGGAAACTCGAAAAAGGAGCGTCTTTTTACCGGATATATCAATATTTACAGCTTAATACGCGTATCAGCGGCTATTAATTCCTGTATAGTGCCTTTAGCACTATTTTCTTCGGCAAGCATTTCAAAATACTTTTATACTATGGGTGTGAATCATCCGTTCGTCACTGATTTATTCAAAAACTATTCGGTGTGGTGTGGTGTGACGTCGAAGTGTCTCAGGTTGGTAGTGGCAGGAATCCTCCACCGTTGCCTCTGCATTGGCGTTGTTTCAGGAAAAGCTGCTTTTTCCACCCTTGCAGGTCAGGGAAGAGGAGATATCCTCCCATCAAATGGAAGGTGATGATTCATGAAGAACTGGCAGTTCGTTGTTCTCGGTCTTCTGCTCATTCTGTTCGTATTGCCCGGTTCAGCACAGCCACAAGCTCAGGTTGTAATAACTGGTCCCTCAGGTCCTGTTCTCCCGAACGACTTCGTTGTGTATGAAATTACTGCAAGTAATGTAGGAACCGAACCTTTGACTGACACTGTCGTTGAATTGTACTATGACAGCCATCTAACCTTTATAAGTGCGCCGCAACCTTGGGACAATATCCCCTCTATCCCGAAATTGCGCATTCTTGGTGACACTGCGCAGCCGCCCGGTGCATCGTTACAGTTCGACAGCATCACCTTCCGGGTGAAACAAGGCACACCTTGCGGCATTACTCTCGATAGCAGAGCAGACTACGTGGGAACAAATGGTCAGGATGAAGCTCACAGCCTGACCACCATGGTTGCATGCCCACCATCCGTAACAGCTGTCGCGCCTACGCATGGTGTCAACACAACGGTCGCGTATAATACCAAGATCTCCGGCAGTCATTTTGATCCCATGGCAGCCGCGATGCTGACACCGGTGAATGTGAACCCGGTGCATAAGGGCAGCATCGCCAACGGTGCTTTTTTTAGAATGCCAGAGGACGTCTATATCTCTGGCACCTATGCGTATGTGGCAGATGGAGTTAGAGATTCACTAGAGATTGTGGATGTTTCGAACCCGGCTGCGCCGGTACACATAGGCAGCATCACTAACGGTACTGGCGGTGCTCTTTTAGATGCCGCGACTAGCGTCTATGTTTCCGGTAATTATGCGTATGTGGCAAGTCGTTTTAGCGATGCACTTGAGATCGTGGATGTTTCGAATCCGGCAACTCCGGTTCATAAGGGCAGCATAAGGAACGGTACCGGAGATGCTTTTCTAGATAGCCCCGAGAGCGTCTATGTTTCCGGTAATTATGCGTATGTCACAAGTGGAGCTCATGCGCTGGAGATCGTGGATGTCTCCAATCCGGCAGCTCCGGTGCATAAGGGCCGAATATTTGACAGTGATGGGGGGGCTCTCCTGAATAACCCATTGGGTGTCTATGTCTCCGGCAATTATGCGTATGTGGCAAGTTCTGGTAGCGACGCGCTGGAGATCGTGGATGTCTCGAATTTGGCAGCTCCGGTGCATATGGGCAGTATTGTAGATGGTACCGGCAGCGCCCTCCTTAAAACTCCCGTTAGAGTGTACGTTTCCGGCAATTATGCATATGTGACAAGTTTAGGGAGCTCCTCGCTGGAGATCGTGGATGTCTCGAATCCGGCAACTCCGGTGCATACGGGCAGTATTGTGGACGGTATTGGCGGCGCTTCCTTAAAAGATCCATACGATGTCTCCGTGTCTGGCAATTATGCATATATTGCAAGTTATTCGGGTAAAGCACTGGAGATCGTGGATGTTTCCAATCCGGTAACTCCAGTGCATAAAGGCATTATCGTAAACGGTACCGATGGCGCTCTTATATCTTACTCAATGGGACTCTATGTCTCCGGCACCTATGCGTATCTGACAAGTGTGGTGACATCTGGTGTTGGGGCACTCGAGATCGTCGACATCGGAGCCATCCCGGGAACCGGCTACATGGAGAGATTTGACTGGCTGCTCTCCATGAGTTTCAACCTGACCAACAGGATTGCCGGGCCCTATAATGTCGTGGTGACCAACCCGGACGGACAGTTCGGCACGCTCCCGGGCGGGTTTACCGTCACCTCTTCATCGGTTCCCGGGGCGATCACCATCGATGCACCGGGGGATTACAGCTACTACTTCGGTGAACGTATCAAGTTCTTCGGCAACAGCAGCATGTCGAGTGCGACCTACCTGTTCCTGAGGGGACCGGGCCTGCCCCCCGGGGGTGCGCAGATCCAGAGCCCGGATCCGAAGAACAACCCGGTGGTCAACGGCTCCCCCTCCAGTTTCCAGCTGGCGAACTCGGAGTATAAGATCGGATACTGGGCATGGAACTGGAGATGGGAGACCTACGAGGATATCCCCCTTGACGAGGGAATCTACGAGGTCTACGCGGTGGACAGCCCGGTTGATTATTACAATCTCTCGGGCCATTCCTATGCAAGCATCTCCTTCGTCCTCGAGTGGCCCTTCATCGCCGCTTCGGTCAACCGGTCCTCAGGACCCATCGGCACGGTTTTCCGAATCGCGGGCACGAAGACCGGGGGAGATAGCCCGAATTATTACATTTATCTTACCATGACAAACAACACGCCCCCCGATTATTCCGGCATCCTGCCCAAGGACGGGGTGAGGCCGGATGACCTGGTCAACCAGTCCTTCACCGGACGGAATGAGTCCTTTGTCCAGGTATGGGTGAACCCGGACGCATCCTGGTCCTATAACTGGGACACGTCAAACATGGCCCGGGGGTCGCTGCTTCCCGGATCCCAGTACAGGTTCTATATCCTGAACAGGCCGTACAACATCAGCGCTGCCGAGGCAATTCCCCATATTCCCGCCCCCGGGATCTATAATAGGGCCAGCTACACGAGGCTGGCGCTCGGGATCGAAGGCCCCGTTCACGCCGATTATGCGGTGGACAAATCGTCCGGTTCGAAGCCCCTGACCGTTACATTTACCGACCTCTCCACGGGCATCCCGACGAGGGTCAACCTGTCTTTCGGGGATGGGGAGTGGGCAAATGTGACGTATTCTGGTGGTTCTGTGACCCATACCTACACGAGCGAGGGCCTCTTCGTCCCGGTGATATATGCATCGAACAGCGTGAGCAGCGACAGCGGGACGAATGCCACCATCTCGGTAGGGGTCACCGTGGATCCCGAAATGGCCCAGGCATACCAGATCGCAGTCGAGAAGGAATATGGCGGTACGTTACCGGCGGGCATGGCGGTGTCCGCGAGTCCTCACCGGTTCGCCTCCAACACACAGGTACCCCAGTGGGGAGCCGCCTCGGAGAACCGGTTCGTTACCACGCCTGCCGATACTCTGGACACAAGGCTCCTTGTCGCGGACCCCCGGCCGTTGCGAAACTGGGAGAAAACTGTCGATTATATCTTCGTGAATGTGAGCACTAAGAAAACGACCCGGCTTTCGGTCACCACGCCCCCGAAGGGCCGCCCGGTCAACTGGATCGCGGGAACGAGACCGCCGGCGTCCGGAACGAACACCCCCGGCAGCGGTGGCGGGGGAGGGCTGCCCGGCGGCGGGGTTGGCGGGAGCGGGACGTGCGACCCGGTGAAAATAGACTGCACGAACTGCCACGCCCTCCTCATCAGCGGCGGGTACGATAAGGACAACAACTTCGTGCGGTACCGGGACGATATCGTCTACATGTACCAGACCCTGAAGAATACGTACTGCTACCCTGAGGACCAGATCTCCGTGCTCATGTCCGACGGGACGGATCCCAACCCCGACCAGATGACGGATTCGGGGGCGTATGCCAACTCCGACCCGGACCTTGATAATGACGGGATTCCCGAGGTCAGGGCCATGGCAGACAGGGCGAACGTGACCAGGTACCTGGAGGATCTGAGTAACCTGCAGACCGGGCTTACGGCGGATGATTCCCTGTTCGTATTCACGACGAACCACGGCGGGAAGGATCCGAACTCAGACAAGGTACGCATCTGGCTCTGGAACGAGGAATTCCTCTGGGACTATGAATTCACGGACCGGCTGCCCAGCCAGACCAAGGCAATCGCGATGACCATGGAGCAGTGCAACAGCGGTGGCTTTGTCGAGGATTTCATACCGTTGACCTACTCGGGTCCCCAGGAGAGGGTCATCGCAACGGCGGCAAGCGCGACTGAAGCTTCGAACCTGAATTACTTCTCCTTCTACTGGATCGAAGGGGTTGGGGGGCCGGCCATCCACTTGAGGGATACCTTCGTGTATGCACGGGATAACGATCCCGCTGCCCCAACCCTCGAACATCCGCAATATATGGGCGGGGTCCAGGAGGATGCCGGCCTGACCCTGGCTCTCAGCTCCTGCCAGAAGTGCCCGAAGCCCTGGGCTCTCTCCAACTGCAACTACTGCCAGGAACCCAAGGATCCTGATGGGGATGGCTTCTACGAGGATGTAGATGGCGTGAATGGCCCGAATGTAGACGATGTCATCCTCTACTTCAACAGGATGGAGTCGATAGCCGCGGAGGAACCGG